>CAZNBR010000221.1:0-3895 GCA_964571315.1 uncultured Syntrophaceae bacterium
TACGTGATCTACAACGCCCTCAGAAATGCCGGCCGGTTTTCCCGGGATGAGCTTGTCGGTTACCTGCACCGCCTTGCCGATCTGGACCGTGCCATGAAGTCCTCCGGCATAGACCCCGGGCTCGCACTCAGACGCCTGCTTATAGATCTGTGCCGGCAGTGATGGGGTACAATGTTAAATGTTGAATGGTGAATGTTTACTGTTGACGCATTCGTAAAAAGATTCTCACAGCTTGCTCAGTATTCTCCGGGCCTGCCGTTCTCGTTTGGACCTTCTCCGTGCGGCGCCCTTCTTTCCGGTTCCGGATCTCGGGGGGATACCGACATCCTCTTCGGGGGTTTCATCACCGCAGGGCATTCTCTTCGTCTCCTCTTCCCCCATCCGCTCTTCGAATTCGGGTGAGGATATAGCCACGCCCCCCGCCTTTACGGCCGAGTCCGCCACCTCCCTGTCGGAGCTGACGACGATGATCTCCGAGCCCCTTTCCGCCCGTGCCATCCTTTTGATGACCTCATCCGCCGTCTCACCCCTTCTGGAGTATACGATGTGGACGCCGTCTTCCCGGGATCGTTCCTCCTGTGCGGGACCGGCCATCCACCCGTCGAAGACCACCGTCATCTTATGGCCCCGCAGCCTCCTGTACCCGGCGATCCTCCGTATCAGCTCGCTTCTTCCCCCCTCCAGGCTTAAGCGTTCGATACGCCTCAGGGAATCTGACTGCCTGATGAGATTGTATCCGTCTATGATGATGTGCATTGTGTGCCTTCAAAGAAAAAGGACGTCCGGTGGTTCCAAAACGTCCTTCTCTCTGTGCCTTGTGGGGCCGATCACCTGCCCAGGGCCGATTGCATGTTTGTTATCGTCTCCCGGTAGTCCCCGCTGAGGAATATGGCGGAACCGGCGACAAAGACGTCGGCGCCGGCCTCGGCCGCCACCCCTATGTTCTGAAGGGTGATCCCCCCGTCCACCTCGAGCAGGACATCGGGGGAGAGGCGGTCCAGCATCGCTCGTGCCTTGCGTATCTTGGGCAGCATGCTTTCGATGAATGTCTGTCCCCCGAACCCTGGATTCACCGTCATGATCAGGAGGAGGTCTATGTCGCCGAGGACCTCTTCAATGGCGGCAAGGGGGGTCGCGGGGTTGACCGAGACGCCAGCCCGCGCCCCCAGCTGTCTGATCAGGTGGAGCGTCCGGTTGAGGTGGACAGCCGCTTCGACGTGGACGGTGATGATGTCGCTCCCCGCGTCCGCGAAGTCCCGGATATACCGGTCGGGGGTCTCAATCATCAGATGGACATCGAGAGGAAGATGCGTGATCTTTTTTATGGATGCCACGACGGGAGGCCCTATGGTCAGGTTCGGGACAAAATGCCCGTCCATGACGTCCACGTGGATCATATCCGCCCCGGCATCTTCGACGGCGCGAATCTCCTCCCCGAGCCTGCTGAAATCGGCGGAAAGAATGGATGGCGCGATCTTTTTCATATCAGAATCCCATGATGAGGGAATGTACGGCGCCCGTGTCGACCTCCCTGATGGTCAATCGAAGTTCCTGTGCCTCCTCCTTTGCCTCCCCGGGAAAGAATATGAAGCCGTGGGATATGTCGTTCGGGGGGACGGGCCTGTCTTCGAGAGACCGGTTGCGCAGGTCCTCCCCGATCCGGTGCGGCGCCTCCCGATCGGCCAGTCCCTTGGACCCGCCCAGGGTAAGCCCCGCGGCGGCCCCGACGGCCGCCCCCTTGCCTGCCGCCTCACCGACGTTGGTTCCGGTGACGATCCCTATCGCCGCGCCGATGACGGCCCCTGCCGCGCCCGCCAGCAGACCGGACTTTGTCCCTTCGGGGAGGACCTCTCCGAGCTCCGTTTTCTTTTCTATCCGGTCATACGCCAGCCCCTGGTCAAGGATCGGCCAGATGTTGCTCTTGACATCCACCAGATAGGTCCGGCTTGCGACAACCTGCAGGGGATGCTTCCCCCTGTTGTCGAAGATTACCTGGACGGGGAGCACCCCCGAACCGACAATATCGAACCCGAAAGCGGCCGTTGCCTCTTCACGGCTGTACGCCTTGGCCGCCACGGTCGCCCCCGCCACCTCTCTCGCATTCGCATAAGCCGTCGGCATCTTGAAGGGGACAACCGTCCGCTCATACCGTGCACACCCGATAACGGCGAATATCAGAAAGAGGGCCGCCACCATGCAGACCCTGTCTGTTCGTTTCATAGCCAGTGTTTCCTTTCGTCTATCACATTTGTGCCGATATTATTATCTTTTGCCCCGCCTGTCAATCGGATTTGCAGGAGCTTGACAGGAGGCGAAAAGATCAGTATGTTTGGGCGACTATGGCGAACCTGCTCTATAATGCCGTCCTGTCCGTGGCGGCCCTGTTTCTCCTGCCCTTCTTCCTGGTGAAGATCGTCTTTGCGGGGAAGTATCGGAAGAGCATCGGTCCCAAGTTCGGGTTCGTACCGGAGGAGGTCTTCGAAGAGATGAAGGGCTCACCCCGGATATGGGTGCACGCGGTATCGGTAGGGGAGGTGACCGCCGCCGCCCCCATCATCTCGTCCCTGCGGGAGTCCTGTCCGGGGGCGTGTATCGTCCTTTCCACCAGCACGGAGACGGGCCAGGAGATGGCCCGCCGCCTCGTCACGGACGCCACATCACACATCTACTACCCCCTCGACATCCCCTCCGTCGTGAGAAAGATCATAGACAGGGTGCGCCCCGACATCTTTGTCCCGGTCGAGACGGAGATATGGCCCAACTTCATTCGCGCCTGCGAAAAGCTGAGGATTCCCGTGGCGATGGTCAACGGCCGAATCTCACCCCGTTCCTTCCGACGGTACCGGCAGACGCGATTCTTCTGGAAGCACGTTATGAACATGGTTGCTGCGACAGGGGTCATATCCGCGATAGACGCATCCCGGCTGGAGGCCCTGGGGGTGGATCCGTCGAAGATCCATATCATGGGGAACGCGAAGTACGACAGCCTTGCCGCGAGGGCGGATCAGTCCCTCAGGGACGGCGTGGCGGCGATACTGGACATACCCCGCGGAGCGCAGGTCTTCGTCGCGGGAAGCACGCACGAAGGGGAGGACGATGTGGTCCTGAAGGTCTACCGGGGGCTGGTAGAGCGATATCCCGGCATGCTTATGATTATCGTCCCGCGGCATCCCGAGAGGGGCGGCGCGGTCCTTTCCCTCGCGCACGGTGCCGGTTTTGATGACTGCGTGACGATGACGGCGATACGCAGGGGTGAGAGGCGGTCCGGCCGCCGGATCGTTATCGTCGATGTGATCGGGGAGCTCTTCAGGGTCTACAGCCTCGCCACGGTGGTCTTCTGCGGCGGGAGTCTGGTTCCCCGGGGCGGGCAGAACATCCTGGAGCCCGCGGCGTGGGGGAAGGTCGTTCTCTACGGTCCCTCGATGGAGGATTTCACGGACGAGAGAGAACGGCTGGAGATGGCGGGGGGAGGCATGACCGTCAGGGACGGCGGTCAGCTTCTCGACGAGATGCTCGGGCTGATGGAAGACCCCGAATCCCTCCGCAGGAGGGGAGAGGCGGGACGCGCCGTTGTCGCCTCAAATGGGGGAGCCGCACAGCGGTACGCCGAACTGATATCAAGAATCCTTGAATCTTGTGGAAGTTCTGAAGTCCCGTAAGGACCTAAATTATGATTGACTATTTGAAGGCTCCCTTTTTGGCCGAACATTTTTCCAAATGCATCTGCTGCATATCCATAAGAGCCTTTTTGCCAACTCTGTTCATCTGTTAAAATGTAAACCATATCAATATCCCTCAAATATGGCATGGCCAATGATACTGCTGTTGCCAGACTAGTTCCGCCACCAGGGCGGCTTAATCTGTTAACAATAGAAAATAGTCTGTCTCTCTTTTC
>CAZNBR010000222.1:0-3883 GCA_964571315.1 uncultured Syntrophaceae bacterium
TCCATGGAGAGCCAACGAAAATCTTATGTCAAATTGTTCCGCGAAAATCGGTGCTTATCAAAAATAATTCATGAAAAACGATCTTGCGAATGGATACGGTCTCGTGTACCTTCCCTATCCCTATGCGCTGGCTCGTAAATATCCCAATGCCGAGAAAGAATGGGGTTGGCAGTATGTGTTTCCCGCGAAGGGAATTTCGCAGGACCCGCGTTCAGATGAAAAAAGACGCCATCATATTCACGAAACGGCCTTACAGAAGGCGGCGCGAGATGCGAAGATAGTGAAAAAGGCCACATGCCATACCTTCAGACACAGTTTCGCCACGCACCTTCTGATGGACGGCGCTGATATTCGAGTCATCCAGGAATTGCTGGGACATAAAGACGTCTCAACAACTATGATCTATACGCATGTTCTCAGGGAACAAGGCGTCAAAAGAGTAAAAAGCCCGCTGGATTTTTAACGGATGCGGTTGGCCAGGATTTAAGAAAGGCGGGACGGCAGCCTGGATACATTATCATCGAGTTTCGATATACTGCAGGAGAAGTTTCCTGGGTACGAGGACCGCCCCCAGCAGCGCGAGATGGCGGATGGGGTTCTGGACGCCCTGCTGGACAAGCAGACCCTGCTGATCGAGGCGGGAACGGGCGTTGGGAAGTCCTTTGCCTATCTCATCCCCGCGATCCTCTCACGCGAGAAAACCACCATATCCACCTCGTCTCTGGCCCTCCAGGACCAGCTCGTCAAGAAGGACCTCGTCTTTCTGAAAAAGGCCCTGCCGCTAAAGTTCTCGTTCGCCGTACTCAAGGGGAAGAACAACTATGTCTGCCTCAAGCGGGAGCGGGAGTACGCGGGGAGCGGCAAGTTTTACCTGCGCTTCCGCAAGTGGCTGTCGGAGACGGGGACGGGGGAACGGAGCGATATCCCCTTCACGCCGAAGTTCTGGGGAGAGGTGTGCGGGGACTCTCAGGACTGCGGCGGGCGCGCGTGTCCCTTTTACGGCCGCTGCTTTTACTACCACCACTACCGGAAACTCCACTCCGTTGATATCCTGGTGATCAACCATCACCTGCTGACATACGACCTGCTTTCGGACTTCAGCCTCCTGCCGTTCCATCGGCAGTTGATCATAGACGAGGCCCCCGATATCGAAGACGTCATATCGACCGTCCTCGGCAGCACTCTGACCTACGCGCGGACGGCGTGGCTCCTCTACCGGCTGAGGGGGCTGAAGGTGGTCGTCGACCACCTCTTTCCACGGGTGGAATCATTCTTCAAAAAAACCGATTCGCCCCCCTATCCGGTGTGCCCGATTCCCGCTTCGATCATAGAAAAACTGAAGGAGCTGCGCGCGGTCCTGGCGCTGGACAAGGCAGTCACAGCGCTCGAAAAACGCAAAAAAAACAGTGTAGATGATGAGCTACGGGACAAGATAGAGACGACCATCGGGTACATCGGGTCGTTCGCGGCGGACATGGATGACTTTATCGGGCAGGGGGACGACGACAAGGTCTACTATGTCGAGGCGGCCGGCGGCAGCCTCGAACTGAAGAGCAGCCTCGTGGAATCCGGAAACGCCTTCGAGGGGCTGATGCGCCCGTACAAAGGCGTCGTCATGACATCCGCGACGCTGGCATCGGGGGGAAACTTCGACTTCCTGAAACAGCGGCTGAAGATCGAGGATTGTGAGGAGAGGATTATCGGCTCTCCCTTTGACTATCAGCGGCAGACCCTGCTCTATATCGACAGGGATCTGCCGAGGCCCGACAATGGAGGCGACGGCCTGTTTCAGGAGGAGAGCCTCACGGTGATCGAACGGCTGATCGGGGCGTCCCGGGGCAGGGCGCTGGTCCTCTTTACCTCGTACCGCCACCTCGGTTTTGTAGCTGAGCACATAACGACGCCTTACCCCTTCAAGAGCCAGGGGGAGATGCCGCCGGCAAAACTGATCAAGTGGTTCAGGGATACCCCCGATTCGGTCCTGCTCGCGACGGCCACCTTCTGGCAGGGGATCGACATCAAAGGGGATGACCTTAGTCTGGTCATCATCCTCAGGCTTCCCTTCACCTCACCGGGGGACCCGGTGTACCAGGAGCGGTGCAACCGGCTGGGGGGCAGATGGTTCCACGATCTCGCGCTCCCCCACGCCACCCTGTCCCTGCGGCAGGGGTTCGGCCGGCTCATCAGGGGAAGCGACGAGCGCGGGGTGGTCGCGATACTGGACACGCGGCTTGTGAAAAACTCGTACGGCCGGTATATCGTCGCGTCACTGCCGCCGGCGCGGGTCACCCACGCGATCGGGGATGTGGAGGCCTTTTTCGGCGGGGCGGCGCCAAAAATGCCGGGGAAAAAATGAAAATAAGTGGAAGAGTATTCTTGCCCAGTGTCGTGTCAATCAAGAACTGTTATTTCGATTATTATTTTGTCATTTTGACCGCAGGGAGCTACAGTACCCTTTAGGGTGAAATCTAAGATTTCTCGTTGCTGACGCTCCTCGAAATGACAAAATTCAAAGCCTTCGAAATGACACCAGGATACGAAAGGAGAAGATGAAAATGTTTGATTACCTGCTGACAAAAGAACAGATCAAGATACGGGATGAGGCGCGCGACCTGGTGAAATGGGTCCCCCGGCAGATGATCCTGGACATGGACAAGGATGAAATCAAGTTTCCAAAGGAGTTTCTCCGGGAGGCCGGGAGGAGGAACCTGCTGGGGTGCCGCTATCCCGAAAAATGGGGCGGCAGGGGGATGGACTGGGTCACGAGCTGCACCATTCTGGAGGAGATAGGGACACTCGGGTATGAATTCGCCTGCGTCTTCGGCGTGGGGGCGGAACTGGTGTGCGACGCCATCATCAAGCACGGCACGGATGAACAGAGGGAACGGTATGTCAAACCCCTCCTCAAGGGGGAGATCTTCGCCGCGGAGTGCCTGACCGAACCCCGGGGAGGGTCCGACTTTTTCGGGGCCACCACGATAGCCGAGGACAAAGGTGATCATTTTCTCGTGAACGGCCAGAAGCGGTTTATCGTCGGCGGAGAGGGGGCGGACTTCTTCCTGCTGTACGCGAAGACCGATCCGAACGCCGCCACCCCGCAGCAGGCCCTGTCGGCCCTGATCGTGGATCGCGGGCCGGGGGTGGAGACAAAGTACCAGTACGGCCTGATGGGATGCCGCGGAGGCGGAACCGCGCGCCTCGTGTTCAAGGACGTGAAGGTGCCGAAGGAGAACGTGGTCGGAAAGATCCATGGGGCCTATGATGTCTTCAACACCATGATGATCCCGGAACGCCTCGGCACGGCCGTGATGACCATCGGAGCGGCCCGTCCCGCCGTAGATATAGCCACCAACTATACCTCGCGGCGGAAGGCCTTCGGGCAGGTGATCGCGCAGTTTGAGGGGGTGAGTTTCCAGATTGCCGAGGCCGTCATGCTTCTCGACGCGGCCCGGGCGATGGGGTACGCGACGGCACGCGCCGTCGATGAGGGGATCGATATGCACCGCATCCGCCGCATGGTATCCGAATCGAAGAAGTTCATAACGGAGTCGTGCCAGAAGGCCGTTCACAACTCGATGCAGGTCCTCGGGGGGATCGGCTACACAAACATCTTCCCGATAGAGCGCATATTCCGGGATGTGCGCCTCGCCTCCATATGGACCGGCACCAGCGAGGTGATGTCCATGATCGTGGCGCACGAGTGGTACCGGGAATTCCTGCTGGAGAAGAAGGGCCGCCTCGCGCGCGACTTCGAGGCCGACGCCGAAGAGGCGGATGCCGCGGACGAAAAGATATACGAGTAGCGGGCGCTATCTGACCAGCGACGCAATGACCTCGATATGCTGTGTCTGGGGGAACATGTCGATCGGCTGGAGCGCCTCGA
>CAZNBR010000223.1:0-703 GCA_964571315.1 uncultured Syntrophaceae bacterium
TAACGGCCATATGGCTTGGTGACGATCACAGAGGATATACGAGCCTGGACTACCCGGTGTCAAACAAGAGGCTTATCCGGGTTGCCGCCGACATCTATAATGCCACCTTTCTGAAGATCGTGGGGAATTTCACCTGGCATGTTCTGGATATCGTTCCGAAGGACCGAAACGGAAACCCCATTGACGATTTGAAAACCGCCCGGGTCGATGCGGACAGACAGATACCCGGAATTCAGGAACTCAAGGAATATAGGGGTGTCCTGGAGTATATCCGATCGTTCCCCGATACCACGGGGGACGGGGTTCCGGATATCCCGGAAAGATATCGGGGCAAACTGGGACGTCAACTCGTCGAGGCCAGTTGGAACCCCTTCAGGCTGCTGAAGGGGGGGACGTATGTTACCTGGATCGCCTTCGGTACCCTTCTCGCTTTCCTCCTGATCGTTATCCTGATCGCCGCTCTTGTCCGGCGCGTAACAAGGAGATCTTAACGGGACCGCTTCCCCGGTTGACATAAATGTATTGACAACGAAGCAGGCGCCATTGTAATCCAGAACCTCCGGCGGGTAGTCCCGGCAGATGAGCCGGCAGGAATCGGGATTAGCTACATGGGGAGTATCCGAAGGACCACCCTGCTCTGAGGAGTGTGGTGGTCTTTTTGCATCTAAATATGACGGTCTCGTAAAAAGTCAATTCCGATGAA
>CAZNBR010000223.1:713-3840 GCA_964571315.1 uncultured Syntrophaceae bacterium
GGAGAAATCTTATCTTTTCAGCATGTTACGTTTTAAAGATTTCTCGTTGCACTCGAAATGACAAGCTAAGGGGACTTTTTACGAGACCATCAAATATTATTTAAGGAGATATATGTCATGACGAAAGCGATAGCGCCTGGAGACACGATAAGCGTACACTACACCGGAAAATTTGAGAGCGGCGATCTGTTTGATTCATCCGAGGGACGCGAGCCCCTCAAATTTACCGTGGGAGCGGGACAGCTCGTAAAGGGCTTCGACGATGCCGTTGTCGGCATGGCGCCCGGGGAGAAGAAAACGGTGACCGTTTTGCCGAAAGAGGGCTACGGCGAGCGTAGAGAGGATCATGTGGTCGATTTTCCCAAGGCGAATATCCCCGAGGATATGAAGCTTGAGAGCGGCATGATCGTCCAGATGTCGGATCAATCGGGGTGCCCCATACCCGTGATTGTTACGGAGATACTCGATGACGTGGTCAAGATGGATGTGAATCATCCCCTGGCGGGCAAGACCCTGGTGTTCGATATCGAGATTGTTGAAACGGGGCTCGAACCGGATTGCCAGACCTGCTCAGGCGGTTGCAGTGGTTGCGGGGGCTGATGCGAACAGCCGAACTGTAAAACCTTCACATTGTTTTTTTGATGCCGTTGATGTTTTTCCGTCTATCTGGTACACCTAAACCTCGAAATCATGGATCATCTGGTGGACTGAGAATTATGAGGAAAACATTGTGTTGTCTGTTTATATTTTTCCTGGCCGGGTGTGCGCTGATAGCACCGGAGCGGGGGGAGATCGTCCCCCTCGTCCCGCTGTCCCCCTGGGCGCTGCCCCCCCTGGTCGATGACCTTGACCGTGCGTCCCTGGAGCTTGCGATCGACAGGAGCATGGAGTATTACAACCGGCTGCCCGAGACGAGAGAGTTCCGGTTCGGGGACCGCGTGAGCACGGCGGGAGAACTGAAGGAATCGCTTCGCGATTTTCTGGAGATTGTCAGGACGTCGGATTCAGACAAACAGATGGCTGAGAGGATACGGGAGACCTTCGATCTGTACCGGAGTACGGGAAGGGACGGCGGGAAGGTCCTCTTTACCGGGTACTATGAGCCGATCCTCGCCGGGTCGTTTGAGAGGACGGAGGAGTATCGCTACCCCATTTATCGGACACCTGACGACCACGTTGTGGTAAACCTTGGAGGGTTCAGGGCAAAATACAAGGGGGAGCGGATCATCGCCCGGATTGAAGAGGGCCAGGTCGTTCCCTACTATACGCGTGAGGATATCGATATAAAGGGGTGCCTTGAGGGGAGGGGGCTTGAACTCCTCTGGCTCTCCGACCCAATTGATCTCTTTTTCCTGCAGATTCAGGGGTCCGGAGTTGTGAGCCTTCCCGGAGGCGATCTTGTCCAGATAAGCTATGAACAGAGTAACGGCCATCCCTACAGCAGTGTGGGCAGGCTCTTGGTAGAACAGGGGAAGATGTCCATGGAAGAGGTGTCGCTCAAGAGCATCAAGAGATACCTGCGGGAACATCCTGACGAGATGTTTGATATACTGATCCGTAATGAGAGTTATGTATTCTTCCGTATCGTTGAAAACGGTCCCGTGGGGAGTCTCAATGTGACGGTGACGTCGGGTAGGTCCATTGCCACGGATGCGGCCATCTTTCCCAGGGGCGCGCTTGCCTTTATCAGGGTGAAAAAACCCGTTATAGATGAGGAGGGTGCCATCGTATCGTGGGAGCCCTTTTCCCGGTTCGTCCTCAACCAGGATGCGGGGGGGGCGATCAAGGGCCCGGGGCGGGTGGATCTGTTCTGCGGAAGGGGAACAAACGCGGAGATCATGGCCGGGCATCTGAAGGAAGAGGGGGAATTATACTTTCTTGTGAAGAAGCGGTAACCCTTTTAAAGACCTGTTTTTGTACGTGCGCAATTCTATACAAACGCGAAGGCAAGCGAGGCGGTTGTCCCGAGATTGACCGCTATATTAAGTCCGCACAGCGTCTCCAGCGCGGTGCGGTTTTTATCTTTTCTTATAAGGAGACCGCCGGTAATCAGTGCCGAGAGTATAATCACGGGGATATACAGATACAAGGCCCTGGCAGGGACGCCGGCGTATATGGCGCAAAACAGCGCCGTCCATGCGAGGATCGATACCAGGGCATAGAGCACAATACCCTTCTCAATCCCCAGGCGGACAAGAATGTTCCTTTTCCCCGTTGCCTGATCCGCCGGGTAGTCGTTGAATTCATTGAGAAGTATCACATTGAATACCGTCAGACCGATGGGGAGGCCCATCCAGTGGACAAGCGGGTGCAGGTACCCGGCCTGGATATAGAAGGCCGTTGCTATCGGGAGCCAGCCGTAGCAAAACCCGATGAAGATTTCACCGACTCCCCTGGTTACCAGTCGCACCGGTCTGGTCGAGTAGAAGAATCCCGAAAAGATGCCGAGGATCCCCAGGGGTATCGTGTATGGTCCCGTATCGAGGCCGAACTGGAGGATGATACCGATAATGCCGGCACTCACGAGCGCAATGATACTTGCATACTGCGCTTCTCTCCTCGAGATGGTGCCTTCCTGAATGGCGCCGGAACCCCCTGAAAATCTGCTCTTGAAGATGCTTCTGGATATGGTATCTTCCCGGTAATCGGAGTATTCGCCGGCGTAGTACGTGGAGAGCATCACGGAGATGACCGCCAGTACCCCCAGGACACCTATGGCTGTATGAAAGACACCATCCAGTCTCCACGCCAGGATTGTGCCGAGGATAAAAGGGAACATTCCTACCGAATGAAACGCTGGTCTCGAAAGCTTAAGCCACCCCGCTGTTTTTCGTATAAAGCTTGAAATTTCCATGATAATGGCGTTGTCCATGGCGTAATAGTTTTCTCATATATGACCGTTCCGTAAAAGGCCAAGATGCTCGCATGTCGGCTCCCGGTCCACCGCACGAGGCACGGGGATCGGGTGATTCTGCGTGGCGCCGCGCGAACAGATGTCCTGTTTACCAGACCGCTTCGTGTCAATAGGGCGACTTCGCCACGCTGTGTAGACCCTTTTCCGCGACAAGATCATTTATATCAGTTTCCTGCAATTTTTGCTTGCTTGTTAATTTTCTTTATGCTACTG
>CAZNBR010000224.1:0-3819 GCA_964571315.1 uncultured Syntrophaceae bacterium
AGATCGATGAGAAACAGATTGTCGCCGCATTCGTGTATCATGGGAGCCTTTCTGGTTTATGCCGTGTGCGATACCGCCCGGACGATGACGTGATTCTTCTTTTAACACGTGTCGGGAAAACAGGCAAGAGCGACGAGTTGCGGGAATGGGACAGGTTCATTGCAGGGTTTTCCTTTGACTGCCTTGAAAAAATTTTATCACCGGCACAAATCTTCAACTATATAAAATCCCTTGACAAAAGATTTCCAAGTTGTATGGTTTTGTTACATCCCGGGGGGGATAGTTTCCGATCTAAAATAGACAGCAGGATTCGGCGAGAAAAATAGCGGTCGCCATTTTTATAAGCCAAAGTTTGTGGGGCCAGTTCTTCTGTTTAGAATTCCCGATGATATCGGGAGGCCAAGAATGAAAATGAAACGGATGATAAGGGCATCTGCAGTACTTCTGATTGCGGCGGGATTGTGCATAGCATTGGTGGGCTGTTCATCTCGATCGTTTGATACCTTAAATCAGGAAATGGAATACCTGATCTCCGACCTGGTAGAGAACGACAAATCGGTGCGGAGCTGTGTCCTGTCCGTGATGAAGGGTGACGGCTCTTTCTCCTGGTCGGGCGCGGCCGGAATCGCCAGCCAGGCCGGTCAGGTGCCGATGACCAAAGATACCCCTATTTATATTGCCAGTATCACAAAGCTCTATACCGCCGCGGTAATCATGCGATTGTATGAAGAGGGAGCGCTCTCGCTCGATGATCCAATGTCAAAATACCTCCCGGCAGAGCTTATTGATGGCATTCATGTGTATGAGGGGAAGGATTATTCCCGTGAAATCACCATAAAAGAATTGTTGTCCCATACCTCAGGCATAGCGGATTACTATACCGAGAAACCGAAAGGGGGGAAAAGCCTTTTTGAGCTGGTATTGGAAGAACCGGAGCGATCATGGACGGTAGATGAGACGATCGAACGGGCGCGGGACGTCCTGAAACCCAATTTTCCGCCAGGCACGGACGCCTCCTATTCGGACACGAATTTTCAGTTATTGGGAAAGGTGATCGAGGCCATAACCGGCAGGCCGCTTCACGTCGTGTACGAGGAATTTCTCTTTCGTCCCCTGGGCCTCAAACATACCTGGCTGGTCGGCAGGTCTGAACCCCAGGCCGCTCCGTCCGCTGCTCCGGCGGACATATTTCATGCAGATATGATCATTACGAAGACCCGCTCGAATGGGGCCTACTGGGCTGATGGCGGCATTGTTTCCACCGCGGAAGAATGCATCATTTTTCTGAAGGCCCTCAATGAAGGGCGGATTGTCAGTAAAGACACGCTGAAGTTGATGCACAACTGGCACAAATTGCATTTTCCGCTTCGGTATGGGTACGGAACGATGTACTTCGAATTGCCCCGGTTCATCAATGTGCTGGCGAAAATGCCGCCGCTGTGGGGTCATTCGGGCTCTACCGGCTCGTTCCTGTATTATTGCGAGGATCTGGATCTGTACATGGCAGGGTCTATCAATCTGACAGAATCGAACTCGAAACCGTTTCGACTGATGCCAAAGGTGATGAAGACTGTTCGCGCGTGGGAGCAGCCCCCTTCCTGAAGGGCGCCATCCCCGACGCAAATCTTCAACTATAGAAAATTTATTGACAAACGATTTCCAGGGTGTATGGTTTCTATTACATTCCGGGGGGAATAGTTTCTGATCTAAAGCAAATAAGTTGAGGTGTTTAGGTTATTATACGAGATACATATAAACACTGTTATGAGGTAACTCAATGACATTCATCACTCGTCAACAGATCGGCCTTATCATTGTCCTCCTTGGAACAGCATCCTTGGCATTTTCTATCCGAACACTGAGCCAGTATGACGAGAAGATATTGAAAGAAAGCGATCCCGATAAGAAGCTATGGGCTCCTACTCAAACTGCTATTGTCAGGCCATTGTTTTGGGGCGGATTGGCATTGGTAAGCATCGGCACAGCCCTTCAGTGGTAGACACGGAGGACTATCTCAGCTTGGGCAAATCATCAGCCACCCCTAAAATAGCGTTTACGATTTAAACGTCGAATAAGGAGGAATAAATGTCTTTATTTAGCATTTTAGGCGGGTCTTTGAGTCCCATAAAACTCCTCTCTTTTAATAGAGAAAAAGATATGCAGATCATAACTGAAAAAAATCTTGAGGTGATTTTCGGTCTGAAATTTGTGTGCTCTGAGTTTCAGGTTGGAAATTTCCGTCTAGATACAATTGGTTTCGACGAAGAAGCAAATTCCTTTGCAATCATTGAATATAAAAAAGATCAGAACTTCAGCATAATCGACCAAGGATTTGCCTACCTTTCTCTCATGCTGAATCACAAATCCGATTTTGTGCTAAGATATAATGAGAAAATTGGACCATCCTCCGCCAAACCCGCTTTTGACTGGTCGCAATCAAAGATACTGTTTTTATCTCCTTCCTTTACCCAGTATCAAGTGGAAGCCATAAACTTCAAGGACCTCCCGATTGAACTTTGGGAAGTGCACTGGTATGCCAATGATACAATTCGCTATGAAAGGATAAAATCAAAAGGGACCGTGGCGGTTCTAAATTTAATCTCGAAGACGAGCAAGGTGATTGAGAAGGTTGGTAATGAAATCATGGTTTTCACAGAAGATTCAATTCTCAAAGAAGTGTCGAATGAAGTTAGAGAGGCTTTCATAATGATCAAGAATATTATTTACCAAGTAAATCCAGATGTTGATGAAAGAGTTAAAAAAACCATGGCTTGTTTTTATACTGGTGGAAAAGGCCTCTTATGGGTCAAGCCTACAAAGAAAAGTATAACTATATGGTTGCGAAAGGGTAAATACATGAATAGAAACGGACAGGTCATACAAGCGGGATGGGGACACTTGCCTGAGTTGCGGTTACCAGCCACTGAAATAGATCCTGTCTTTACACGAAAGCTCATTGAGCAGGCAAACAATTTATAAAAAATCTCATGTCAATCTCTTCCAGCGGAGCGCAAAAAGCCGCGCCCGCTGAAGAGCGGCGTTAGGAGAGAAGTATAATGGAAGATCATAAAATAGAGCCACATAAGATTACTAAACCAATTCAATTGATGGCTGTTTGGTTTGTTGCCCTGCTTCTCATTGACTCATTGTTGCTTACATCTGCAAAATTTATAACAAGTCCTGACTGGATTCCACCGCTGCTCGTTATTTCAGCAATTATTTTTGTTCCATTGTTTGTTGGCGGTGTTTTTCTTATGCAAACTGTATTCAGAAAAGAACTTCAAGAAGATCAATTTTATTCTGAATGGCTAAATGCTAAAGTTTCGCAAGGCCAAACAACGAAAGAAACTGCGGTCGCAGCCGCGGAAAATTCAAAATCAAAACAGAGAAGCCTAATGGAATACATGATCTTAAATACTCTCTGGACAAAGCAGGTCAATAAATGGCCAGACTTATCTGCCTTTTTTACATTTAGCATGGGATTTCCAACACCATCTGAAAACCAAGCATTTAAGGAAGCGGGTGCAAAGCTAATTGGTGAAGGTTTTATAGCACAGACACAAAATGGTCAATACCTCCTAACAATCAGTGGTTTTGATTACTGCAAAAAACATTTTCAAGAATTTCCAAAAGAACAATGGTGGCCTGATGAACAGATCAATAAGGAGAACCTCCATAAAGTCATAGAAAAGGACTCCTAACCCGTCGCTCCAGCCGATCGCGCGCCCGTGGCGCGCTCCGGCTGAGCTTTTCGTTGGCTCTCAAGTCAGGCTTTTCAGCAAGAAAAGGGGACATCCATGATAAGTTTTGTCAAGGGGA
>CAZNBR010000225.1:0-3815 GCA_964571315.1 uncultured Syntrophaceae bacterium
AACTACCCCGTACCTGCTTGCCTATAGAAAGGTCGGCGGTGACTTGGAACTTGTTGTGATAGGGCCTCATGAAAACTATTATCGAGACTTGAAGCAAGATTTAAAGAACAGATAGTGTGAAGTCATCGGCATAGCATTTCCACGCAGGAACGTGGTAATGAGAAACAGAAACAATGAAAGAAGTGGAACTTTTTATATGAACACACTTTTCTGGTGGACATTGAACCTTTTTATAGGGATGGTCTCCCTCTTTTTTCTCGCGCGGGGGATTGATGTCCTCGTCTTTTCGTACACACTGAACAACCCCCTTGAGTTCCTCATGTATTTCTTTTCGTCGAGTATGCTCATCCTTGTGAGCGCGGTGGGTGTCATCTACTGCGCCTTCAAGATCTTCAGGAAAATAAAGGGGGAACCCGTCTGATGACTTCCCCGAAAATCTCCTTGAATCTCTTCCTTAAAGGCCTTGTTGTGACAGGTGTTGCGCTCCTTTTCTTATGTGGAGCATCAAGGCCCTGCGATGCGTACGACCTGATAGGCAAGGTGAAGAAGTTCACGCTCGAAAACGGCCTTAAGGTGCTGATCGTCGAGAGGCATGCGGGACCCACCGTTGCTCTGTACATAAGCCACCCGACTGGAGCCATAGATGACGGAGATGGACATACCGGCACCGCGCACTTCCTTGAGCACATGCGCTTCAAGGGGACAGAGACCATTGGAACACGCAATCCTGATGAAGAAAAACAAATCCTCCGGAGGATCCATGAAACCGGCAGTACCCTCGATCGTGAAGAGATGAAGGGGGACGGTGCCGACCGGCAAAGGATAGAGGAACTTCGTAAGCGCCTTGAGACCCTCCAAGTGGAGGCCGTGAAGTTGAGCATCCCGGCGGAGATAGACCGCCTCTACACGGAAAATGGCGGCGGGGATCTCAATGCCTTTACGGGTCAGGACATCACAACCTATCACGTGAGTCTGCCTGCAAACAGAATAGAACTGTGGGCAAGGATAGAATCGGACAGACTGGCAAATCCCGTCTTCCGCGAATTCTATTCGGAGCGTAACGTGGTTCTGGAGGAACGCAAACAGCGGGTGGCCTCCGATCCCGGAGGAAAGCTCATGGAGCAGTTTCTGTCCACCGCCTTCATTGCTCACTCCTACCGGCGGCCAGTGCTCGGTTGGGCCTCGGATATGCGCTTCCTGGACTTCAATTACACGTCGGAGTTCTTCAAGATCCACTATGCGCCCAATAATACCATCATAACCATCGTGGGTGACGTATCACCGGAAGGGGTCATGGAGGTCATACGGCGCTATTTTGGTCCCCTTCCCCGCCGTGTGGTACCGCTGCGGCGTGTCACGGAAGAACCAGCCCAGACCGGAGAGAGACGAGTGGAGGTGAACTTTGACGCCGCGCCCCGGCTCATCATAGGATACCACAAACCCACCCTCCCCTCCTTTGACGACTGCGTCTTCGATGTCATCGACACGATCCTCTCCGGGGGAAGGACATCGAGGTTTTTTAAGGTACTGGTGGAAAAAAAGGGGATCGCCGCCGACGTGACAACGGCAAACGGGTATCCGGGCGCCCGATACCCGAATCTCTTCGTCATATTCGCTGAGCCCATATCCCCGCATACCTCTGAGGAGTTGGAGGAGGCCCTCTATGAGGAATTGGACAGACTGAAGCGGGAGCCGGTAGAGATGAAAGAGCTTACAAAGGCGAAGAATCAGCTGAAGGCCGATCTCTTGAGGAACCTGTCCACAAATTCCGGTCTCGCCGGGATGCTCTCCTACTATGAAATTGTGGTGGGGGACTGGCGATACATAACAACATTCCTCGATCTCCTGGAAAAGGTCACCTCGGAAGATGTCATGTCAGCCGCGGGGAAATACCTGACCCGGCAGAACAGAACGGTTGCCACGCTGGTGAAGGACAAATGAAGAGACATACTATCTACGCGGCATTCCTGCTGCTCCTCCTCTCCTCGTGCGCGTGGCAGGGCTCGGTATTGATTGATCCGGACGATATCATATACACCCCCTTTCGCTTCGAACCCCCGAAGACCCAGAGGGTCGAACTTGAAAACGGAATCATCGTTTACGTTCTGGAGGATCACGAACTTCCCCTTGTGAACATCTCCGCCGTCGTGAGGATGGGCTCCTTTTATGATCCTCCCGGTAAAGAGGGGGTGGCGGAGCTTACGGGAACCGTGATGCGAACCGGGGGAACACGTTCGATGACGGGTGACCAGATAGACGAGGACCTGGATTCCATCGCAGGGATCACTGCCGTCTCCGTGGAAACGCAGTCGTGCACACTCTCCCTGTCTGTCCTTGAAGAGGACCTCGACAGAGGGCTGGAGATATTTTCCGACATCCTCATAAACCCGGCCTTCGCGGAGGAGAAGATTACCCTGGCAAAGGCCCTCGAGACGGAGGCGCTCAGGAGAATTCGTGATAATCCACAAAAGACCGCCTTCAGGGAGTTTCGCCGCCTGATCTACCGCGGTGATCCCCGAGGAAGAATCTCCTCCATCGAATCGGTTGAGAGAGTTAAACGAGGCGACTTGGTTACGTTTCACCGGCAGTTCTTCCGTCCCTCCAACGTGATGATCGCCGTATCGGGTGATATACAACGTGAGAATATGGTGGAGAAGATACGAGCCCGCCTGGGGGGATGGAATGCCCCCGGAGTACCCGGAGGCTTTCCTCCCCCGCCGGTGCATGCAAAGGCTTCGCTGGATTATCTCTTTAAGGACACCCCCCAGTCCATCGTACTGGTGGGACACCTCGCCCCCGGGAAGGAGAATCTCGACTATTACGCCTTCGAGGTACTCGACTTCATCATCGGGAGCGGCGGTTTCCGATCGCGCGTGTTCGGCGAGGTGCGAAACAGGCTGGGTCTTGCCTACAGCGCCGGGAGTTTTTATTCTTCCCAAACACACTACGGTATCTTCGGTGCCTATGCGATGGCGAATGCCTCCTCCACACTGGATGCACTCTCGGCCATGACAAAAATCCTGAATGAAGTGAAAAGCAAAGGGGTTGAACCTGAGGAACTGGCCTGGGCAAAGCAGTCCATTATAAATAACTTCATCTTCTCCTTTGCCACACCAGACCGAATCGCTGTGGGTCAGATGATGCTGGAGCATGACGGACTGCCCGATAATTTCTTGACAACCTACAAAAATAATATAGAGAAAGTGGGGTTGGATGATTTGAGAGAGGTCGCGTCTCGTTACCTCTCAGAAGAAAGCAGGGTTGTGCTTGTCCTTGGCGACAGAGAACGGTTTGACAGGCCCCTCTCCTCTTTTGGCGATTTTCACGTAACAGAGGACGGTGCAGGGGCCGATCAATGATTAGACGGTGTGATACAAAGGGGCAGATCGTGATCGATGGGGATCTCTTTGAGCGGATCAATAAACGGATAGACTCGTACGAGAGCGACATGGTAGCGCTCCAGATCGGTCTGACAGCCATACCGGCGCTGGCGCCCGAGAACGGCGGGAACGGTGAATACAAGAAGGCCCGCTACCTTATGGAACGTCTCAAGGAGATGGGGTTTCACAATATCAGGACGTTCGACGCGCCCGACGAGCGGGTCGTTTTCACCTGCCGCCCCAACATCATCGTCACCATCCCCGGGGAGAACCGCGGGAGAACCGTCTGGATCATCACGCACGTGGACGTCGTTCCCCCGGGAGAGCCAACATTGTGGGACCATGACCCTTATGAAGCGTATGTGAAGGGGGGGAGGATATACGGTAGGGGGACGGAGGACAACCAGCAAGACCTCGTCGCGTCCATTTTCGCGG
>CAZNBR010000226.1:0-3798 GCA_964571315.1 uncultured Syntrophaceae bacterium
TCTGGAGACTCTACGGGGAAGCCCGCCTGAACATGGAACGGCAGAAAAAAGAACGACGGTAACCAATACCTGATACACAACAAAAAGCCCCCGCCTTACCAAAAAGACGGGGGCTTTGTCGTCTCAAAACACATCCGCGAAGAATCATTTGTAACGGCTGAACGAATATGCTACTGAACCCTATGGTTGGGTCTTCCAGTATCTTTACGGCAAAACAATCGACCTTTGTTTAGCAGTCGCCTTATAGAAGATGAAGAATGCCGCTCGAATCATCTGCATAGCGCTATCCTTACTTGCCTTCGTGTGTTTCCTCGATTGCCGGGCATGGGCCTCCGAACGGATTATCGAAAAGATCGTATTTGAGAAGCTTTCCGGCACCGAAGAGAGGGTATCATTTAAACTGAGCGGGTATGCTCCCCCCCTGGTATTCGGGCTGGAAGGGGAAAAGGGGCGCCTGGTATGTGATTTCTTCGACACAACAATCGAAAAGGATATCCCCCGTACCCTGACGACGGATGGGAACCTGGTCCTCGACATACGGGTCGGGTTCCATGCCACACCGAAACAAAAGATCAGGGTCGTCCTGGACCTGGCCCCGCCGCTCGACAAAGATTATGCGGTAGAGCAGCATTTTTACGAAAACAATATATTTGTCGTTACCGTACGCCTCAAGTAACGCCCCGCATATCGAATGATCTGAAACCCCTGTTTCACTCAAGCCTTTTGATGATCACCCTTTTAATCTCCGCGGGGGTGAGCACTTCAGAGGAAAGCAACCACTTCCTGTCGCCCTTCCTATCAAAATCATGTACACCCATATTCAGGCCTCCGCTTGGCTGTTCCTCCATTCGGAGCCTTGGCTTCGTTCTATCGTAACACTTTCTCGTTCGAGGGGGTTTCGAAAACCAGCAGCCCCGTGGTTGCCGCTCATTGTATGTGCCTGCCGAACGTTGGGGATGACATGTCAGCGTGGTCAGCAGGCCTTACCGGTCACCGTCGATCCGCTGGTTCTGCCCACTGGCCGTTATGGCACGTGACAACTCTTGATGATGAAGCCGCCCGACTTCTCTTCACGTTCCAGTTCAAGGATCCCGTTTGCTTCCGCCTCCTCCAGCAGCTGGCCGAAAGACCGGAAGCCGTAGTAGGATTCGCTGAAGCCAGGTTTGCGACGCTTCAGGGTCTGCTTGATCATGGAACCCCAGATCTTCTCCCCCTCCCCGCGTTCTTCAACCAAAGCCTCGTAGGTCTCTACAATCAGATCCCATGCATCCTGCTTTTTATCTCCGGCGGCCTTGGCAGTCTTGGCGGCCTTGGCAGCCAATCCCCCTGACGGCTTGGGGCTCACCTCTTTGCCGCCGGCCTTTTTACGGGGCGGCTGAAGACGTACGAGGTCGTCGTAATAGATAAACTCATCGCAGTTTGCCATCAACAAGTCCGAGGTCGAATTCTTGACGCCGACACCGATTACGATTTTGTTGTTCTCCCGCAACTTGCTAACGAGCGGGGAAAAATCAGAATCACCACTGATGATGACAAAGGTGTCAACGTGTTCTTTCGTGTAACAAAGGTCGAGAGCGTCTACAACCATTCGAATGTCGGCGGAGTTCTTGCCCGCCTGGCGTACGTGAGGAATCTCGATCAACTCAAAGGACGCTTCGTGCATCGCTGCCTTGAATTCTTTGTAGCGGGCCCAGTCGCAGTAAGCCTTCTTGACCACGATATTCCCTTTGAGCAGGAGCCGCTCGATCACCTTGTCAATGTCGAATTGGGCGTAGTTTGCGTCGCGAACGCCCAAAGCGATGTTCTCGAAGTCGCAGAAAAGGGCCATGTTCCTGGTCTCAGCTCGATATGTCATGGCAAGAATCCTCCAGCAAATGGTTATCGTGCTCAGGTTTCCTGAAAATCATCGTACCTCCGGTCTCATTGGACTACTCGTGGAAGCTGATGCCCCATCATCTGTATCGATTTGCCGCTGAACGAAAAGCTACGCCGCCTGAAAAAGCGGTGAGCGTTTTCAGGTCGGGCTTGAGCGGCTTGTTAGGCGAAATTTTATATGATCATAGCTATATATGTTGAATGTCGATGATGAGAAGCTACGGCCACCCTTTAGTCCTCATCTGCCCCGCCCTTGTCCTCCTCTGCCACCGCCGAATCCTCCTCTGCCACCGGGACTTTCGGTGCGAGGTCGAGCCTCATTCACGTTAAGCGCTCTTCCTTTTAGTTCTTTGCCATTAAGGCCATCGATTGCAGACTGCCCTTCAGCTTTAGAGGCCATCTCCACGAATCCAAATCCTTTTGATTGACCACTATACTTGTCTTTTATAATGGTGGC
This sequence comes from uncultured Syntrophaceae bacterium, assembly GCA_964571315.1. GTDB lineage: Bacteria > Desulfobacterota > Syntrophia > Syntrophales > UBA2210 > UBA6078. Next base: position 2,333 of record CAZNBR010000226.1, read on the forward strand.
GGATTCAACCTGCCCGAATTGTTCTAAAGCCAGCCGTAAGTCCTCTTCGGTGACCTCGTACGACAAATTTCCTACATAGATCTTCATTCTAATCTCCTTTTGTAATAGATTATAAATTCTCACATCGCCGAACGTCGGCATCACCGGCGCGAGAAACAAGCGTCCGATGATGCCTTTATTATACCATGTCTTCCACAATATCTCTTGTTAAAACTACTTTGGCATAAGGAAATGATAATGCAGCCATAAAGGACGCATGAACCTCTGATGCTTTTATAATTTTGTTATGAAAGAACAGGTCCATTGTCGCGCAAGCATCCTCGGCAACAACACAATTGAAGCCCAAGTCGAAAGCTGCCCGGGTGGTCGCGTCTATGCACATGTGGCTCATTGCGCCACAGATTACGAGATCGTCAATGTGCGCATTCCTCAGAATTTCCAATAAGGATGTATCGCGAAAACTGTTTGGATAATTTTTAACGACAACCGCTTCACCCTCTTGGGGAGTTACCCTGTCATTTATTTTTGCCCCACCTGTTCCAGGTAAGAAGAAGAAAGCGTTCGGAGGGATAGAAATGTGCTGTATATGAATGATAGTTGCTTGTGTCTTTCTGAATTCAGTCAAGAGAATCCGAGCATTTTCCGCAGCATCTTCAATACCGGCAAGCTCCATTGTGCCGCCGGGGAAATAATCATTCTGCAAATCAACCATAACAAGAGATTTGTTCATATTTACCCCTTTTCAATTTAGAGAATTCAAGGGACTAGCATATCTGTTTCCAAAGAAAAGAGGCAATAATATGTATACTGTCCCCCCGAATTCGCCCGGTCAGATGAACATGAATGGACAAAAATATTCGGCGCTGTCACTATTTTTTTGAAATTTTTTTGCTCTTTATGGAACTAGTCCGCGTTTTTTTAGGTCCATGCGGACGTCTATTCGGCGCGCTCTTAGTTCTTCAGCCGTGTAACCGGTTGAACCGGAACTTACACCCACGCCACCGCCAGTATGCATTCCGAAGCCGCCTATTCCGATACCCATTTGCGGTCCTGATTGCTTTTCAAGGCTTTCTATTTCATCATTCAGACGATAGAAATAGCGTAGGAGATCGTCGTTGCTCATTTTTTGATAATTTTCGGCAAGTAATTCCTTTGTTTTATCCGCACATCCAAAAACCAAAACCACAGCCGCTATAATAAGCAATGATAAAATAATATTCTGTTTAATCTTCATATTACATCCTCCTTTTTTAGTGCTTCCGCTGTTGTTACGATATCCACAGATATTTTTTGCCAATGTTGGGAATTCAGGGACAGTATATCTATTTCCCGAAGAAGAGGGGCAACAATATGCTGTCCTCTGAATTCGTTGGAAAGTAGTAAAATTGTACACCCTGAAAATATCTTGTCAAGGAATTTGGTATAGTTGAAGACTCGCGGGCACAGTCATTACCGTTTTTCGTTGA
>CAZNBR010000227.1:0-3774 GCA_964571315.1 uncultured Syntrophaceae bacterium
ACCGCCACCATATTGAAAAAAAAGCCCGGGGAGGATATCCTCCCCGGGCTTTTTGCGTCTCATCGGTGTGGGCGCGCTATCTGAACAACATTATGAATACGAACGCGAGGATAAACAGGAACCCGATAGCAAACAGGACCGAGACCCCCGCGGGGACAGTAGTGGCAAGCTCCGGTTCCGAAGCGGATGAACCGACCTTTTCCCCGTCGATCTTCCGGGAGGCATCCATGAAGATCCCGATCGGCCTTTTACAGAAAGCGGACAGCTTTTCGGGAAGACGTTTTATGAATATATATTCGCAGAACCCGGCTATTCCGCTGGCGATCCCTGTGAGGACATAAACAAGAAACCGTGATCCTTTTCTGTAGAACCAGTCGGTGTCGAGATTGATAGCCCTCAATTCCGCAGGATAATATCCTGAGAGTATGAGAAGTATGAAGGCTAATGCCCCGAACATCAGCAGCTGCAGCTGACCGACAACATGAGGGGCAGTATACGGAACGTACTCAACGGCATATGGAAGAATGTTATAAAGGGGAGCGGGGTATACGCCAATAAAAACGCATAAGAAGGCAGCGATCCCCATCGCAAGGAGCATGTTGATCGGGGGTTCTTTTGCCCTGATCCCGGAGTCTTCGCCGAAAAACATAAAAAAGGGCACCTTTATCCCCGCGTGGTGGAAAACACCTGCCGAGGCAAATTGCAGCACAAACCATACAATGGCTAAATTTTCTGTAACAGATGCGCTTATAATCATCGATTTACTGACAAACCCGCTAAAGAGCGGGAATGCCGAAATGGATGCAGCGCCTATTATACAGAACAGGGCCGTGATCGGCATTGTTTTGTATAATCCTCCCAGGTCTGTGCACCTGATCTTGCCGGTCATGTAAAGCACCGAGCCTGCAGACATAAAGAGAAGGGCCTTGTAAAGGATATGGGAGAAGGCATGAGAAACGGCACCGTTGATAGCCATCTGTGTGCCTATTCCTATACCGCACACCATGAACCCGACCTGGTTGATGAGACTGTAAGCAAGTACCCGTCGTATATCATTTGCAATAACAGCATAAAATATGGGGAATGCGGTCATGAATGCCCCAAGCCATATCAACAGCTCGGTGCCGGGGAATGTTCTTGCCAGAATATACACAGCGCTCTTTGTTGTAAAGGCACTCATAAATACTGCACCGGTTATGGTTGCCTCGGGATAGGCGTCTGTCAGCCACGGATGTAAGGGGAAAATAGCAGCATTCAGGGCAAATCCTATTAATATGAGCCAGGAACCCAACCCGTTCAGCCCGATATAGTCGAACGCAATGGTACCGGTATTGCTGACATGGATAAGTATGCCTGCAAGGAGAACAAGCCCTCCAACTATATGAACAAGGATATATCGGTAGCCGGCGTCAAGGGCTTTTTGAGTCCTCCTGGACCATACGAGAAATACAGAGGAGATGGCCAGCAGTTCCCAGAAAATATAAAGAGAGATAAAGTCACCCGCAAAGGTAACCCCCAGGGCGCTCCCGGCATAAAGAAAACCTGCTACATGCTGTATGTCATCTTTTACATGGATAGCATAAAGGATCGCGATAAACGATACGAGGGTGAATATATATCCGAAGATCATGCTGAGCTTGTCAACCCTGCCAAAGATGATGCTGTAATTCAGGAATGAAATAACCCAATGCGTGCCTGCAGTCATATGGAGAAGATTCATATACCCGAGAACAGGAAGAAACAGCATAAATGCCGATTTTGTCCTTCCCTTCAAAAAGGGGATAAAGAACGCGCCAATAATAAATATTGCCGCTGGGGGAACACTATTTATCATAATAATCCTCACGCCTTCGGACTATTTTGCGAAGCAGCTTTGCTATAAATATGAGAGACACACAGGAGATAAATCCATAGACCGCAAAAAACTCGGGCGCGTTTTCCCACGGGAAATGGCCATGTTTAGGAATGAATAAATCAACAACCAGAAGTACTAACAGTGCGAAATAAAAAAAATATAAAAACCTTTGCACATTTTTGGGATTATCAAAAATCTTCAATTCTCTTTTCATCCGGTAGCAACCTCCCCTAGAAAAAACTCTGCCAGAAAATGATGCCAAGGTATATAGAGCTCAGTAATACGGCGATATGAAATATCTTTTTATACCCCGGTACAGGCTCATGTGAGAGTTCCATTTTTTCTTCCACCAAGTTCTCCTCCCGAAGCGGCAAAGCCGCATGCACTGTAATCTGTTAGAATCTGTCACGAAAACACGAAAGAGCGAGAAACGAAAAAGAATATAACAATTGGATACTGCCTGATTTTTTCGCGCTTTCGTAATCTTCAAACCTTCCGGATTAGATCTTTGTTTTTTATTTTCCGATTATGATCCGGCACCGGCATCTGCTCAAAAAACGCAGGTGCCGGGAATGAAGAATCTAATACGGGGTAAGATCGAGTCTCACTCGCAAATCGGTTAAATGCTTAATTCAAGTCATCCAGAATGTCAAAGGAAAAAGGTGTTTCGGGGTAAATAATCGGTGTCGTCTGACAGTGCTGTCAATATTCCTTAAATTTCACTGTATCCTGTTATATGGCAGACAGACTGTCCGACATGGCAAGGCCCCTGCGCGTAGGATAGATATGATTATCCCAGATGGTTATAAGGCCCTCTTCCTGAATGCTGTTCAGCAGTTCGTGTTTTTCCTGCAGCAGATCGCACCGGTATCTCTCCGCGAACTCCTCCAGATCGATCCCCCTCTTTGTGCGGAGACCAAGATAGAGGGACTCCAGGCGGAGCTGCTTGCCGGTCAGTATCTCGGAGCCTCCGATGGGAGGCATGTTCCTGCCTGCCTCTTCGATATATCGATCCAGGCAGCGGTGGGTCCACCACCTTCGGGTGCCGGAAAAGGAGTGCGCCGACGGACCGAGACCGAGATAGGGGGTGTGATTCCAGTATTTGCTATTGTGCCTCGACATCCATTCCTCCCCCCGCGCGAAATTCGAGACCTCATAGTGCACATAGCCGGCCTCCTCCAGGACGGAGGATGTCTCCATGAAAAACTCGTAGAGGAGGTCGTCATCCGGAAGGACAATCTCACCCCTTCGATATTTGAGCCCCAGGGGGGTTGAAGGCTCCAGGGTCAACTGGTAGCAGGAGAGGTGCTCCGGCGTAAAGGAGAGGGCCCTTCTGAGCGTCTCCAGCCACGACCTGAGGTCCTGTCCGGGTACCCCGTAGATCAGATCGAGCCCCACGTTTCCGAATCCCGCCCTCCGCGCGTTTTCTATCGCGGATATTGCCTCACCGGAACCGTGCCGGCGCCCGAGCAGTGCGAGCGTACCATCGTCAAAGGACTGGACGCCGATATTGATGCGGTTTATTCCTGCGGTGTGGAGCGATGAGGCCACCTCCGGGCTCAGGTCCCCGGGATTTGCCTCGATGGTGACCTCTGTATCGTCCGAAAACAGAAATGTTCTGTGGAGGGCGTCAAGGATCTGTCCGATCTGCTGTCCGCCGAGCAGCGAGGGGGTGCCGCCCCCCAGGTAGAGGGTATCGAACCGGTCGAAGACACCGCGGTACAGCTCCATCTCCCGTATAAGGGATGTAATGAAGAGGGGGATTTTTTCCGCCTCGGTGACCGAATAAAAGTCGCAGTAACCGCATTTGGACAGACAGAAGGGTATATGTATGTAAACTCCGGGCACCATTTTCCCTCTAATCCCTTACTCCTTACTCCTTACTCCTTACTCCTTACTCCTTACTCCTTACTCCTTAC
>CAZNBR010000228.1:0-3751 GCA_964571315.1 uncultured Syntrophaceae bacterium
ACGATCCTTTTTATTCACCCCCTTCGGTAACATTTAATATGAGGCAATTCGCCATCCCGAATACACCCTTTACGTTCACTGCGGTTTGTGTCATAATCTCCAAGCGCTATACATTCTATCTCACCTATCTTATTGGTTAATCTCAGGCTATTTTGTACGCGACGGCATATCTTTAACAGGACACTGGAGGGATGCTTGGGGTCATACGGGTCCCGGCTTTTTCGAGAGGTGTATCGTATCCAAGGATTCGTTACCCCAGGCACCCACGGCTTTTCGTTAATCGTACCTTACCATAAGGAGGTGGCGTTATGACACGGCAGTGGAACTGGTTCACGGGCGGGATTGCCCTGGGTGTGGTCTTCCTGCTTGCGGTGTTTCTTGTCAAGCCGATCGGGGTATCCACAGAGTTTGTGATACTCGATGGGATTATCTGGAATGCTGTTTCAGATAACTTGATTACCAAGAGCCCGGACGCGAAATCGGGGTATGCCAGCACAAATGCCTACCTGAACAAGAGCGGCGGCAGTTACGCAAAGAATGTAATAAAACCGATCAGATACAGCCCAATTTTCGTATTGAGCATGATCGTGGGCGCCTTTCTGTCGGCCAGGACCGGGGGTCCACAACCGACCGCTCATGACAGGATCGCCCCGGAGGTGTGGCGATCCCGATTCGGCGAGAGGGGTACGGAGCGCTATCTTGTCTCTTTTCTCGGAGGTGTGGTGGTACTGTTCGGCGCCCGGCTGGCTGGGGGGTGCATGAGCGGAAACGCGATGAGCGGTATGATGCAGACCTCGATAAGCGGCTATCTCTTTGCCCTCGGGATCTTCCTGGCCGGAATCCCGCTCGCCATAATGATATACGGACGGAAATAGGGGAGGTGTGACATGGAACTGTTATTGGCTGTCATATTAGGAGCGGCATTCGGTTTTGTCCTTCACCGGATCGGTGCCTCCAATCCACACAATATCATCAATATGCTCCGGCTGACCGATCTACATCTGATGAAGGCCATCCTCTTCGGTATTTCGATCGCCAGTGCCCTTCTCTTCATAGGGCTTGCCGTCGGCGTCATTGACCCGGCGCATCTGGATGTCAAAACCAGCTACTGGGGGGTTCTGCTGGGTGGCATCATTATGGGTGCCGCCTGGCCCCTCACCGGTTACTGCCCCAGTACCGGCGTGGCGGCTCTTGGTGATGGACGGAAGGATGCGGTCTTCTTCGTTCTCGGCGGGCTGGTGGGTGCGTACCTGTATATGCTCGCGTATGCGCGCCTGGAGGGAACTTTTCTCCTGAAAAAGATCCTTGGAGGGAATGTGACGCTGGCGCTGACGCCTGATCCGTCATACCCGGCTCTGATAAACGGCATTCCGGGAGTTATCCCTGCCCTGGTCGTTGCCGTTGCCCTTGGACTGATAGCGTGGAGACTGCCCGGCAAACGCATCTGAGCGGTAGGCGCGCCTCGCCATGAGACGACTTTGGGGGGATATCATGAAAAAGATGACACGGTTTCTTGTGGCCGCAGTCTGTCTGGTGATCGTGTACGCCGTTGCAAACAGCTCAAGGGGGGATGCCGCCATGGACAATAAAAACAAGAAAACCGAAAAGGCTACGTTTGCCGGGGGTTGTTTCTGGTGCATGGAACACCCCTTTGAAGAACTTGACGGCGTGATTGAGGTGGTATCGGGCTACACGGGGGGGCTTGAAGAAAAAGCGATCTATGAAGAGGTCTCCACGGGGCGCACCGGACATTACGAGGCGATCCAGATCACCTATGATCCGGGCAGGGCGACGTATCAGCAGTTGCTCGATATCTATTGGAGGAATAGCGATCCGACGGATGCGGGGGGATCGTTTGCCGACAGGGGGTCCCAGTACCGGTCCGCCGTCTTTTACCATACGGATGAGCAAAAACGGCTGGCGGAGACCTCAAAGGAGAAGCTGAAGGCATCGGGACGGTACGACAAGCCGGTCGTTACGGAGATCCTTCCATTTACCGCATTCTATAAGGCGGAGGAGTATCACCAGGATTACGCCCGGAAAAATCCCGCACGGTACAAGGCATACCGGACGGGCTCGGGGCGTGACCGGTATCTCAAAAAGATATGGGACGATACGGATGGCAGTTCTCAGCGCACCTTTCAGAAACCGTCCGCCGATGAACTGATAGAGAAGTTAACCCCCCTCCAGTACGAGGTAACCCAGGAGGACGGAACGGAACGGCCCTATAACAATACATACTGGGACAACAAGAGGGAGGGGATCTACGTCGATGTGGTATCCGGGGAGCCCCTCTTCAGCTCACATGATAAATACGATTCTCATAGCGGCTGGCCGAGTTTTACGAAGCCGATCGAACCCGATGCCGTCGTGAAAAAGGAAGACAGAAAGTTATTTGACGTGAGGACGGAGGTGAGGAGCAAGATCGCGGATTCGCACCTCGGACACGTGTTTGATGACGGACCTCAGCCGACCGGCCTCCGGTACTGCATGAACTCCGCCTCTCTCCGCTTTATCCCCAAGGAGGATCTGGAGAAAGAGGGATATGGAAAATATCTGAAGCTGTTTGAATAGGGTGCGCCGGTGAAGGACAAAAAATCCGATCTCCCCTCTTTATCCTTGATTTTATCGGAAAGAAGAAATAATCAATCCGTGGGGGCTTGTCCCAAATCACCTCAGGAGATGGAAATTCATGGAAATTGCGGGGGAAATTGTCGTTGTGACAGGGGGTGCCAGCGGTATCGGCCGGGCCTTATGCCAGCGATTCGCTCAGGAAGGCGCGAAGACAGTTGTTGTGGCTGATGTAAATGAAGAGGGTGCACGGGCCGTTGCCCAGGAGATCAAGGGGATAGCCGCCACCTGTGATGTCCGTAAGGAAGAGGATATTATCCGTCTGGTTGAATCCACGGAGGAGAAGGTCGGCCCGAGCTATCTGTTCTTTTCAAACGCGGGCATCATGGTTCTCGGGGGTGTCGAGGCCCCCAATGAGGGCTGGCAGCGTATCTGGGAGATTAATGTCATGGCCCACGTCTACGTGGCACGGGCGATCATCCCCCGTATGATCGAACGCGGCGGCGGCGCCATGCTCATAACGGCCTCGGCGGCTGGCTTGCTCAGCCAGATCGGATCGGCCCCCTATTCGGTGACCAAGCACGCGGCGGTCGGGTTGGCGGAAAGTATCCAGATCACCTATGGTGATCAGGGGATCAAGGTCTTCGCCCTCTGTCCCCAGGCCGTGCGCTCCGCGATGACCCGTGATCATGAAGGTGGCGGCGTGGCGGGGGTCGACGGCCTGATGGAACCGGAACAGCTGGCCGATGCGGTGATGAACGCATTCAAATCGGACACCTTTCTGATCCTTCCCCATCCCGAGGTCGAAACCTACATGCGCAGGAAGACGTCCGATTATGACCGGTGGCTCAAGGGGATGCGCAAACTCCAGGCGCGGTTTATCGCGGGGGCCTCGCTGAAGGTGGAAAAAAAATAAGGTCGGTCGTCGAGACCGAAGCCGGAACAGGCGCGAATCTTCGAGAACGTATAAACGGATCTCGGAGATTCGCACACCAGCACAGAAGTGTTACATCTGCAGGACAACCCATTGTTCCCGCACCATGTGAGATGGAGGTATCCTGTCATTTCGAAGGAATCTTCACGACGAGCTATAGTACGCGTCAGGGGAAAATCTTAATGATACACGCCTGCCAAAAACAAGATTTCTCTCTTCGATCGAAACAAGGATTTCTCCCTGCGG
>CAZNBR010000229.1:0-3733 GCA_964571315.1 uncultured Syntrophaceae bacterium
GCCCTTGGCGGGGCGGGGGATGTGGAGGTGGGAATCGGACAGGACGATCTGGACGTTCTTTCCCGGACGGACCTGATCGTGCCTTCACCGGGTGTTCCGCCGTTCAACCCCCTGCTCGCAGAGGGGGCGAGGAGGGAAATTCCGATTCTCAGCGAGCTGGAACTCGCGGCGGGGTAGGTAAAAAGACCGATCATGGCAATTACCGGCACCAATGGGAAGACGACGACGACGACCCTGTTGGGGGAGATACTGTCGCACTGCGGCAGGAGGGTCTTTGTCGGCGGCAATATAGGCACTCCGCTCATATCGTACGTCGGCGGCAGGCAGGAGGACGATTACGTGGTGATAGAGGTCAGCAGCTTCCAGTTGCAGTGGGTCAGGCACTTTCACCCATTTATTGCGATGCTTCTGAATGTGAGCTGCGACCACCTCGATTATCACGGTTCTCTTGAAGAATACCGGTCCGTCAAGGAACGGATATTCGCACGTCAGGGCAGCGGGGATCTGGCTATACTGAATGCGGATGATCCTCCATCGGTTCATCTTGCTAAGCGGCTGCCGGCCGAACATGTCATCTGCTTCAGCTCGTCGTCACCGCTGGAGGAGGGGATCTTTGTCGACGGCGAGCTGTTGAGATACCGCGGTGCGCAAATAGATGAACAATACCCCATCGGGGCGATACGGTTAAAGGGGACACATAACCTGGAAAACGTGATGGCCGCCGTGCTTGCCGCGAGGATGTGCGGGTGCCCGCCCGAAGGGATTATCGACGTGCTGAAACGGTTTGCCGGCATCGCGCACCGGATAGAGTTTGCCGGAAGGGTGGATGGCGTGGAGTATTACGACGACTCCAAGGGGACAAACGTGGACGCGGTGTACCGGGCCCTGCAGTCATTACCCGGTCCGGTGGTCCTCCTCCTGGGGGGCAGATACAAGGGCGGGGATTTCGGAATACTGGCACAGCTGCTGCGGGAAAGGGTCAGGGCCCTGATCGTCTTCGGCGAGGCGGCTGAAACGATAGAGGCCATGATCGGCGGGATTGTGAAGACCGAACGTGCCGGGAACCTGAAAGAGGCCGTCGGCATGGCCCGCGACAGTGCGTCATCCGACGACAAGGTGCTGCTGTCGCCGGGCTGTTCAAGCTTTGATGAATTCAAGAACTATGAGGAACGGGGATCCGTCTTTAAGGGGATCGTTGAACGGATGGGCCATCAGGGGCGTTAGTAAGTTAGAAATTATTTTCTGAGTTTTCTGGCAAAAATAATTTCGTTAACGCACTTATCCCGTTTATCGGGGGTAAGGGGATATGGGCAAACAGTCTTCAGTAACGGGCGGTAGACCGGACATCACGCTCTTTATCGTCACGATGATCCTGGTCGTCATCGGGACGGTGATGATCTACAGCTCGAGTTCCATAATCGCCCTGGAGAAGTATGGCGACGGATACCACTATATCAAGAAACAGATAGTGTTTGTCCTGCTCGGGCTTGGCGTCATGATAGGGGCGTCCAAGGTGCCGTATCGGTACTGGGGAAAGGCGGCGTATCCTGCCGCGCTCATATCGATAGTGCTGCTGACCCTCCTTGTTGTCCCGGGTTTCGGCACAAAGGTGGGGGGGGCCACCCGGTGGTTTCGCGCGGGGGGTATCTCTTTCCAGGTGTCCGAGATGGTGAAGATTGCGCTGGTTATATTCCTGGCGCATTACCTCACGAAGAAGATCGGGCACATAAAGGAATTTTCACGCGTCTTTCTGATCCCGCTGGCCGTACTGCTGATAATACTCGGCCTTGTGCTGTGCCAGCCGGATTTCGGCGCGGCCGTCATCATGGTGATGGTGTTTATGCTGATGTTCTATCTGGCGGGGAGTCGCATTACGTATCTCGCCGGTCTCGCGGCAACGGCGATTTCCGTGGGAGCGGTTCTGATCATGCAGGAAAGCTATCGCATGCGAAGGCTGCTGTCCTTTCTCAATCCCTGGGAAGACCCGAGCAGAACTGGATTTCAGATAATACAATCGTTCATTTCCTTCGGTTCCGGCGGGGCCTTCGGTGTGGGGCTTGGCAACAGCATGCAGAAGCTCTTTTACCTTCCCGAACCGCATACGGACTTTATCCTTTCGGTGATCGCCGAGGAGGGCGGTTTTATCGGGGTCGTCATCGTTGTTGCCTTATTCTCCGTCCTTGTTTTTCGCGGTTTCGTGATCTCCTTTCACTGCACGGATCTGTTCGGGATGCTTCTGTCCTCCGGTTTGACCGCGGTCATCGCACTGGGGGCGTTTATCAATATGGCGGCTGTTATGGGGCTCGTTCCCACGAAAGGACTGGTACTCCCTTTTCTCAGTTACGGGGGAACCTCGCTGATGATGTGCATGATGGGTATCGGGATATTGCTGAATATATCCTCTCGCCAGGAAAGGAACGAGGGTGATACGGAGACCCCATGACCGTGACAGTGGGGGGTTGAAAGGGACGTATGGAACATCCGGCGGGTCATCCTTGGTATGCGTATGGAGAAGAGAGGGGTCAGGATCATTATAGCCGGTGGCGGCACCGGGGGACATCTGTTTCCCGCTGTCGCAATCGCAGAAGAGTTTCTGGAAAGGTCGCAGATGAGTGATGTCCTCTTCATAGGGACTGAGAGGGGGCTGGAGGCGAGACTCCTTCCCGGCCTGGGCTTTGCGCTTCGCACGATCACGGTTGAGGGGATGAAGGGCAGAGGGATCGCAGGAATGATAGGCGGTCTGCTGAAGATTCCACGAGGGATAACACAGTCAGTCTCCATCTTGCGTGAGTTCCGCCCCGATATCGCCCTGGGTGTGGGAGGATACGCTTCAGGCCCGGCGGTGATAGCGGCCCATTTTATGGGCATAAAGACGGCGATCGCGGAACAGAACGCCCTGCCCGGCTTCACAAACAGGATGCTCGGCAGATTCGTGGACAGGGTGTTCCTCTCATTCCCCGACAGAGGGGGGTGGTTTGCGGCCGCAAAGACGATTATTACGGGAAACCCCGTGAGAAGGGAATTTGCGAAGGGGATCAAGAAATCCCATAAGAGGGGAAACACGTTCTCCATCCTCATATTCGGAGGCAGCCAGGGAGCCCGGGCCATCAACCGGGCGGTTGTAGAATCCATGAAGTATCTGGAAGACATAAGGGACAAGTTGGTGATTACCCATCAGGCGGGAAAGGGAGATTTCGATGAAGTGTCCGCCGCCTATCGCGACCGGGGGGTACATGCCGAGGTGCATCCTTTTATTACCGATATGGCTTCGGCGTATGAATCGGCGGATCTCTTGATATGCAGGGCCGGTGCGACCTCCATCGCCGAGATAACCGCGACCGGAAAGGCGTCTGTCCTTATCCCGTATCCATTTGCGGCCGGAGGTCATCAGGAATTGAATGCGCGCGTGCTGGCCGATGCGGACGCGGCCGAGATGATTCTTGAGGACAGGCTTGACGGGAAAACGCTTGCCGGGGTCATCAGGAGGCTTGCCGGCAGTCCGGAGACGATACTCAGGATGGAAGAGGAATCTGAAAGACTGGGAAATGTAAAGGCGGCGGCGCGCATCGTGGATGAGTGCACGATCATGCTGGACGAGAAATCGGCGGCAAAGGCCGGGAGAATCTGATGTATAGAAGGGTAAAGAACATACATTTTGTCGGGATAGGTGGTATCGGCATGAGCGGCATTGCCGAGGTCCTCCTGAATCTCGGGTACAAGATCAGCGGGTCCG
>CAZNBR010000230.1:0-3724 GCA_964571315.1 uncultured Syntrophaceae bacterium
TTCATCTGACAGCCAAAGGTATGAATATAAAACGTTCCTGTGGACATACGATATCCACCTGCATGGGCAAGGGTTAATACTGAAAGTGGAAAAACTGGAGAGATAAGGGCACGACACCTTCTGGGAACACAATATCCTCGGTCTTCAAAATCAAAAAGAGGGGAGACACACCCCCCCTCTTGAATGAAACATACATCTACTGTCTGGTTTTCCAGACCTGTTTGCGAAAGATACAAGATATCGAGCTATCTATCTGCCTGCATTTACCCTTTCTTTGAGTTCTTTACCTACCTTGAAAAAGGGAAGTTTCTTAGGGGCCACATGTATGGTCCCGCCTGTCTTGGGATTTCTCCCCGTATATGAATCGTAGTCCCGTACGACGAAGCTCCCGAATCCTCTGATCTCTATCCTGCCCCCATTCTTAAGCTGATTGCCGAAGCCCTTAAAGATCAGACCTACCATATCAGCAGCCTGTTTCTCCGTTAAGCTCTCTTTTTTGCTCAAGGCATCTATCAATTCCGATTTATTCATAAGACCCCCTATTATCTTTTCAAAATAGACTTAAAACCCCTTGGACACCTCTAGCAGAGGATTGCTTCCAGATATTATTTATTTTGGCATTAAAGTCAAGATAATTTTCATTATTTTTCAGATCGGTCCCTTTTTATCACGGATGCCCGAAGAGTCAATCAGGGTTTCCACCTCTTTTTTCTGCAGATATCGGTATTCTCCAGCCTTAAGATTGCCGAGACTGAGATCAGCGATAGCCGTCCGTATCAGCCTCGCCACGGGGTGGTGTATCGAATCGAAAAATCTTCGTATTATCCTGTTTCTCCCCTCAAGTATGGTCATCTCTATCCAGCAGCTCTTTCGGTTGCTCTTTTCCACAGCCGCCCAGACAGGCTTAAAACTACCGTCCTCCAGCATGGCACCCTTCCGGATAGTTTCGATATCACCCCGTGTCAGGGTTCCCCTGACCTTCACCATATAGGTCTTGGGGACCTTGAATGCCGGATGCTGCAGCCGGTATGAAAAGTCGCCGTCATTAGTCATCAGAAGCAGCCCTTCCGAATCGTAATCGAGCCGTCCGACAGGGAAAACCCTTTCGGGAAGATCCCTCAGCAGATCGGTAATAATCGGCCTGTCGTGGGGGTCCTTCAGGGTAACAACATATCCCTCCGGCTTGTTCAGCATCAGATATACACGGCTTACCGCGGCCTTTGATATAAGACCCCCGTCAACGCGTATCTCATCGCGCGTGTCATCGGCCTTCACCCCCGGCTGTGTTACGGTCCTGCCATTCACGCTGACCCGGCCTTCCCGCATCATCTGCTCCGCGCCGCGCCGGGACGCCACGCCGCATCTTGCGAGTATCTTTTGAAGACGTTCTTCCATACGGGATCACCCTTCCAGCTCTTTGAACTCTCTCAGTGTGGGCAGATCTGAAAGGGCCTTGAGACCGAATGTCTCAAGAAATTTCCTGGTCGTTCCATAGATAATGGGCCTGCCAGGGACATTCTTTCTCCCCATTATCCGTACCAGGTTCTTCTCCAACAGCCCCCTGAGGATGCCGCTTACATCCACGCCTCTCACCCTTTCTATCTCGGACTTCATGACGGGCTGCCGGTAGGCGATTACCGCAAGCGTCTCCATGGCAGCCGGGCTCAAGTCCATCGGTTTCTGTCCCTTCAGCTTCAACACCCACGGCGTAGGGGTCTCGCCGGTCCTGAACTGGTACCCTCCGGCGATCTCCTTCAAGAATATCCCCCCCCTCCGCTCTTCGTACTCTCGTATGAGATCATCAAGCGCAGAGGAGATCTCCTTTTTTGACACATCCTCCAGGATTCCCTCTATTACGGCCACCGCCACCGGCGTATCAGAGACAAAGATAAGGGCCTCGATTATGGCCTTCAGGTTATCCATCCATCCCCCCCGCGAGGCGTATCCTGATAGTCCCATACGGAACAGCCTGATATGCTTTGATTATTCTCAGCTTCATCAGTTCAAGAATGGCCAGAAAGGTATATATGAGCCTCATGCGACTGTCCGTCACCCCCAACAGGTCGGTAAAGGTAAGCTCTCCTCTCTTTTCCAGCTCGTCCACTATATCATTTATCCTGTCGGAAAGTGATATCTTTTCGACATCTATCTCCATGATATCGTGCTGGCCGGTGGCAAAACTTACCCTCCGGAACGCCTCGACAAGCTCAAAGATCCCGATCTCCCTGAGGGGCTCCTCATTCCCCTCAATCTCCTCGAAGGCATGATCCCTGCTGAATACATCCCGCCCGAGAATGCTCATTCTGTCCAGACCCAGTGCCGCCTCCTTGAAGGTCTTATATTCCAGGAGCTGGCGAACCAGTTCCCCACGGGGATCTGCCTCTTCCTCCTCTTCCTCGTCCTCGGTGGGAGGAAGAAGCATCCTCGATTTGATATGTGTCAACGTGGCGGCAAGCACCAGATATTCCCCGGCGAGATCGAGGTTGAGGGCCTTCATCACGTTGATATATTCCATGTATTGTTTGGTTATGAGGGCAATGGGGATGTCGTATATATCGACTTCGTTCTTCCTGATCAGGTAGAGCAAGAGGTCCAGAGGACCTTCGAATATATCCAGCTTGATCTCATACGCCCTGTCCGTCATATCTTTACGGCTTCCCGTACCTGTTCCATGGTCAGACGCGCTATCTTCGAGGCCCTCCGAACGCCATCGGCCATGATGCCCTTCACATCCTCCAGGTGGTTCAGGTAATAGTCCTGCCGTTCGTGTACGGGCGCCATCCCTTCCTCTATCCGCTGCGCGAGGCGCTTTTTGCACTCGACACAGCCGATACCGGCCGTCCTGCAGGCATCCGCTATCTCATCCACCTCTGAAGGGGATGAGTATATCGTGTGAAACGCGAAGGCATTGCATACCTCAGGCCTTCCCGGGTCCTTCTTCCTCATTCGCTGGGGATCGGTAAACATGGAAGCGATCTTCTGCCCGAGCACATCCCCCCGGTCTCGGAGATAGATGGTATTTTCGTATGATTTGCTCATCTTCCGCCCATCAAGTCCGAGAAGTTTAGGCACCTCTGCCAACAGGGGTTCGGGGACGGGAAATATCTCCTTGTAGAGAAAATTGAACCTCCTGGCGATCTCACGCGTGAGTTCCACATGGGGAAGCTGATCCACGCCGACAGGAACCCCATAGGCCTTGTACATGATGATGTCCGCGGCTTGGAGAACGGGATACCCGAGAAAACCGAAGGTCCCGATATCCTTGTTGGACAGCTCTACCTGCATCTCCTTGTACGTCGGGTTTCTCTCCAGCCAGGAGAGCGGGGTTATCATGGAGAGGATGAGAAACAGCTCGGCGTGTTCCGGTACCTCCGACTGGACGAACAGGGTGCTCCTGGCAGGATCCAACCCTACGCTCAGCCAGTCGACAACCATATCCAGGGAGTACTCCTTGATGAGACTGGTGTCTTTATAGTCGCTCGTCAGTGCGTGCCAATCGGCGACAAAGTAAAAACAATCATAGGTGTCCGAATTCTGGATATCGACCCAGTTCGCAAGCGCCCCGTGAAGATTGCCCAGGTGCAACTTTCCGGTTGGGCGCATACCGCTTAATATTCGTTTCTTTTCCACAAGATTTCCTCAGAAAATATCATTGTATATCAACTAACTCGGACAAGCCGGAACCAAACAAGATATATTTTTATCACGAAAGCACGAAGTTACG
>CAZNBR010000231.1:0-3724 GCA_964571315.1 uncultured Syntrophaceae bacterium
TTAATTATGTCAATCTGTCAAAGAACAAACTTGTTCTCAATGAAATTTAAACCAGAAAGTTGAGATAATAGTTGAAATGACATTTTTTGATTGGCACAGTACTATATCCTCATCTGTCGTATAACCAGGAGATATCCCGATTCCACCGAGATCTTCCCCCGCGCTCCGGCCAGGCGGTTGCTGATACCATATGGCACTCCGATCTCCATCGCCCCGCCGGAGAGGGGGTATTCGAACCCGTCGAGCGTGATTCCCCGGACATCCGAAGAAAGGGGGAGCAGGGAGACCGTCTCTCCTTCCCTGCCGTCGATCACGCATGATCCGTCAACAACAAAGAGCTCGCACTCCCTGTCAACTATCTTCGTATCGACACCCCTTTTCGCGCACATCACGAGGAGGGAGATATTCGCCAGCGCGTGGTCGATCCTCCTCCCGAGGGCGCCGAATACGCGTATCCCTTCCGGGTCCATCTCAAAGGCGAGCTCCAGCGCGAGCTGCGTGTCTGTCTCGTCCTTGTTTGTGGCATATCTGATGATCCGGCTCCCCTTTGCTTCAAAATATGCCAGGGTGGCCTCGTCGACGGAATCCATGTCCCCCACGATCAGGGCGGGCACCCTGCCGATCTCTCTCATCCTCTCAGCCGCGCCGTCGGCACAGATAAGGACCGGGTCGCCGGCGCGCCCGATCTCCTCCGCGAGAAACCCGGTATCGCCCATGACACCGTTCGATATGACAAAAACCATTCGTCTCATGCGATCCACCCCTCACGGCAAAAACAAAAAAAGGCATACCCGACGAAAGGTATGCCTTCAAAAGATATCCAAATCTCTCTCCCTGCGCTGGCATTACCCAGATCCGGTTCAAAGGGTATCATCTCAGCCCGGGACCGCCGTCCCGAGCACCCCTGAATTCTACGGTCACTACTCTATTCCAGACGCCACCTATAATCAAGAAAAAAGCTGCACGCTACCGGCAGAAGATATCCGTCAAGCTGAATGTCTCCGCGTCGAACAGTCCCCGATCACTCATCTTTATCCGGGGGATCACGAGGAGCGCCATGAATGACAGGGTCATGAAGGGCGCCCGCAGTCCTGACCCCATGGCCTTGGCCATGTTGTCGAGCCGTGTATATCCGTCCGCAACGCCGGCATAATCCCTGTCGCTCATGATACCGGCGATCGGGAGGGGGAGCACCTCCTCCCCGTTTCTTGAAACGGCGGCCAGCCCTCCGCCGTTCGCAATGACAAGATTCACCGCCCGGCATATATCCTCATCCGAGACCCCGGCAGCCACGATGTTGTGCGAATCGTGCGCAACGCTCGAGGCGATCGCCCCGGTCCGCAGGCCGAAGCCCTTGACAAATCCCACCGCCGGTCGTGTCTCCCGGTACCGGTTCACGACCGCCAGCTTGAGGATGTCCCGCTCCGGATCCGATACCACACGGCCGCCTTGCACCTTTGAAGATGCAACCAGCCGGTCCGTGATCAGGGTGCCGTCCGCAGCCCCTATGACCTGTATCCTGTCCCCCCTGCAGGGGACCGCAAACGAAGCGGGTGCTTGGGGGACCGCGTGAAAGTTGTTGACGATCCGTGAACCCCCCCGGGGTATCAGCGGGGCCCCTTCACGCGCCACGATCCTGCCATCGATATGCGTCTCCAGAATATTGAAATCGGCGAGGTTGTCGACCCTGATAAAATCCGCGGAATCACCCCTGCGAAGCAGCCCCACATCCAGATGGTAGTGCAGCACCGGATTGACCGACGCGACCCTCAGTATCTTCATGATATCGACGCCGTACGCAATCGCCCCCTTCACCATCTCATTGATGTGTCCCCTCAAGAGGTCATCGGGATGTTTGTCATCGCTGCAGAACATACACCTTTCATAGTGCGCGTCGAGGAGGGGGAGGCACTCCTCGAAGATATCGGCGGCGGACCCACTGCGTATCTGGACCGTGATCCCCTTCTCGATATCTTCAAGGGCCTCATCGAGGGAGAGACATTCATGATTTGTCGATATTCCTGCGTCTATGTAATGTTCGAGATCATCTCCGCGCAGACCGGGGGCATGACCGTCTACCGGTTTGGAGCGCTCTGCGGCGCTTCGGATCTTCTCCATAAGCTCCGTATCGCCCTGTATCACGCCGGGGAAGTTCATAACCTCCCCCAGATACCCCACCTCATCCAGATTCAGGAGTGCCGCCACCTCTTCCGTCCCCAGGGTTGCCCCGGCAGTCTCAAAGGATGTTGCCGGTACGCAGGAGGGCGCCCCGAAGCAGAACTTCACCGGGGATCGCCGGGCGTCTTCTATCATATACCTCACCCCTTCAATCCCCAGCACATTGGCAATCTCATGCGGATCGGATACCGTGGCAATCGTGCCGTGCACGGCCGCTATCCTGGAAAATTCGGCGGGGGGGAGCATCGAGCTCTCGATATGGACGTGGGCATCGACAAGACCGGGCATGATGTACGTATCATCACCGGTCTCCTCCCGGACGATATCGACTATCCTCCCCTCCGAAAACACCAGGGTTCCCGGGTAGATTTCGGAATGCACCACATCGACAATGTTTCCCGAGATTTTTTTCATCCTGTGACAACCTATGGATGCCGGCGCCGGCGGGGAGATGGCGGATTCCCCGGGAACCGGAACTGCCGGACAGGCCCTCCTCCCGCAATCCCCGATCACGACCGGGGATTGGAGATGAGAGAAGGATCGGCCTCTGATCATCTGAAGAAATCGTAGACCTTGCTTATAATGTTCTTCTTTTGTCCGGGCTCCTCCGTCGTTTCGGGAGGCGCGGCGGGCGGCTGTGCAGCGGCGGGTTCAACCGGACCGGCGTCACTCTGGGGGGAACCGGGAGCGCGGCGTTCGTGTTCTCCGGGCCGTGCCTGCCGCGGTCGTCTTCTCCTCCGGGCCGGTCTTCGGGCGGCCGGTTTGACCCCCCCTTCGGCGCCCTCAACCGCGGCCTCAACCGCGGCCTCGGGAACGACCGGTTCTCTCTTCACCGTCTTGGACTG
Organism: uncultured Syntrophaceae bacterium; assembly: GCA_964571315.1. Lineage (GTDB taxonomy): Bacteria > Desulfobacterota > Syntrophia > Syntrophales > UBA2210 > UBA6078. The sequence continues at coordinate 3,024 of CAZNBR010000231.1, forward strand.
AAATTCACCCCACAGGAGGGCCGGATCCCCCGAGATGACCACGGAAACACCATGGAGCGCCTCCAGTTTGCTTATCTGGCTTCTCTTCTGGTTGAGGAGATACGCAGTCACCTCCGGCGGAAGCGTAACGGCAATCTCCGAAGACTCCTCATTGACCGCCTCGGCCTTGATCCTCCGGAGCGCCCTGAGTGCCAGATATTCCACGGATGGTCTCATGCCGTTCCCTCTGCAATAGGGGCACACCGAATAACTGATCTCCTGTATCGTAGACTGCTTCTTCTGGCGGGACAGCTCCAGCATGCCGAACCGGGATATCTTTGCCATCTGTATCCTGGACCTGTCAGCCTTCAGCGCATCCCTGAAGGTTTTCTCCACCTGGGTGATGTGATCCTTGTTCATCATGTCGATGAAATCGACCACGATCAGCCCCCCCAGGTCCCTTAAACGGAGCTGCCGGGCTATCTCTTCCGCCGCTTCGAGATTCGTCTTGTACGCGGTCTCCTCTACGTCCCGCCTCTTCAGGCGGCCCGAGTTCACGTCGATGGTGATCCCCGCCTCCGTGGGTTCTATGACGACGGAGCCCCCCGATTTCAGATTGACGCGCGGTTGATATATTTCGTTTATCTGGTCTTCGATATCATACTGATCGAACAGCGGCGTCTCTTCCCTGTAGAGCTTTATCATCCTTACATTGCGCGGAG
>CAZNBR010000232.1:0-3638 GCA_964571315.1 uncultured Syntrophaceae bacterium
TTCTGGACGCTGAACGATCAGATCACCGTGGTAAACACCTTTCAGTGGGCCGGGTACCTGGACAAGGGGGGGTGCTGACGGGGAGACTCCCGGAGGACGGCATCCTTTATGAACCGAGGGCTCAGAAAGATGATGCTTGCAATCAGACGGGGTATCTTTTAGACTCTCGCCGGTATGGAAGGGATGCAGTCCATGTTCCATCACGTTGACGGATACCTTAATTTTCTCGCGGTTGAAAAGGGGGTTTCTCTGAACACCCTGGAGGCATACAGCCGGGATCTGAACCGGTATGTGGATTTTGCCGGACAGACGGGGATCAAGGATATCAGGGATATCTCCTCCGATACGATCATCTCCTTTCTCGGGGACCTGAAGGGGGGCGGTCTGGCGACCACGTCCATGAACCGGTCGCTCGCGGCTATCAGGGGATTCTACCGGTATCTTCTGACCGAGAAGGTTGTTGATGAAAATCCGGTAGGCTCCATTGAACTGGCAAAGGTATGGATGCATCTTCCCGACACGTTGAACCGCGAAGAGATGGTCCTGCTCCTGAAACAGCCCGGCACCAAGACGCCGCTTGCCATGAGGGATACCGCGATGCTGGAGCTCCTGTACGCGACGGGGATTCGCGTGTCGGAGCTCGTTTCCCTTGCTATGAGCAACATAAACTGGCAGGCGGGGTATCTCATCGTTGTGGGGAAGGGAAACAAGGAGCGGATCGTTCCCATCGGGCAGGTCGCCTTTGATTGCCTGAACCGGTATGTCGGGGACGCGAGGCGGAAGCTGGCCGGGGGCAGATCGGTGAACGCCCTTTTCCTGAACCGTTCGGGGAACGGGCTGACACGTCAGGGGTTCTGGAAGATTGTAAAGAAATATGTTAGAAAGGCCGGACTCAACAAGAAGGTGTATCCCCATACGTTCAGGCATTCTTTCGCGACGCACCTTCTGGAGGGGGGAGCCGACCTGCGTTCCGTACAGGTGATGCTCGGTCACGCGGATATATCGACGACGCAGATCTACACGCATGTCACTCGCGAGAGGCTCAGGGAGATTCACCGAAAGTATCATCCACGAGGATAACGATGGATTACTACCACGATTCCGCAGACAAAAAGAAGAAAGACAAAGGGCCTCGTACCTCAAAACGTATTTTTCGTTTGCGGGTGATAGTCTCCCTTATCGTACTGGTCTCTTTTGCCGTCGGTATAGCATTTACTCCACTGATGAAGACCTTCGGCGGATATTCTTATCTGACAAGGGTAAAGGACGCCGCTCTGGTTGCCGTTGCGGGAAAGACTCCCCGTCTCTATTACATCGATATCGAAAAGAACGGCAAGGATTATAGGTTGGAGGAGCAGGACCGGTTTGAGGTCTCGTATCGTGACGAATTTGTGGTGAAGAGGGTGTCGACGAACGCCCTTTTTAACAGAGGGATCACGGTTGATATCGAGGGGATAGGAACCTCAAGCGACCTGGAGACGCTGCTCAAGGGAATCGAACTGGTTGACGGGAAGATAGCGGATGAGCAGAAGACCTTCGGGATCACTGTCCGGTACCGGGATACGGTTATCGCGTCCATTCCGATTGAGGTACAGATCACGCCCCAGGACTGGTTGCGGTTCGCGAAGGGGTCCAAGACGGAGAAATCCCAGATCGAATATCTCGAGCGTGCCGTTCAGATGCAGGCGGACGACACCAACGCGCGCAAGATGCTGGCGAGGCTGTACGTAAAATCCGGGGAGACCAATAAAGGGATTGAGGAATATAAGAGGGTCTTAAAGCAAAAACCGGATGATCTTGCCTCCCTCATCGAACTTTCAAAGATATACCTGATCACAAAGCAACACAAGAAGGCCATCTCCACTCACCGAAAGATTCTCGCAATCGATCCCAAGGACGATGTCGCCTACGCGAATATCGCCTATTCCTACGCGCAAATGGGGAACTGGAAAAGAGCGGCTGCCAACAGCGAGGCTTCACTCAAACTGAACCCCGACAGTACCACTGCCCGTTACAACCTGGCTGAGGCGTATGAGAAGACGGGGAGGCACAAGGATGCAATCGAGCAGTATGAAAAGGTCCTGAAGAAGATGCCGGGCGATGTGAGTGTTATGATCGCCCTCTCGGATGTCTATCTCAGGGCGGGAAATAATGATGGCGCCATAGCCATGTATCAAAAGGTGCTGGCAAAGCAGCCTGATAATGCCTCCGCATACGCCAATATAGGGCTTGCATATGGAAACAAGGGAGCCCAGCAGAAGGAGATAGAGAATTACCAGAAGGCCATCTCCCTCAGTCCCAAGGACCCGGTCATACATTTCAACCTTGCAGCGGCGTACGAGAAGGGGAAACTGTACGATAAGGCGGCCCAGGAATATCGAAAGGTGCTGAAACTCAAACCCGGTGATGCCGATGCCCGGCTGGGGCTCGCCGAGTATTATCTGATGCAGAAAGACTATGACAAGGCGGTAGCCCTGTATGAGAAAGTGGCAGAGGCCCGCCCGAAAGACGCGTTTCTGTACGAAAGAATGGGGTTTGCGTACGGAGAGGTGAAGCGATATAAAGACTCTGCGGTCAATTATGAAAGGGCCATACAATATGGCACCAAGAATGAATATATTCACTATAATCTTGCCGTTGCGTATGACAGGGCAGGGAACGAGAAGGGGGCAATTTCCGAATATGAAAAGTTCGCCTCACGCAAACCCTCTATGGAGATTCTGACTATCCTGGCGGATCATTGCCTGAAAGAGAAGCAATACGACAGGGCCATAGATGCCTATAAAAGGATGATCAAGCTCAGTCCCAAGGAGGCCGGCCTGTATGCGGGTATGGGATATGCCTACAGCCTGAAGGGGGATACAGACGAGGCAATTGCCAACTACAAGACCTCCCTCAGTTATGATCAGGAAGACGATATGGTGTACTACCGGTTAGGCCAGGCCTATGAGAAGAAGGGCATGTACGAAGAGGCCCTTGACGGATATCTCCGTGCGTATCAGATTAATCCCGATTCACGTCAGGCGGCGAGCAAGATACCTCAGATGAGGATTCGGATGCTGCAGAAAAAACACCGGTAGTTTTGAGTTTCGGGTTCAAGACAGCCGATCGCGAATGGTACGGCATGAACCTGATACCATGAGTAAGTACTCTTTGTTAGGGGGTAGTAAACGTGAGACAGATCGTCCTGGGAGATATGGTTATCGGTGGAGATGCCCCATTTGTAATGATCGCGGGTCCCTGTGTTATCGAAGACGGTGTCAAGACAGAGAAAATAGCCCGGTACCTGAAGGGCCTGGCCGGGGAACTGGATATCCCCTTTATCTTCAAGGCATCCTATGACAAGGCGAATCGGAGCTCCATAAATTCCTTCAGGGGGCCCGGTCTGAAAGAGGGGCTTGATATACTCAGGGGGATCAGGGAGGGGCTAGGGGTCCCCGTCCTTTCAGATGTCCATCGCTTTGAGGAAATTGAAGAAGCATCGAAGGTGCTTGACATCATGCAGGTTCCGGCGTTTCTGTGCCGGCAGACGGATTTTCTGATAGCGGTTGCCAGGGCTGCCGGTATCGTTAATGTCAAGAAGGGGCAGTTTATCGCTCCGTGGGATGTCTCGAATATAGTGGACAAGATAACCTCCA
>CAZNBR010000233.1:0-3613 GCA_964571315.1 uncultured Syntrophaceae bacterium
TCCCGGGAGATCTGAACCGCCGTTTTGGGTCCTTCTTTGATTGACTCAAGGATGAGATTCTTTCTCTCTGCATGGTGCCTCCTCACCTCCTCGACCATCCCCTTCAGGTTTGAAAAGGGCGCGCCGTGGGCCGGCAGAACCCTTGCTGCCGGAAGATCCTCTATACGGGCCAATGAATCGAACATTGCCTGCGCAGGACGAAATCCGGCGCAGAAAAGGTCCGGCCTGAGATTAAAAGTGCTTTCAGGCAAAATATGATCACCGGAAAGCAGTATGCCCTCTTTCCGAAAAAAATAACATACGTGGTCACGCGCATGCCCTGGGGTTGGGAAAACCTCAAACGCCGTATCCCCAATGAGGTACTCCCTGTGAAAATCAAGACATTCATCTACCCGGAAGGAAACCGTCGCTTTTCTGAAATAACGGAGAAAAACCAGGTAGGCACCCACTGTGTCTTCCGCAATCCCCTGTTCTACGTAGAATTTTTTTACCGTATCAGCGACCTGTCTCTGATCGTGATTGTTGTGTATGATCTGCCTGCCGATCTCGGACATGTGGATAACTGCCCCCGATATCTCTTTGATTCTGCCGGCCAGTCCGCAGTGATCGGCATGATAGTGGGTGATAAATACATGGTCTATATCACGAACCGACCTGCCGATCACCTTCAGGGAGTCTTCAAGTCTCGAAAAGGTACCCCCCAGGTTCAGCCCGGTGTCAAACAGGACAACTCCTCCCTCATGCATAAGAACGACAACATTGACAGGCCTGAGGCGAAAGGGCATGGGGAGGGTTATCAGGTACAGATTCTCGGTAATCTTTCTGATCGATGTCGACGGAGTTTCTGGATTCGGCATTACAGGTTATTGTCTTTAAACTGCATGTTATACAGCTTGAAATACTCTCCTTTTTTCGCGAGAAGAGTATCATGCGTCCCTTCTTCGACAATTTCGCCATCAACCAACACGATTATCCGATTGGCGTGGCTTATCGTCGAAAGTCGGTGAGCAATCACAAAGGTCGTTCTTCCCTTCATAAGATTTTCGAGGGCCTCCTGCACCTCGATCTCAGATTCCGTATCGAGCGATGATGTGGCCTCATCAAGGATAAGGATGGGGGCGTCTTTTAGAAGGGCCCGGGCTATGGACAGTCGCTGCCTTTCGCCGCCGGAGAGTCGCGCGCCCTGCTCTCCGATTCCCGTATCAAATCCCTTCGGCAGGTTGTTAATAAACCGGTATGCGTTGGCCGACTGTGCCGCCTTGACTATGTCTTCATCGCTCTTCTGTATATCCCCGTAGGCGATATTGTTCCTGACCGTATCATTGAACAGTATCGTCTGTTGCGTAACAATCCCTATCTGACCTCGGAGTGATTCAAGGGTGACGTCCCTGATATCATAGCCGTCAATCAGGACCTCCCCCTCGGCCACATCATAAAACCTCGGTATCAGATTGACCAGGGTCGTCTTTCCCCCTCCGCTCATCCCGACAAAGGCCACCACTTCACCACACCGTACATCAAGGTTGATATTCTTGAGGACCGCCTCGTCACCATAGCTGAAAGTGACATTCCTGATTTCAATCCCCTTTGAAATTCGCGGCAGATCTACCGCGTTTTCGCTGTTTTGTATCCCAGGCGTCATATCCATGATACCGAAAACCCTGATGGCCGCGGATATCCCTTGCTGGATGGTATTGTTGACGTTTGTGAGTCTCTTGACCGGTTCATAGAGCATGATAAGCGCCGCCAGGAAGGAAAAGAAGGTGCCCGGCGTGGAAATGCCATTGATCACCTGGTAGCCTCCATAAAAGATGATCGCTGCGATTCCGAGGCCCCCCAAGAATTCCATAAACGGAGAGGATATGGCCCGTATGGATACCGATTTCATAAAAAGCCTGAAAAGATCTTCGTTCTCCTGCGCGAATCTCTTGCCTTCATACCGCTCCATCCCAAAGGCCTTGACGATCCGTGTCCCGGATATGGTCTCCTGGAGCATACTGGTGAGACTCCCCATGGTGATCTGGGTGCCGGTGGCCACCTTTCTCATCTTCTTGCCGAATTTGGCTATGGGGTATATGGTCAGGGGAAAGATAAAGGCGGCGATAATGGCCAGCTTCCAGTCACGATAGAAGATCACAAAGGTGAGGCCCACCAGCGTGAAAGAGTCTTTGAAGAGACTCGATACGGCCTCTGCAACCGCCCCCTGGATAAGGTTTACATCGTTTGTAATACGCGACATAAGGATCCCGGTGGGGTTCTTATTGAAAAAAGAGAGGGACTGCCTTTGAATGTGATTGTAAAGATCGTTTCTCAGATCGGTTACCACCCTCTGGCCGATAAAGTTCATCAGGACCGTCTGTCCGTAGCTGCAGGCCCCCTTGATGGAATACATCGCGATGATGATTATCGGTATCCACTTCAGCATGGCGGCATTTTTTGCCAAGAATATCTCATCCAGGGCGGGCTTGACGAGAAAGGCAAGCGCGGAAGTCATGGCACCCACGGCGAGCATGCACACCATCGCAAGGAGAAACTTCGGAATATGGGGTTTTGACAGTCCTAAAAGACGTTTGAATACCTTCATGCCTCATCCCTGTCTTACGGGCGAAAAACTACACAACTAAGAGCGCCCTTCATCTATCATATCTGGCGGCCGCGGTATCCCGGCTTCATGACGAGCAGACCGGCAACGGTTCAATCTATGGGCGTTGCCTCTTCTATGAGCATAATAGGGATCCCATCCCTGATTTCATAGAGCAAGCTGCACGTGTCACATATAAGCCCCGTCTCTTCTTCGTTTAAGCGAAGCCCCCTCTTACACTGCGGGCATGCCAGGATATCCAGCAGATCCTTCTGTATTTTCATTGCCTGCTCCTCCTACCCCTCCTGAAAGCACACGGCCTCTATATCACTCACCGCTTTCCATGTAAAACCTTAACGCGGGGGTCTTAAAAAAATACCGAATACCCGACCGTACCGAAGTAGGAATCGATACCTCCGTTGGGCTTCGCCAAGCCGGCGTTCGAGAGATGCCGCGCCCGGAACCCCAGGTTAAGCGCGGATCTGTCCGTCACAAAGATCGAAAGTCCCACGCCTGCCATATCTGAAAAGATAAAGCCGTTGGCCTGGTCTCGCGTCTGCAGGGTTATCCAGTGCGGACCGACAGATGCCATGACGTAGGCCGCCAATCTGTCCGTTATATGATGCATATACTTGAGCCCGACACCGATACCGAATTCGACGTCTGTTGAGGGAGTGAATGCCGGATTTATCTGCGGTTCAAGGAAAACGGAAATGGCATTCTTACGACCGTCTGATCGTTCCGAAGGGAATTCCTTCAGATTAAAGCCGACATGCCATATCATGAGGAACGGTCTGTATTCCCCCTCCGCAATATCTCCGGCCCCGTACCCTATCACAACCCCTGATTCCGATACGGGGCAGGAGGATTGGTTGATTTCAGCACCGGCCCTGTCGGCCGCGACCAGGATTGTCAAGATGGTCAATACCACGAAGGCGTTCTTTGAAAATTTCATCGCATAGTCTCTCCTGTCTTTTTTTGTACTGTCTGAAATACCTCGTCCACGGAGATTTCCTCCATACACCGTCTCGT
>CAZNBR010000234.1:0-3610 GCA_964571315.1 uncultured Syntrophaceae bacterium
TCTCCGCCAGCATCGGCGTCACGCTGTACCCTCTGGACGGCACCGTGATCGAAGGGAAGAGCAGCGTCTACGAGTCGATGGTCACCGGTGAGTCCATCCCGGTGGAAAAGGTCTCCGGGGATACGCTGATCGGCGCGACCACGAACGGCACGGGGAGTTTGCTCATGCGGGCCGAGAAGGTTGGGGCCGACACGCTCCTGTCGCAGATCGTGAACATGGTCGCCGAGGCCCAGCGCTCGCGCGCCCCGATACAGAAGCTGGCCGACGTGGTGTCGGGTTACTTTGTCCCGACCGTGGTGATCGCCGCCGTTATTGCCTTTGTGGTCTGGGTCTTCTGGGGACCGGAGCCGCGCCTGGCCCACGCCATCGTCAACGCGGTGGCCGTCCTGATTATTGCCTGCCCGTGCGCCCTGGGTCTTGCCACACCCATCGCGATCATGGTGGGAACCGGACGTGGTGCCACGGCCGGTGTGCTGATCAAGAATGCCGAGGCGCTGGAGATCATGGAAAAGATAGACACCATCGTGGTTGACAAGACGGGGACCCTCACCGAGGGAAGACCGAAGCTGGTCACCGTGCGGGCGGCCCAGGGGATCGGGGAAGAAAAGGTGCTGCGCCTCGCCGCCGGTCTCGAACGGGCCAGTGAACACCCGCTGGCCGAGGCCATCGTACAGGGCGCACAGGAGAGGGGTATTGAACCGCTCACGGCAGGCGACTTCCAGTCGCAGACAGGAAAGGGCGTTACCGGGAGTGTCGATGGGCATACGGTCGTGCTGGGTAGCGCCATCCTTCTGGCAGAGATGGGGATAGATCCCGGTGATCTGTCCCGTCAGGCCGAGTCCCTGCGCGCCGAAGGCCAGACAGTCATGTTCCTGGGTATCGACGGTAAGGCCGCCGGTCTGATCGGTGTCGCCGACCCCATTAAGGAGTCCACCCCCGAGGCGATCCGTGACCTGCACGCCGAGGGGATCACCATAGTCATGCTTACGGGTGACAATCGGGTGACGGCCCAGGCTGTTGCCGACACCCTCGGCCTTCGTCAGGTACAGGCCGAGGTGCTCCCCGAACAGAAGGTGGAGGTCGTAAAACGGCTCCAGGCCAAGGGACGGATGGTTGCCATGGCTGGTGACGGCATTAACGACGCGCCGGCGCTGGCGCAGGCCCAGGTGGGGATCGCCATGGGAACGGGGACGGACGTTGCCATGGAGAGTGCGGGCATCACGTTGGTCAAGGGGGACCTGCGGGGCATCGTGCGCGCCAGACACCTTAGCCGGGCGACGATGCGCAATATCCGCCAGAATCTCTTCTTCGCCTTTATCTATAACTCGATCGGCGTGCCGATAGCAGCTGGTGTGCTCTATCCCGTTTTCGGGTTGCTTCTCTCGCCCATTATCGCGGCGGCGGCGATGAGTTTCAGCTCGGTATCGGTGATAAGCAATTCGCTCAGACTCAGGCGCGTGCCGTTATAGACAGCGTGGAGGATGGACCGCCGGCGGGAGGATGTCGTGATGATTCATATTCGTGAAGAAAGAGCTGCGGACAGGGATGCGGTATGGATGGTCCATTCCGAAGCCTTCGAAAGGGAGGCAGAGGCCGATCTTGTCAATGTCCTGAGGAAAAGCGGCGTTCACGGTATATCGCTGGTAGCCGAGGAAGGATCCCTGGTCGTCGGCCACATCCTGTTTTCACCCGTTGAACTCGTGCCGCATGATCCGGATGTACGGCTGGCGGGGCTGGCCCCCATGGCGGTGAGGCCTGCCCTGCAGAATAAGGGTATCGGGTCTTTGCTGGTAACGGAGGGATTGAAACGGTGCCTGGCCCAGGGGTATGACGCCGTCGTTGTTCTGGGTCATCCTGAATACTATCCCCGGTTCGGGTTCTCCTCTTCGATAAAATACGGTATACGATCAGAGTATCCTGTACCGGAAGAGGTGTTTATGATAAGAGAGCTCAGAGTAAATTCCCTGGCGGGGGTCAGCGGAACCGTCAGGTATCACGAGGCATTCGGCAGCGTATAGCCGTATTCGAAAATTATCAGATAAGAGGGAGGTTGTTACATGGTCACGGAGATCACCGCGCAGGAACTGAACACGGAGGTATTCATCAATGAGAAGGTGGAGGAGATCAGGGATGCCGTTGGAGATACCATAGCCATTAACGCCCTCTCCGGGGGGGTCGATTCATCGGCGGTCACCATGCTCGGGCACAGGGCCCTGGGGAACCGTCTCAGGACCATCTTTGTCGAAAACGGGATCATGCGCGAGGGAGAGGCCGGACAGGTTGTGGACTTTTTTCAGAAACTCGGTGTGACGGTCGAAGTGGTCGATGCGCGCAAGGAATTTTTCGCCGCGCTCAGCGGAATCACGGACCCGGAAGAGAAACGCGAGGCGATTACTCAGACCTTTTATCGAGACGTATTCGGACGCGTCGTCAGGAAAAGCGGGGCGAAATACCTCCTCCAGGGGACGATCCTGACCGATGTCGACGAGACCGTCGCGGGTATCAAGCGGCAGCACAATGTCTTCGAACAGCTCGGCATCGACCCGCAGGAGGCCTTTGGCTACCGCATCCTCGAACCGCTCATTCAGCTCCGCAAGGACGGCGTGAGAAAGGTCGGCGAGGCCCTCGGACTTCCGGTCGACCTGTTTAATCGCATCCCTTTCCCGGGGCCGGCCCTTGCGGCACGCGTGATAGGCGAGGTGACCCCGGAGCGTATTGAGACGGTCAGAAAGGCGAACCTCATTGTCGAGCGCCGGCTCAAGGACAGCGGTGCCTTCCAGTACATGGCGATTCTCCATGAAGACCGCGTGACCGGCATGCGCGACGGGAGGCGCGACTTCGGTCAGCAGATCGAGGTGCGCTGCTGGGACAGTGTCGATGCGCGGACCGCGACACCGACCAGGCTCTCATTTGAAATCCTTGAAAAGATTGCCGGCGAGATCATCCAGATCCCCGGTGTCGTCAGTGTCACATACAATATTGCATCGAAACCGCCGTCAACGATCGAGGCGATCTGAGGGGAAAGGCTGAGCCGCGGCCTCACCTGTCATGAGTATCCCCGGTGAACGGTTGGGTGCATATCCGACTTGAACGGCACACAGAGGGAATAGATATGGCAAAGACGCTCACGCAGAAGATATTGGAGGGACAACTGGTTGCGGGTGCCTATGAACCGGGGGATGAGATAGGAATCCGCATAGACCAGACCCTGACCCAGGATGCCACCGGGATGATGGCCTGCCTGCAGTTCGAGGCCATGGGGGTCGACAGGGTTGCAACGGACCGTTCGGTGAGCTCGACCACCACCTGGACCAGAAGCGGCTCAAACAGGGCCTGTACCATCATCCCTGGGAGGATATCGCCTATCTGAAGGATGATTAGAAGGAGGGACGATAAAAGACATGCAATCTCCCCCTCGGCCTGCTCCTGTTACAGGGGGAGTTCGGGGAAAAATGCCGATTACCCTGCCGGACGTTTTCACTCATACTGGTGTTGCCGGAAGGCGAAACCCAACAGACAATTATAGAGGGGGCAGAATGAAAAAGATCAAGATTACGTGTATAGGGAATTACCCCCCGCGGGAATGCGGGATTGCGACCTTTACGAGGGA
>CAZNBR010000235.1:0-3581 GCA_964571315.1 uncultured Syntrophaceae bacterium
TTCGTGCCTTCTTTCTTTTCGTGGTTTCGTGATTGTTTTTAATTCTTTTGCCATTTTTGCAAAAACTTTACAACTAAGAGAAGATCCTACTTACACAGCTTGAGGATATCGGTGATAACCTCTTCGGTATAGTCATCAAGCCTCCAAAGCTGGGCAAGCACGTATGCATTGTTTGTAATCTTTCCTATATCTTCCTCGGGTATCTGCGCCTCTCCGAGCGACACGGGGCTCCCGATGGACGCGAACCACTCTTTTAAACGGACTATTCCCGCCACCGCAACCTTCAGGTTGTCCTTCCCCTCAATGCCGAAGAGCTCGCGGCCCAGCCTTGCAAACTTTGCGGGATTCTTTTCAACCATGTACGACATCCACGCCGGCAGGGTGATCGACAGTCCGGCGCCGTGCGCGATATCGTACAGCGCGCTCAGGGCATGCTCCATCATGTGGGCGGGGAGGGCTATTCTTCCCATGCCCGCCGTGGTAATGCCGTTAAAGCCCAGTATGGCGGCCCACATCATGTTTGCCCTCGCGTCGTAATCCGCCGGATCCTTTAGTATGGCCTCCGTGCTTTCCATAACCGTTTTCACCAGACTCTCCACGAGCCTGTCCTGGAGCAGGCTATTCGGTTCCGTATTGCAGAAATACGGTTCCAGCATGTGCGCTATAGCGTCGACGGCACTGTAAGCGCTGTACGCGGGACTGAGGGTAAAGAGCGCCGTCGGATCGAGAATGGATGTCTTCGGCTGGATATAAGGGGACATGATGCTGTACTTCTTGGCCTCGTCCTCCCTGGTGATGACCGCCCCACTATTCATCTCCGACGCGCTGGCCGAAAGGGTGACAACCGTCAGGAGAGGCAGGGCACCCTGTATCGCCTTTTTGAACACGAAATAATCCCATACGTCATCATCCGTTTTCGCCCCCACCGCTATCGTCTTCGCCGTATCCATGACACTCCCGCCCCCGACCGCGAGGATCACATCGACCCCCTCTTTTTTCGCGACATCTATACCCTTCAGGGCGTAGGAAAGGACCGGGTTTGACCTGACGCCGGGAAACTCGACGATGGCGAGGCCCGCCTCCTTCAGCGACGCGACAACCTGATCGTAGACGCCGCTCTTCTTGATGCTCCCCTGGCCGTACACCATCAGAACCTTTCTACCGAACTTCCTGACTTCACCACCGGTCTTTTTGATCTGATCTTTACCGAAAACTATCTTTGTCGGATTTTCGAATACAAACTTCTGCATGACATCGTTCCCCCTCAAAAGTTTTTTGTTCCCTTGTGGAAATAGTGTATACATGCGCGCCGGTGATCTGTCAATGAGCCAGACCATGACAAAAGCCTCTTTGACTTACCGTCTGTATTGTAGTAACTCTCCGGGATGTCGCCCTCGGACAGGGATTTTCGGCGTACCGGACAGACGGCATGTATGGATTCTGAAGCACAAAACAACCACTGGATGGGAATACTAAAAGATGGCGTTATCGGCGCGTGGCCCATCTGCCTCGGCTACCTCGCCATCGGCCTGGCCTTCGGTGTCATCGCCCAGAAGGCGGGACTCAGCCCCGTGGAGATCGGCCTCATGTCTCTGCTCGTCTACGCGGGCAGCGCACAGTTTATCGCCGTCTCGATGCTGAGCGCCGGGGCCGGCATCGTCCCTATCGTGATCACCACCTTTACGGTCAACCTGCGCCATCTGCTGATGAGCTCGTCGCTGTCGACCTTTATGCGTAATCTCGGCACGGGGAGGCTCTCCCTTTTTGCCTACGGGGTGACGGATGAGAGCTTCGCCCTCAACAGCGCCAAATTCAGGGACGGGAAGTGGGACTGGAGACGCGCCCTCGTCCTGAATCACGCGACGAATCTCACCTGGATAGCCAGCACGGTGGCGGGCGGATTCGGCGGGCAATTCATACCCGCCGGGGCCTTCGGAATCGACTACGCCCTGAGCGCCATGTTCATCTGCCTCCTCATCTTCCAGCTCAGGGGAAAACTGTACGTGCTTGTGGCCGTCATCTCCGGGGCTTTGGCCGTCGGCCTTTCGCTCCTGATCCCCGGAAACGCCTACATCGTTATAGCCTCGGTCATCGCTGCGGCGCTGGGAGTTATCTTCAAAAGGTCGCGGATCTCCTCACGGGCGGAGGGGCAACCATGATACATACCGATTACCTGTACATCCTCATCGGGATGGGGATCGCCACCTATGTACCCCGGTGGCTTCCGCTCGTATTCCTGTCGCGCCTGCGACTGCCGGAATGGTTCGAGCAGTGGCTCGACCTGATCCCGGCGGCGATCTTGAGCGCCCTGATCCTCCCGATCCTCATCACGACGGGGGAACCCCGGCACCTCGATCTCACGAGGCCGGAGCTTCTCGTGGCGGTGCCGACCTTTCTCTTTGCCGTCAAGACACGGTCGCTGGCGGGGACCGTCGTCGTCGGCATGTTTCTCTTCTGGCTCGTCGGAAAATTCCTGTAAGGAAGGTTACCACACCCGACATGGTCGTTTACGTCAAGCTTCTGCTGATGGCCGTTTTCTGGGGCGGCACCTTTATAGCCGCGCGGGTCGTCGCGCAGAACGCAGGTCCCTTCAGCGCCTCGTTCCTGCGGTTCTCCATCGCGTCACTGTTTCTCGTCTTTATCATCATAAAGCTCGAAGGCGGACTCCCCCGCCTGAAGAGGAACCAGATCATTCCCGTCATCCTCCTCGGCATGACCGGCGTCTTCGCCTACAACGTATTCTTTTTCCTCGGCCTGAAAACCGTCACGGCAGGCCGCGCCTCCGTCATTGTCGCGATGAACCCGATCTTCATCGCCCTCTTCGCCCACTACCTCTTCAAGGAACGGCTGAGCCGGATGAACGTGGCCGGAATCCTGCTGTGCGTCGCGGGGGCCATCGTCGTCATATCGGAGGGCACCCCCCTGGCACTGCTGCGTGGAGGCCTCGGGAGGGGAGAGCTGTACATCCTCGGATGCGTCGCGAGTTGGGTCCTCTATTCCCTGATCGGCAAGAGTGCCATGAAGGAAATCTCTCCCATGGCGGCCGTCACCTATTCCTGCATGATCGGCGGGGCCCTGCTTTTCATCCCCGCCTGGATGGAGGGGCTGTTTGCGGACGTCGCGGGATACCGAACGGTGGACTGGCTGAGTATCGCGTACCTCGGCTTCTTCGGTTCCGTCCTGGGATTTACCTGGTTTTACGAAGGGATACAGAAGATCGGCGCCTCACGGGCGGCGGTATTCATCAACTTTGTCCCCGTCAACGCCGTCATCATCGCCTTCTTCCTCCTGGGGGAGACACTCGATATCTCCCTCATCACCGGCGGCGCCATGGTAATCGGCGGTGCATACCTGACAAACAGGAAACGGTAGGCGAGATCGGGCAGGGGGAATGCAACCACTCTGCCCGTTTTTCGGTTTTCTCCTGCTCCGGACAAGTTGGAAACAAACAAGATATTTTTTATCACGAAAACACGAAAGTACGAAAACACGAAAAAGAAAAGTCTTTAATTTCGCGCTTTCTTTTTTTTCGTGGTTTCGTGATCGTTTTCAATTCTTTTGCCATTTTTGCAAGAACTTTA
>CAZNBR010000236.1:0-3567 GCA_964571315.1 uncultured Syntrophaceae bacterium
CCGGTGTCGGCTACCGGAGATGTCGAGCATACAAAGAAGCTTGCGATGAACAACATAAGGGCATTCGAAGATCTTCATGTCGACGTCATCATCTGCGCTTGTCCAACGGGTGTCGAACAAATCCGCGACTATCCGCACCTGTTTGAGGATGATCCGGAATGGAAGGTACGGGCAAAAAGCATGGCGGACAAGATGGAGGAGTTCTGTTCCTTCGTTGCCCGTGAATATGAAAGGGCAGGCCGGTTAAAGAAAGCAGACAAAAAGGCCGATGCCATAAAGGTCACGTACCATGATTCATGTCACCTGAAACGGGTGCTGGGTATCTATGAGGAGCCCCGGAAACTCATTGAGTCTGTTGAGAGTTATGAATTGGTGGAGATGAAAGACGCAGACAAATGCTGCGGGATGTCAGGCGCCTTCGGTGTTCAGCACAGCAACCTGTCGATTCCTATCCTTAAGCAGAAGATGGATAACATCGAGAATACCGGGGCCGGGGTCGTTGCCTGTGCGTGTTCGGGATGCATGGTCCAGCTTCAGGGAGGAATCGACCAGCAGACCCCGGGCAAGAAGATGAAACATGTAGCGGATATACTTGCTGAGAATATCAGAGATTAAACTGCGATATACCGTAAACCAAAGGAGCTGTATCAATGTTAAGCGAAGAGACGGTAAAGAAATTTCGTGCAATAGTGGGAGAGGGGGCCTGCCTGGATTCGGTCGAGGATCTGATCAGCTACTCCTACGATTCTTCTGTGGACGAGGCGATGCCGGATGCTGTTCTGCTGCCGGGGAGTACGGAGCAGGTCTCGGCCATCATGAAGGTGGCCAACGAAGAGGGAATCCCTGTGACCCCGCGCGGAGCGGGGACGAATCTCAGCGGAGGGACGGTGCCCCTGAAGGGCGGGGTGGTGCTGGTACTGACGCGCATGAACAGGCTTATCGAACTGAGCAGGGAAAACAGATACGCCATCGTTGAGGCCGGGCACATCAATCTGGACCTGCAGAACAGGGTCAAGGAAGCAGGCCTTTTTTATCCCCCGGACCCCGCTTCCTGGTCGGTGAGCACCCTTGGGGGGAATGTCGGCGAAAACGCGGGCGGACCCCGCGGTGTCAAATATGGCGTGACAAGGGACTGGATACTGGGACTCAAAGCCGTGCTGGCAGACGGCCGGATCATAACCGCCGGCGGCGTTACCGCCAAAAACGTCACGGGGATAGACCTGATATCGCTCTTTACCGGATCCGAGGGGTGCCTGGGAATTGTAACGGAGGTCACCGTAAAATTGCTTCCCCTTCCGCCGTTCCAGCAGAGCATTCAGGCATTTTTTCCGCGACTGGACGGGGCGAGCGGAACGGTTGCCCGGATCATCGGATCGGGAATCGTCCCTGTGGCGCTGGAACTCATGGACAAAGTGGTCGTGAACATGATCGAAGATTCGTCCCATATCGGCCTGCCCAGGGATGTGGAGGGAACCCTGCTGATCATGGTCGATGGTGAGGAGGCGACCTGCCGGAAGCAGGTGGATATCATCACCAAGATCTGCAGGGAGGAGGGTGCTTCCGCCATACAGGTGGCCAAATCGGCCGAGGAAGAGGAAAAACTGTGGCTCGCCCGGCGGAGCGCTTTTGGCGTCATGTCCAGGAAGAGGCCCACCTGTGTACTGGAGGACTGCACCGTCCCGGTCAGCAATCTGCCGGCAATGATCAGGGGAACCGTCGAGATCGGGGAAAAGTACCATCTCACCATTGGGGTAATGGCCCATGCCGGGGACGGTAATACTCATCCGATGATCGTAACCGACAAGCGTGACAGGGAAGAGTGGGAGAGGGTGGAAAAGGCCGTTTCCGAAATATTTCAGCTTGCGGTGGATCTTGGCGGGACCCTTTCCGGAGAACACGGTATCGGCATATCAAAGAAGTCGTTCCTGCCGCTGATAATGAATGAGGATGCCAGGCGGCTTATGGTAGAGATCAAGTCCGTTCTGGACCCTAAAGGGATATTGAATCCCGGAAAATTTATCGAATAATCGGGCCTCTTCGGGCCACAGGGATGAGAAGGTTGCGAATGTGATGGAAAGAGACAGGCCTTTATTGAGTGATGTCACCGGTGAGTATGTGTACCATTGCGCCAAATGCGGGCTGTGCCTTAATGCCTGCCCGGTATACCGGGAGATGCTTGTGGAATCCCACAGCCCGCGCGGCAAGGTGCAACTCGCAAAGCATATCATAGAGGGGAATATCGAGATCACTGAGCACATGAGCGACATCCTCTTTTCGTCATGCCTCCTCTGCGGCTCCTGTGTGGCTGCCTGCCCGAGCGGTGTGCGTCAGGATGCCCTGTTCTCCGGGCTGCGCTGGCGCGCCGCGGAACGGTACGGCCTGGGTTTTACGAAAAAACTGTTCTTTCGGGTGATGGCCCACGGGTGGCTGATGTCCACGTCCGCGTGGTTCGGAAAATGGGTTCGGAAGATATTCGGCGGTCCGTGGATAGAGAGCAGGATGAAGGTGGGGAATCTTCCCATAGACGGGATCCCTCCGATGAATCCGAAACCCTTCAACGATGAGTTCCCGGAAATCGTCAGGCCGGAGGGGGTGGTTAACGCCCGCGTCCTCTATTTCCATGGCTGCGCCACCAACTATGTCTTCGGCGATGTCGGCAAGGCGGTTGTGTCGGTTCTGACCCGTATGGGGGTGCAGGTCGAGATTCCGAAAAAACAGCCCTGCTGCGGCCTGCCGATTTTTCTCTCAGGAGACCGCAAAACGGCTCTTGCCTGTATAGAAGAGGTCGTCGGCATGTTTTCCCGGGAAGGCGTGGATGCGGTTATTGTGGACTGCGCCACATGTGGCTCCGCCCTCCGGAATGAATACGTGCACATCCTGAAAGAGCTTCGTGACCTGGGTGAGGGGGTGGATGACGATCTGGTGAGATCCGCCGAATATCTTGCCGGCATAACGATGGATGTCTCAGAATTTATCGATGCGCATCGGGACTGGCTGCCCGAACTTCAGCCCGCCGGGGGTGAAAAGGTCAGGGTCACCTACCATGACCCGTGCCATCTTGTTAAGGGCCAGAATGTCGGCGTCCAGCCGCGCCGCCTGTTGAAACTCCTTCCCGATATCGAGTTCGTGGAGATGGCGGAGGCCGACAGGTGCTGCGGCGGCGGCGGGGAATATCAGATAGAGTACGGCGAGATGTCCGCGCTTATCACAAATCGCAAGGTGCAAAATGTGCTCAGGACGGGTGCCGGGATAGTGGCTACGGGCTGTCCGGGATGCAATATTACGATCGGCGCCCACCTGGCCAGGGACAATGTCAGGACAATCCATACCGTGCAGCTCATTCAGATGGCCATGGATGGGAGGCGGCCGGAATAATTCTCCGAAGAGGGTTTTCCGCTGATTGTCATGAGTAACGAGGCGGGGAGAACTCCGTACGAAGGGGCGCACCCGGCCCCCTCTTCAGATTTTTTCATTTTCTTTAAAAAGAGAGGTTGACAGGAAAGGCTTTATTAATCCTGAATCTCGTGTGAGTGGTTACAACTCTTTGTAATATTTGTCAAAGCGATA
>CAZNBR010000237.1:0-3560 GCA_964571315.1 uncultured Syntrophaceae bacterium
CTCTCGGGTCTTCACAGCTACATGTGATACCCTCCATCCACCCAGTCCGCTTTTTAGTGGTAAACCCAACGCTGCCACGGCACGGATAAAGGAGGAAGGCTATGGATAACCGGAGGCTTCAAGCCCTGGCCCTGAAGAGCGCGACACATTCAAGCCGCCCAGACATAAGCGGCACCGCCATAAAGAGACCACAGGGGGCGTGCCCCTATTCCCTGTTCCTGCAGGTCGTTCCCCTCGACACCCAGATAAGGACGGCGATAACGGAGACCAGGAGAGCAACCAGACCTCCACCGAAAAGGTATACCGTGCCGAGGCTCCATGCCTCCTTGATCCATCCCACGCTGTAGACAGAAAGTGACCCAACTCCGAAAACCAGTATGAACTTTATGCCGTACCCGGTGCTCCTCCACCGGCTCGGTGTGTATTTCGCCACAAGACTGTTCTCGATGGGCTGCATCCCCAGGGCGAAGAAGATGTACATCCCGGCCGATATGACAAGCAGTTCCTGGCTGACCAGCCCCATCAGGATGATAAAGGGGAGACTGAGGCCATAGAATGCAAGGTATAGCCATCTGAGATCGTATTTGTCCGCCATTCTCCCCCCCGCAATCTGGCCCGGGATACCGATCGTATAGATGAGCGAGGCCAGCAGCGTGGCAGCCGCCGTCTTTGCACCGGTAAGATTATGCAGCTCTATGCCACTGAGAAAATCCCAGAGAAAAGAGGCCTTGAGTTCAAGATAGGCCGGCAGGACGACGCTGTTACCTCTGTAGACAAGACCGGCAAGGGTCACGATAACGCACAGGATCAGAAAATATTTCATGTTGCTGTTACCATTTTCAGGACTTGGGGAATTTTCCTTCACCTCCGTCTGCAACGGTGTCTCGTCGATATCCACCATGAACAACATGATTCCCCAGATAATGCTCAAGGCGCCGATCATCAGATAGGTGGCTTCCCACCCGACCAGCCAGTTCAGGAGGCCGGCCGTAAAGGGCGCGCTGATCATCCCGATATTTCCCGCGACGCCGTTAATGCCGAGGGCCATCCCCCGGTTCTTCATGCCGAGCGATATCAATCCCATTCCGGCGGGGTGATAGCTGCTGGCGAAGAAACCGATGACAGCGAGGGAAAACATCATGGATGTCCGGGCATCCGAAAAAGCGGTCAGGATGGCACCGAGGCCCGTACCCGCAAAAAAGATTATCAGGATAATGCGGTTGTTGAATCGGTCCGCGATCATTCCCCAGGGAAGGGCGGTCAGCCCGTACAGGAGATACATGAGGAAGCTCAATTTCAGCACATCCGCGAGGTTCATCTCCAGCGAAAGCATAAGCGGTATGGCCAGCGCCGGGAATATCATCTCG
Organism: uncultured Syntrophaceae bacterium; assembly: GCA_964571315.1. Lineage (GTDB taxonomy): Bacteria > Desulfobacterota > Syntrophia > Syntrophales > UBA2210 > UBA6078. Next base: position 1,368 of record CAZNBR010000237.1, read on the forward strand.
TAGAAGTGCGTAAAAAAGTGGGCGACGCAGGTAAAGAGCATGATCTTTCTTTCATTGCTCATCAACGGATTCCTTTGATTGTGGCGGGTTATCAGGTTCTGCGATTCACCGTCGGAGACCTTCGACTGCCAGCCTGTTATATTTCCTGGACGCTATACCACCTTCCGAGGCGAAAGGCTACTCTGCGAGTGTATAACGGAATTTTGCCACGATATTGAGCCGCGCCAGTCCGAATTCCTTGGGAAAAGGCGAAAAGGGGGCGGCCGACCGCACGGCGCGCAGCGATTCCGTGTCGAGGGATTCGTGGCCCGATGAAACAACGGCGAGGCACGCCGCAAGACTCCCCTCCTGCGCTATTGAAAATTCGACTACGGTGGTTCCCACATCTCCCCGGGTAAAGGCGTCGTCGGGGTATGACCACTGTCTGTCTACGCTTTCCTTTACATGGAGCAGATACGGGTAGTACCTCGTGTCCGTATTGTCAAGGTCAACCGTATCAACGGAGCCGCCTCTGGTGCGTTCGCGGATATCCGCCAACAGGCGGGGAGCGGCCTTCCCCGCACTGCCCTGCGTCTCGGCGGTTCTGTCCGGGTGCTTTTCGAAAGTGACGGTAAAAACATCTTCCGCGTCCGTGCTGCCGCCTCCTCCCAGGAAACCCATCAGGGCCAGAGCAACGATATGGACCGCCAATGAGACCGCTATGGTTGTCAGAAAAATCTGTTTTGTGGTCATATCGTTCACCGTTCCGGTCTTATATACGGTACTTTCACGCCAGTTTCCATCCAGAAATGGCCTTTTGCCGTTTACTGTGGTATCATTTTTGAATGCAGAGTGACGAATATTTTATGAAAATGGCTATCGGCGAGGCCGAATCCGCCCTCGCCTGGGGAGAGGTCCCCGTGGGTGCGGTTATCACCATGGACGGTGAGGTGCTTGCAAAGGCCCATAACAGCCCCATCCTGATGCAGGATCCGACCGCCCACGCGGAGATACTCGCCATCCGAAAGGCGGCGGAGGCACGAGAGAACTACCGGCTTGGCGGGGCAACGCTGTATGTGACGATTGAACCCTGTGTCATGTGTGCGGGGGCGATCATCCACGCGAGAATAGCGAGGCTCGTGTTCGGCGCCGCGGACCTCAAGGGGGGAGCACTTTCGCTTTACGGCATACCCGGCGACAAAAAGCTCAACCATTCCGTTGCCGTAACGGGCGGGGTACTGAAAGAGGAATGCGGTGAAATTTTGAGTAGATTTTTCCGCGAAAAAAGGATATGAGGGCGAGTTCAGTAAGGACGCCGTCTGATTTGTCTTTATGCGGAGAGGTACCGAAGTGGTCGTAACGGGATCGACTCGAAATCGATTTGGGGGCCAAAAGCTCTCACGTGGGTTCGAATCCCACCCTCTCCGCCATAATATAATTTTTTGCGGAGAGATGTCCGAGCGGCTTAAGGAGCACGACTGGAAATCGTGTGTATGCCCTCAAAGGTGTACCGGGGGTTCGAATCCCCCTCTCTCCGCCATATTTTTTGGTATCACCATATGGTAGCCGGGCCCCGTGGAACGACGGGCTGTGAACTCCGTCAGGTCCGGAAGGAAGCAGCGGCAGCAGTTTCGGCGTTTGCTGCGGGTTTACCCGGCTGCCAGTTTTAAAATACGTGTTGTAACCGCTTCACACAGGGGTACCTATGGAATATCTCGTCCTGGCACGGAAATGGAGACCGCAGGTATTCGAAGACGTTGTCGGGCAGGACCACGTTGTCAAGACACTCCAGAATGCTGTCAGGCTTGATCGCATAGCCCATGCCTACATCTTCAGCGGTCCCCGCGGAACGGGCAAGACATCCGTGGCGCGGATTCTGGCGAAGGCCATCAACTGTAAAGAAGGGCCGACTCAGACGCCGTGTAACCAGTGTGGAAACTGCTCGGAGATCACGGATGGCTCGTCCCTTGATGTGCGCGAGATAGACGGGGCATCGAACAGGGGAATCGACGAGATACGCGAACTTCGTGAAAATATAAAGTTTTCGCCGACATCTTCGCGCTACAAGATGTATATCATCGATGAAGTCCACATGCTGACCCAGCCGGCCTTCAACGCCCTCCTCAAGACCCTGGAAGAGCCTCCCCCCCATGTTGTCTTTGTCTTTGCAACGACAGAGATATACAAGGTTCCCGCTACGATCCTCTCGAGGTG
>CAZNBR010000238.1:0-3549 GCA_964571315.1 uncultured Syntrophaceae bacterium
GCTCATAAAAATTTTGGACATTGAGCAAGAATACTTTCTCCTTTTGATATCTCCACGGCAGCCGTGGGTTACCCATTTCTCCGAAATAATAGCAAGCCAGATCTTCGAGGGTATGGATTTCATAGGGGAACCCCTTTACCCCGGTTTCTTCTACCATTTTACCCGCGACATATTGATAGATCTGTTCATCCATGCCCCATTTGGTAGTGTTTGCGGGAATGATAACTTCCATGTCACCACGATCATATTTCGACCCCTGTATCGCGCCCAGGCTGTGATAATCGATCATCATATCCGGGGTATAGACGGCACACAGATTTCCCATTATCTCTTTTTCAAGATCGGTGATCCCGGTCATGGTCGAATGAAACTCATCCAGAATAATTCCCACCGGATTACAAACGGGGACAACGATGACAGTTTGCTTGTCTCTTGTTTCGCCGGCTTCATCACTGGCCAAAAAATTCAGGATTTCCGGACCAACGACTATGCCGCCCCTCTCATTCCCGTGTCTGGCCAGGGTAACTATTGCAATCTGTTTCTCGTCATTAGAAATAGCTTTGTTGGTAACGATGATAGCCGGTATTTCCCATTTGCCGTCTTCTGATTTACCGAGCACCATTTTCTCGGCAATATTTTCGTTCTTTTTTACAAAATCATCGAGCCAGGAGTAAATCTCCCGTAACCCTTCATCTCCCATAGGCATATGATCAAAGACTGCCATGATTTTTCTCCTCTATTTCCAATTAGGTACGTACTTTACCGATTTATTGATAAAATCCGGCCCACATTCACAGGTGTGAAGAGGGCCGGTGTCTGTTTTCACGTCCCTACTGAGTCAGTATCACCTTACCTTCCAGTCCTTCAGAGACCCGGCGATATGCCTCTTTCGCCTCTTCCATTGGAAAATAATTGGTGATGATGCGACCTATCTGAAAACCGTTTCTGACCATAGCCACCATGTCTGACCAGTCACTGAAATAGCATGCCCAGTTCCCCCGCACGGAGAGGTTCCTACCCCAAAACTGCCCTTTGACCGGGTCTACGTGGAAGGCAAGCCGCTCCCGGACATGGTCTATCCCATGATCACCATGTGCGACAGTCACCACCGTGCCTCCCGGCATGGTGACGTCCAACATCGTGTGAAACAGATCCTGGTTGCCCATGGAGATAGCATCGAAACTTTTGTTGGGTCCCACACCAAATGTCAGATCCAATATCGCGGCCTTCAGATCTTTTGTCTCTTTCGGATTTATGGTCTTCCATGCGCCCATTTGTTTCGCGCGTTCAAGCGCGAGCGGGTTTATATCGACCGCTATGACCCGTGCTCCCAGCCAGGTTTGGAACAGTGTCATCCCCAATCCAACTGGACCCGTCCCGAACACACAGGTAATTTCGCCCGGAGCCACCCCGCTTCTTATGCTGGCACCGTAAGGCACACCCATCCCGTCACCGGAAAGAAGGACTGCTACACCATCGATGATATCGTCATCGAGCGCGTGGAGCCATATCTCTTTGGACACCACGTACTCGCTGTGTGCGTTTCTGATCACTGAGGACTCCTTGCAGAAAATCTGTTTTCCCTGTAGGCACCAGAAACAGTTTCCGCAACCCTGGAGCGTTGAAACGCCTACTCGCTCTCCCTTTTTAAAACGTTTTGAACCGTTGGGATCCTCGACAATGCCCATTACCTCATGCCCCGGATTCCCCTTCCAGGGAAGGCCTGTTGGGGGAACAAAGGTCTCCATTTCGCTTCCACATATTGCGCTGGCTTTTACCCGCACGAGCACATCCCCTTCTTTAACTTCCGGATCTGGAATCTCCCCCCACTCCATTTTCTTGTTTCCTAAAAATACGACTCCGCGCATGACATACCTCCTTTTTTCCTGGTTATGAAAAAATTAACGTACTGTCCCTGTTCGAATGTCATTCTTCCTGTAAAACGCGTCCAAGTAACTGCTTTTGATAATCAAAGGAATATTGAATATGCTCCAACAGGAACTCCTTTGCCGTTTCGTACTCGCCCGCTTCGATATGACCCAGAATTGTCCTGTGATCGTCGAGAGAACGATCCCCCGTTCCAGGTTGTTGAAACTGAAGGTATTGATATCTGGCCAGGCTGAAGTAGAGGGTCCGATAAAACTCAACAAGCCAGATGTTCCCTGTTGCCTCTAACATCTTCACGTGAAAATTGGTTATCTTCTCTCTGTAAATTAAAACCTGGTTTGTATCGCCAGGTAAGGGCGCACCCAGCTGTGTTGCAGTATCAAATGTCGATAAAACTTCCGGAAGTTGCCTCACTTTTTTGGCCTCGAACAAATCTATAGCACTTAACTCGATCGCTCTTCTGACCTGGTAAATATCCTCAAGCTCTTTTAAAGAGATTGTGCTCACGTACGTGGATTTCCTTGGCACATTATCAACGAGGTGCTCATGTTCGAGTACTCGAAAAGCCTCGCGTACGGGAGCACGGCTTATTTGAAGCTTCTTGGATAGGTCATTCTCATTGATCTTTGATCCAGGCGCCAGTTCACCACTGATTATTTTAGCTCGAAGATAGGCCAGAACAGTACTTGTTATATTTTCAAACTCCACATTCAACCCCTTTCACCGTTGTTTTGTCGACTGTCGACTGTCGACCAGTTTATCTAAAGAATATAATTTGTCAAGCAAAAAATCAGCAGTACAGAAAGGCATCAATAGAAATTTCATCTGTAGACTTTTCAAGATCACCCAGTCGGAGGAATCGTTGTCTTCACCTACGAAGTCTCAGAAATATTCCATTAGAAATTCATTGATTACTGCTTGAAAGTCTCACTGTATTAGTTCTTGACAAGATTACGCACGCCACAGTGGTGTAGCAACGTTGCAATATGGAAGCGATTGAAAAACTCGTCAATCTTGTCAAAAACGTGAACATCAGCTTGAGTTTGGGAGGCGATCTTGATATGGTTTATATGAGCCCTTTCCTTTTGATATTATTGTGTTTTGTGGAAAACTCACTATAAATCAAAAGACTGGGCTCTTCAAGTATTATTTGTCATAATATCAATATGTTAAACAACTATGTCACGTCCCGTAGTTGAGTTAATATATAATGTCCTTAATTTACATTAACCATCTTATGGTTCCCAATCCTCATAATGTAAGTGTCCGAATGTTATATAACACGGAGAATGCTCAGGCGATTCATATTCAATTGGAACCCGGGCAAAGTCTAAGAAGAGTCTCCTGAAAAAGTAAAATACTTTGACAATATAATAGGTTACGTGTATATTTTGGAGTAATTGGTGCCCGGAAAATGATCTCCGGGGGCCAAAAACCGTGCACATGGAGCAGCAATGTATCGACACAATGTCAGACAACTTTCATTTAAGGATTTCTGCCTGCCCTTCAGCGGTCATCTCCGGGGAGACAACCGCTGGATCACATTATCCGGTCTGATCCCCTGGGAACTGGTAGAAGAGATTTACACATCGCAGTTACACTGCGATTTTGGAGCCCCGGCCCATTGTGCCCGCATGGCCTTCGGATCATTGCTGATCAAGG
>CAZNBR010000239.1:0-3548 GCA_964571315.1 uncultured Syntrophaceae bacterium
ACTCTCATTCTCAGTAAAGTCAAGGTATATCATTCTTCAGGTATATCATTCTTCAATATTTCCATTTGTACTGTTGTATGTTTACCTAAATCCGTCATCTAAGGAGTTCAGGAAGAAGTCCTGATTGGAGTGCCACTATCGATTAAAGAGTGACAGCGACTCTTTTTCGTCTCATGCTGCTCCTTGTCCTAGAGGAGGGCTTCAAGCGGTGAAGAGCCGGGGTTAAGATACTGATTACGATCAGGCAATCCTGAGGACCTTTCCTCCCCTGATGTTTCCCTCTTTGAGTTCGCACAGGGCTCGGTTGGCCTCTTTGAGGGGAAATTCCTGGACATGGGGCTTTATGGGGATCTCGGCCGCCAGTTGCAGAAATTCGCTGATATCTCTCCGGGCCACATTGGCGACGCTCTTGATCTCCTTTTCGAGCCACAGGTGGGCGGGATAGTCGATCTTCAGGAGGCAGTCTTTGTCGGCATCTTCCTTCCGGATGGCATTGATGACCAGCCGCCCGCCGCATTCGAGGTTCTGCAGGGCCTCGACGACGGGCCTCCAGGCGGGGGTGGTATCGATAATACTGTGCAGTCTCTCGGGGGACCGGTCTTCCGTACCGCCCGCCCAGACGGCGCCCAGCTCTCTGGCGAAGGCCTGTTCCCGTTCACTCCGGGCAAAGACGAATATCGGGGAGTTCGGATACACGTGGCGAGCCATCTTGAGGACCAGGTAGGCGGACGCCCCGAAGCCCGTCAGGCCCAGGTTCTGTCCGTCTTCGATATTCGCCAGTCTCAGCGACCGGTACCCGATGGCCCCGGCGCACATCAGGGGGGCCGCCTGCGCGTCGGAGAAGACATCCGGTATGGGATAGGCGAAGGCCTCCGGCACGGTCATATACTCGGCGTATCCGCCGTTCGCGTCCCTGCCGGTGGCACGGAACTGTTCACAGACATTTTCATTACCGGAGAGGCAGTACGTGCATCGGCCGCAGGCGGAGTGAATCCAGCCAACGCCGACCCGGTCCCCGATCTGAAACCGCTTCGTCTTGCCCCCGGCCCCGGCGACCCTCCCCACGACCTCATGGCCCAGGACAACGGGAAATCTCGGCGGGGGCGTCCTCCCCTCGATCTCATCGAGCTCCGTGTGGCAGACCCCGCACACGGAAACCCTGACCAGGATCTCCCCCTCACCCGGAACGGGATCGGGCAGGTCCGCCATCTCCAGGGGCGCCTTCGTGTCCTGAAAGCTGGATACCTTATTCAGCACCATTGCCTTCATTGCTCATCGACCTCCCCTGCTCGTATCACAGAATCCGTTGGTCTCTCCGGGAAAACGACACCTATTTGTTGATGCGCCGTCCGCTCGTCTCAAGATTCATCTTGCGCAGGCGGATGCTTGTCGGCGTCACCTCGATCAGTTCGTCTTCCGCGATAAATTCGATGGACTGGTCGAGCGACAGGCGACGCGGCGGGCGCAGGGTAACCGTGGCATCCGATGTGGCGCTGCGCATGTTCGTCAGGTGTTTCTCCTTGGTGATATTCACGTTCAGGTCTCCGGGCCGATTCCGTTCTCCGATGATCATGCCGCCGTAGACGTCGGTCCCGATCTCAACGGAGAGTTCTCCCCTGTCCTCCATGGCAAGGCTCGCGTAGGGGGTGACCCTTCCGGCACGGTCGGCAACCAGCGCCCCGTTCGCCCGCTGGGGGATCGGGCCGAACCACGGTTCGTATCCCTCAAAGATCGTATTCATGACGCCGGCCCCCTTGGTGTCCGTGAGAAAGTGGTTTCGAAAGCCGATCAGTCCGCGCGACGGTATGACGAACTCAAGCTTGGTCCGGCCGCTGCCTTTGTTGATCAGGTTCGTCATACGCCCCCTGCGCCTGGAGACCACCTCGGTGATGGTCCCGATGAACTCTTCCGGGATATCGATCAGGAGGCGCTCGGTCGGCTCGAGGACCCGGCTTCCCTCCTCTCTGGTGATCACCTGCGGTTTGGATACCATGAATTCGTACCCTTCCCTGCGCATGGTCTCTATCAGGACGGCCATCTGCAGTTCGCCGCGGCCGCAGACCTCGAACATGTCCTTGCGTTCGAGAAATTTGATCTTCAGGGCGACGTTGCGCAGGGTTTCCTTCTCCAGACGGTCCTTCAGGTGGCGCGAGGTCAGGTACTTTCCGTCGCTGCCGGCGGTGGGACTGTTGTTGACGTAAAAGACCATCGAGACGGTCGGTTCGTCGATATAGATGCGGGGGAGCGGGACGGGGTCTTCCAGGGACGATATCGTGTCGCCGATGGTCAGTCCATCGACGCCGGCGACGGCGATGATGTCCCCCGCCTCCACCCGGTCGACCGGCAGCTTTCGCAGTCCGTCGAAGGTATAGAGGGCAGAGAATTTTACCCCTGAGGTAACCTTGTCCATGCCGCACAGGGAATAGCTCCTGTTCATCTCCAGAATGCCGTTCGCCAGCCGGCCGATGGCGACCTGCCCGACATAGGGGTCATAGTCGAGATTGGTGACCAGAAACTGTGGGATCGCCCCGTCATCAGCCGTGGGCGCGGGGACATGAGAAACAATTGTATCGAACAGGGGCCGAAGATTGGCGGAGTCGTCTCCCTGCTTCACGTGTGCAACCCCCGTCTTGGCATTGGTATAGAGTATCGGGAATTCTATCTGTTCTTCGGTCGCGTCAAGGTCGATAAAGAGGTCGTACACCTCGTTGATAACCTCTTCCACCCGCGAATCGCCGCGATCGATCTTGTTGATGACCACAATCATCGGCAGGCGTTTGGCGAGGGCCTTCTTGACGACGAAACGGGTCTGCGGCAGCGGGCCTTCGCTGGCATCAACGAGCAGGAGCGCGCCGTCGACCAGATTGAGGCCCCGCTCCACCTCACCGCCGAAATCGGCGTGACCGGGGGTGTCGACAATATTGATCTTGACATCGCCGTACCAGATGGCCGTGTTCTTCGACAGGATCGTGATGCCGCGCTCCCGTTCGAGGTCCATCGAATCCATGACGCGCTCCGTCATCTGCTGATTCTCCCTGAAAATGCCGCTCTGTCTGAGCATCCCGTCGACGAGGGTCGTCTTTCCATGGTCGACGTGGGCGATGATCGCTATATTCCTGATGTTGTGTTTCCGCATGTCTGTGGTTTACATCTCCGTTCAAAAAAGAAAAAGCCCGGTTTGAAGAAACCGGGTCTTAGGTGTCGTGGTTCTAGCAGAAAGGAAGGGGGAGGGCAACTCGTTTTCGCACTCGTTTTCGCGTGCGTGGGGGGAATACGCCCGCACGGTGCCCTATGACTTCATATTGGGCGGGCAGAATCAGCTAAAAAAAAATTGACTTTGAATTTCTGAAGGGGTAAGTTCACGAGACGGTGAGTTTTATGGAGGAGGGGAACTACATTGTAGCTTGTTTATTTAATTCTTGACTCATAAGAAAGGAGGTAAGGAATGACAACATTAATCATCATTATTGGTTTTCTACTCTACCTGATACTCTATTTTACCTACGGCAAAAAATTGGAAAGTGATGTGGTGATGGCCTCGGATGACA
>CAZNBR010000240.1:0-3542 GCA_964571315.1 uncultured Syntrophaceae bacterium
TGTCATTTCGACCGCAGGGAGAAATCTAAGATTTCTCAGTCGTGAAGACTCCTTCAAAATGACAGAGTATCGTTGACACGACGCCAGCACGAATTTTAGACCTTTAGCCGGGCAACCACAGTATCCCCCAATGGTTCTGAACGGAGAAGAGTGACTTTTTCCAAAGCCATCGATATGGAAAAGCGGGGTAAAATTTAGAGTTGTCGGCAACGCCCGACAAAGCTGGATACTTCTAAGAATATCGAAGTGGTATAGTATGTTGTGGTCCCGCCAGTTCTGGTGGTTTCACAGAGGTCGATGCTGACCGGCGGAATCTTCCTGAGATACGGCAGGATGGCCCGGTTCCCTTTTGGCCATCTTTTCTTCATACATGAGTTTGTCCGCCCTGCTCTGAATACCGGCGAGGAGGGAGCCTTTCTTCCCCGTTGCGGAACCTATGGACAGACTGAGCGGAAAGTCGGGGTAGCCTGTATTATGGACGGTCAGAGAATGCCTGACGCGCTTGATGGTCTTCCGGGTTACCCGGGCGTCCGTCCCGGGCAGGATCACGGAGAATTCATCTCCGCCGATCCTCGCCACAAGATCCTCTGTGCGAAAGGCTTCACGCAATACCTGCGCCGCGCGTTTCAACAGATCATCCCCCGCCTTATGCCCCTCGGTGTCGTTGACCGCCTTTAATCCATCCACATCCACCATGACAATGCTGACAGGGAACATCCTTCCCCGTTCAAGCCTCGCCATCTCCTCCTCAAAGAAGGCCCTGTTGTAAAGATCCGTCAGGCTGTCATGGGTACCCATATACCTGAGGCTCTCTTCCATCTCCTTTCTCTCGGTGATATCAACCAGGGAGATCACATTCTGTCTGGTTCCCGGCATTGTGGAAACGGTGAGAAAGACATCCAGAGTGCGACCCGCCCTGCCGATCAGCTTGGCCTCATAATTCGACGAGGCGGCATCCGGGTCTTTTCTCCTCGCGCGGTGGTATCTCACCATCCTCTTCAGATCACTCTTCGCTACAAATTCCGTCCATTTCTTCTTCCCCTCTATCTCATCGGCCCGATACCCCACCATCTCTTCGAACCCGCTGTTCGTCATGGATATGGTCATATCATCCTCCAGGATCAACATGGCGACACCGGTGTTTGCAATAATGGTCCGGTATAGAATCTCCGAGGCGCGCAACTCCTCTTCAATCCTCTTGCGATCCGTGATATCCATGGAGCTTCCCAGGGTTGCCGGTTCGCCTTCGAAAATAATAGGGGTAACGGTTTCGATGATCCAGCGGATGTCCCCGGTCTTCGTAACCATTCGATACTCATAGAATGACGTGCGTTTCCCCTTCAGCATCTCCCCGGCGTGTTCTTTTAATGTCTCACGGTCGTCGGGATGGACGATGCTCATGGAGTCCTTCCCCATCAGCTCTTCAGGGGTATGACCGGTATAGCCCGCGGCCCGGGCGTTGATATACAGGAATCTTCCCTTGCGAATTACATACATACCGGCAAACGACTGCTCCGCGACGGTCTGATACAGCCTTTCCCCCCGTCTCCTCTCCGTCAAGTCGCGGACGATACCGCAGAACCCACTAGGGGCTCCCCCTGAATCCCGCATGAGCGTTGTCGATAACCCGGCGATCCTCCTGGTTCCGTCGGGCCGTATGATCTCATAGTCTGTCAGCTCCGCCGGTTTCCCCGTCCGGTATGTCTTGCTGAAGACCCGGTACATCTCCTTTGCCGTCTCCGGGCTGACGTACCTGCGATTGTTCATGCCCAGCAGCTCTTCATATGCAACACCGGCAATCCTGCACATGGAATCGTTGCAGAATGTCAGGTCTCCGGCAAGGTCAACCTCGTAGTACCCGTCCTCGATCGTATCAAGGATCGTTCGGTATCGCCCCTCGCTCTTCCGGAGGGCATCCTCCGTCTCTATCCGTTCGGTGACATCACATTCGAGGCCGAAGAACCCGATGGGGTTCCCGTTCGGATCACGAATCAGATAGGCGGAAAGGTCCACGATTTTCCGACTCCCGTCTTTTAAGACGACCCCGTAATCCGTGACCCTCGCCGGGGTTCCCGTCCGATAGATGTCACTGAAGATCTGATACATGCGGCGGGCGGTTTCCGGCGTGGTATATACCCTGTTATTCATACCCATCAGTTCGTCGGGCGAATAGTCCAGCATTCTGCACATCGCATCGTTGAAAAAGGTGAAATTTCCCGCGAGATCAACCTCGAAGTATCCCTCGGCCAGATCTTCGGCTATGGATCTATACTTCCCTTGGGTATCCTTCAGCCTGTCTATCTCAGCGCTCAGTTCTATATTCGATTTTTCTAACGTGGAAATTAGTTGTCGGAGGGTTTTCACCTCCTCGATAAGCTCTTTTGTTGTTTTTCTCTCATCATGCATCTCTTCTCACCTGAAAGAAAGAATCGTGATGCCTGAAAAATCGGACTGTCGGACAGGATGAATAGGGAATTCTACTACGTGCAGCGCACTAATCACTCACTTTTTAAACAATTGCAAGAAAAAAATATGCCCATCCACGCGAAGTGTGGAAGCGATTGACGTGTTCCCTGCTCCCTCTCCCGTCCATGTCACGGATAAACCGGGGACCGGAACTTCCCCTGCCAGGAGCCTCTCAGTTCCAGTTCGTCGTCGATCGCATTGAGGACCGCCATCTTGTTTATCCCCCAGCCGGGGGCCAGGTAGATATCCCGGTATCCGTCCGCGGTCAACCGCTGTATCACCACCTCGGGGGGGAGCACCTCGAGAATGTCGCAGACCGTGGAGACGTACTCACCCTCTGTCATCATCCGGATCTCTCCTTTCTCGTAGAGATCTCCGAGGGGGGTGCCGGAGAGGGCCAGCAGGAGGTGTATCTTTATCCCCTGGATCGGCAGGGATGCCAGCACCCTCGCCGTCTGCATGATATCTTCTCCCGTCTCTCCCGGGAGCCCGACGATGATATGGACGCAGATATTGATATTGCGGTGTGCGGTCCGGTCCACCGCGTCCATAAATGTCTCGAAATCGTGTCCCCTGTTGATCAGTTTGAGGGTGCTGTTATGGATCGACTGAAGGCCGTATTCCAGCCACACATGCCGATCCAGGGCGTATTCTTCGAAGAGACGGACCACCTCATCGGGGACGCAGTCGGGGCGTGTACCGACGGACATCCCCACGATATCATCCTGCGACAGGGCCTCATCGTAGAGGGCCCTGAGCCTGTCTAGGGGGGCATAGGTGTTGGTGGCAGTCTGAAAGTAGGCGATGAACTTCTGCGCCCCCCTCTTCCCCCGGTAGAACTCCTTGCCGCTCCGGATCTGCTCGGCCACCGATGGCAGGGGCCCCTGCCGCCTCAGCCGGGAGAAGCGGCCGTCACAGTAGATGCACCCGCCTTTTCCCACTGTTCCGTCTCGGTTGGGGCAGGTAAATCCGGCATCTATCTGCAGCTTGTAGACCTTGCAGCCGAACCTGTTGACGAAGAAACTCTTCAGGTCGTAGTATCTCTTCGAATTATTCCAGAATTGCGGTTTCGGCAT
>CAZNBR010000241.1:0-3516 GCA_964571315.1 uncultured Syntrophaceae bacterium
ATTATCTCGAAATTCTCCTGGTGGAAGCTGTTGTCTGTTTCTACCAGGACCTTTCGGCCCAGCTTCGTTTCCAGATTTTTCAGGACATTGTTTTCGTCTTCCAGAAGGAGTTGTGCCACCTCCGGATGGACAAGCACGCAGAATGTTTCCGCGGCTCCGTACGCTGCCTCTCTCTCCACCTCTCTGAATATCTCGTAACAGACGCTTGCCTTGGATTTAACCTTTCCCCTGCCTGAGCAGTACGGACATGTCTCGCACATGGTGTCTCTCAGGCTCTTTCTTCTCCTCTGGCGGGTCATTTCGATGAGACCGATTTCCGATATCTTCTGTATGTTGGTCTTGCTTCGGTCTTTTTCCATCTCCGCCGTGAGGGCGTCAAACACCTTTTCGCGGTTTGTCTCCATCTCCATGTCTATGAAATCGATGATGATGATCCCCCCTATGTTCCGTACGGGGAGCTGGTAGGCAATCTCCTTGACGGCCTCCATATTTGTCTTGAGGATAGTCTCCTCCATGTTTTTCTTGCCTATATATTTTCCGGTGTTCACATCTATCGCGCACAGGGCCTCCGTCTCTTCTATGACGATGTATCCCCCCGACTTCAGCCACACCTTTTTGCGGAGCATCTTGCTTATGTCCAGCTCGATGCCGAAATGATCGAAGATGGGCACCGCGTCCTGGTACAGATCGACCGAATACTTCATGTTCGGCATGAAGGTGTCTATGAAATCGATTGTCTCTTTGTATTCTTCCTCTGAATCAATGACGATCCTTTCCACGTCTTTTGTGTAGAGATCGCGGATCGCCCGGAGTGTCATACTCAGTTCTCTGTGCACAAGCCCCGGGGCACTGGTGCGCTGTTCCTTTTCCCTGATGGTGTTCCACAGTTTGCAAAGATAATCGAAATCACCCTTCAGCTCGGCCTCCTGCGCCCCTTCACTTGCGGTCCGTGCGATAAAGCCGTACTCCTCGGGACGCAACCTCTCTATGATCTCCCTCAGCCGTTCCCGCTCCTGCTCGTCGGTGATCCTTTTCGAGATGCCGGTATGATGTGATGTCGGCATCGAGACGAGGTTTCTCCCCGGCAGCGATATATGCGTGGTGACCCGTGCGCCCTTGGTCCCCAGCGATTCCTTTGATACCTGAACGAGGACCTCCTGTCCTTCCTTCAAAATGTTCTCCATGGGGCGGGTATAGTTTTTCGGAGGGCATTCTAATTCTATGGGGTTGTCATCTCCGTTGGTGAAGAGGTCCATCTCTCTGGATATTTCATGATAGGTATCCGCGACGTACAGAAACGCGGTGCGTTCAAGGCCTATGTCAACAAAGGCGGCCTGAATACCCGGAACGATGCGAACCACCTTCCCCTTATATATGTTTCCGGCTATGGACCGTTCATCGATCCTTTCCACATACAGGTTCGCCAGCTCCCGATCTTCCAGTATGGCGATCCGTGTCTCGTATTCGGTGCAGTTAAATATGATTTCCTTTGACATCCGGTTTTCTTTCCTTGTACGTCTATACAAGCTCAGCGCCCTGCAGGGCACTCTTGTCCAGCCCCTCAAAGGGCTCTCTTTTGCAGCGAACGCCAGTCTTTATGATTCGAATTCCTCTTGCTGACTCGTCGTCGTAGCCGACGACCTGTGTCAGGATCTCCAGGGGTTTGACCCCGCCGGACGGATCGAACCGCGTCGATACCGAAAGCACGGACTCTTTTGTGTCGAAGGCAAGGGATGTCACCAGCGGGCGTATGTTCTTTTCGGCGGTCACCCCCCTCCTGTCCCTGGACACCGTAAAGGTGTTGGCGCCCAGAAAGGCCTGTATCCTCTCGGCCGGAGCCGATCCAGGGGACAGGGCGGGCGCAGACGGCAGATGGAGCTGATAGTCAAACCCCTCAATGAGATCGGACAGCGATGCGGCATGGGGAGAAATCGGCGCAGCGCCCAGGATTTCTATCCCCTCGGGCAGGACTCGATTTACCCTGAGGACAAACTCCTCCGGGGAGCTCCGGTATCCTCGAAGCTGGATGTCAGCGTATTCGCGTAGGCTTTCTATCCCGACCGGGAGGGCGTAAGGGAAGGATATCTTGGGGTGGGGATGAAACCCCTCCGAAAAGGCGAAGGAAAAGCCGCTTATGTTTATCGCGCGAACGATAGCGGAAGAAAGCTCCAGGTGCGACAGCAGGCCGGCCTTCCCCCGCTTTGAAAATTGTATCCTGACCCGTGTGACCACCCCGTCGTGAAGAGAGGAGGCTCGTTTCGGGGGGGATGCGGCGGCGCTCGGTTCTTCGGTGGTGATCATTTGCAGTCCGTCCGAGCATGCCCCGCACGTATGACACCCCGCGGATCGGCAATCTCCGGTCAGCTGTGTGTCCAGGGATTTTTTATATTCTTCTGTGAGAAAGGCCCTGTCCACGCCGCAGTCGATTATATCCCAGGGAAGCGGATCGTCCGTATTTTTTTCCGCGAGATAACCGGCCGCGTCTATCCCCGTCTCCCCTAAGGCGTGCTGCCAGGGATCAAACCGGAACCGGTCGCTCCAGCCGTCGAAGCGGCATCCCGCATGGAAGACCCGTGCCACGAGATCACTCATCCTCTCGTCTCCCCGTGCCAGAAGGCCCTCGAGAAAACTCATCTCACGGTCATGCCACTTGAGCTTCAGGTTCTTGTGACGGATATGCTTCTTGAAGAATTCCTGTTTCTCCCGTGTTTCGGCGATCGTTATCTGCCGGTGCCACTGGAAGGGGGTGAAGGGTTTCGGCACGAAGGTGGAAATGCTGACGGTAACCTGCCGCCGGGTTTGCCCCTCTTTGAGCACCTTATAGGCGAGATCGACGATCCCTTCGAGGTCTTCCTGCGTTTCGGAGGGCAGCCCGATCATGAAGTAGAGCTTGATCGATTTCCACCCCGCGTCGAAGACCTTTCGCACTGTGGCCAGGAGTGCCTCCTCGGTGTTTCCCTTGTTGATCACGTCCCGAAGCCGCTGCGTCCCCGCCTCCGGCGCGAGCGTGAAGCTTGTCTTGCGGACCCTCTTTATCTGATTGATCAGTTTATCGGTCAGGGTCTCCACCCTCAGAGAGGGGAGGGCGAGGGCAACCCGGTTGTCGTAATACTGATCCATGAGCGATGTCAGGAGGTGCTCGATGCAGGAATAATCACCGGAGCTGAGGGACAGGAGGGATATCTCGTCATGTCCCGTTGAAGAGAGCATCTCCCGCGCCATCTCTTCCAGGGTGCCGGGCGACCTCTCTCGGACGGGTCTCCAGACCATTCCTGCCTGACAGAAGCGGCATCCCCTGGTGCAGCCCCGGGCTACCTCCAGCGTTATCCGGTCATGGACGGTCCCGACGATCGGTACGATCGGTCTCGACGGACCGCGCCACTTCTCCAGATCGGCTACCGCCCGCTTCTTTATCTTCTTTCCCCCGCCGTGCAGGGAAGGGACCCAGACCCCGTCAATCTCCGCCAGGAGGCCCAGAAGGCCGGAGCGTGCAACTCCCCTTTCCTTCCCGCTGAT
>CAZNBR010000242.1:0-3515 GCA_964571315.1 uncultured Syntrophaceae bacterium
CCCCGGATATCATCAGCATCAGGAAGAAATCAACCATGGAGACCACCGCAACGTCGGACTGACCGGAGCCCACCGTTTCGACAATCACCACATCAAAGCCGGCAGCCTCACACACAAGCATGGTTTCCCTGGTCTTGCTTGCAACGCCCCCGAGGGTGCCTCCCGAGGGAGAAGGCCGGATAAATGCCTTCTCCTCAACAGAAAGTTTCTCCATCCGGGTCTTGTCCGCCAGGATGCTTCCCCCGCTCCTTACGCTGCTCGGATCAACGGCAAGGACAGCCACGCTGTATCCTTTTTTCACCAGCATCATGCCGAGGGCTTCTATAAAGGTGCTTTTGCCAGCGCCCGGCACCCCTGTTATCCCGAGCCGTATCGCCCTTCCCGTGTGAGGAAGCAGCTGATCGATAACAAATCGCGCCGCTTTCTTGTGAGCCGAGAGCGTGCTTTCAATCAGCGTAATGGTCTTGGAGATCATCCGCCTGTCATGCCTGAGCACACCCTCTATATACGGCTGGATATCGTCTGATATCATGCTCCCTGCTCCAGGATATTACGTACCCTGTTCGCGGAATCCAGATTGGGCGTGCCCGGACCGAATGCCCCCACCACACAAAATCTTCACCCCATGCAATCTCCTTACAATGAACGTGTCATTTTTCTATGCCGCTGCGGGCTTGCACCCCTTTCGTATAGTAGTGTTTGATCTCCTTCATTTCCGTTACCAAGTCGGCCCGTTCGATGATCCTCTCATCGGCTTTCCTCCCCGTAATGACCAGCTCAACACCATCCGGCTTCGCATTAATGAATCCGAGAAGGTCGTCTACCGAAAAAAGATTATAGTATGTTGCGATATTGGCCTCATCAAGTATGATCATATCGTAGGCGCCTGAGGACATGATGCGCCGGGTCTCTTCAAGACCGTCGCGAGCAGCCTGTATATCCTTTTCGTCAGGCTGTTCATATATGAAACAATCTCGGCCGTACTGTTTCACCGTGATGGAGTCGTCAAGCCGGGCAAGGGCATCGAGTTCACTGTAATGCATGCCCTTGACGAACTGCGCCAGGTACACCTTCAGCCCGGCCCCGACAGCGCGCAGGGCAAGCCCCAGAGCCGCTGTTGTTTTCCCTTTTCCGTCTCCCGTGTAAACCTGTACACATCCCTGCATAATAGCCCCGGCGGCGCACGGCCTGGTCTCGACACAGCATAACTACTCAAGGTTCACGGTCCACAATAAGAGCGCAGTGAGCAATGAACACCTTGTAGATAGATCCGATTCAGTAACCAGTTGAGAGTTGTGAACCGTGAACCTAGTAACCTGAGTAGTCTCTTCGTATAGTTCTATACCCTGTTCTTGGCAAACCCCAGCGCCGCATTCGCGACGATCATGGTATGCATGTTCGAGGTACCTTCCAGCGTCTCGAACTGTTTACTGTCCCTCAGAAACCGCCCACAGGGATATTCCGTCGTATAGCCAAAGGATCCGTGCAATTTCATGCACTCATTCGCGGCATGGACGGCGGCCTTTGCCGAAAAGAGTTTCGCCATGGAGGTTTCCATCACATTCGGGATATTGTGATCCTTCAGCCAGGCGGCCTTGTACACCAGGGCCGCCAGCGCCTCGTGTTCCATCTTCATCTCGGCTATCTGCTGCTGGATCAACTGGTACTTCCCTATCGGCTGCCCGAACTGGTTTCTCTCCTGGGCATACTGGATCGAGGCATCCAGGCAAGCGCCGGATAGGCCCAGCGCGCCGGCCGCACAGCCGAGCCGCGTGGCGTTCAGCTGCGTCATGCAGATCGCGAACCCCTTATTTAACCCGCCCAGGACAAGTTCCTTGGGGACCTTGACGTCTTCAAAGGTCACCTCTCCCGTATCCGATGCCCACAGCCCTACCTTTTCTGTCATTTTCTTGCGGGTGATTCCGGGAAGGCTGTAGTCCATGATGAGGCAGGTTATCCCTTTGGCCCCGGCGTCCTTGTCGGTCTTGACATACAAGAGGCCGTGGTCAACGATCGTTCCATTTGTAGCAAAAACCTTGGATCCATTGACGAGGAAGTAATCGCCCTTGTCGTCGCCACGACACTTCATCCCCGCCACATCGGAGCCGAAATCGGGTTCCGTCATGGCAAAATTGCCGATATACTCGCCGCTGACAAATTTCGGGATATACTCCTTTTTCTGCTCATCGGTCCCAAACTTCTGGATCGTCAGTGCCGGACCCCAGTCCTGCATGTTGAAGGCCATCCGCCAGGAGGTATGGACCTTGGATACCTGCTCAATGGCAAGGGCACCCTCGAGAAACCCCATCCCGTTTCCGCCGAACTCCTCGTCGATGCTGAAGCCGAAAAACCCCAGTTCTGCCATCTTGTCGTAGATCTCTTTTCTCCAGTGATGATTTTCCTCATCCTCATCCACATGGGGAGCTATCTCGCCTTCGGCGAAGCTCTTAGCCATATCCTGAAGCATCTGTTGCTCTTCTGTCAGTGCAAAATCCATAAATTGGTACCTCCCTTTGAAGTATATACGTTATTTGATAATCATATGCCGCAATTTTCGCTCTCTAGCTCAGCACCCTTCGATGACAATCGACAGGGCCTGTCCCCCCAGGGCCCCGACATTGATCATTCCTCGGCGGGCCTTTCCCCCTGCCAGTCGGTGGATCATACCGGTTGCCATGATGCCGCCGGTTGCGGCGCCAGGATACCCGAAGGCGAGGCTGCCGCCGTCCACGTTTATCTTCCCCGAGACCGCCTCCCCGAGCGTCTCTTCCACGGCAAGGCCGTAGGCCGCCGACGGGGTATGGATATCGAGAAAATCAAGATCGCCGAGCTTCACCCCACACATGGCCAGGGCCTTATCAATCGAGCGACCCGTCGTCCTCTCAAGGAGCGTCGGATTGCCCGCCGCGATCCCGAAGCCGAGCATCTTCGCCAGGGGCTTGGCCCCCAGTTCGCGGGCCCTCTCGGCCGACAGCATGATCAGCGACGCGGCACCATCGGCCCAGGGCGCTATATTCGCGTCCGTTGCCGTCCCGTCTTCATTATCCGGAGACAATGCCATAAGTTCTTCCAGGGTACAAGACTCCGGCAGTTCATCCGCATCGACGACGATTTCCTTCTTCCGCTGTTTGATGGTCACCGGCTCGATCTGTCCGCCGATACGGCCTTCGCCGATCGCCGCGAGGGCCTTCTCATGATCCCGCAGGGCGTAGGCGTCCAGGTCAATTCTGGCAAACCCGTACCGGGAGGCGATGATATCGGCCAGTGCGACCGCCGTCAATTCCCCATACTCCTCTTCCGGCTGGGCGTTCGTTTCGAGCTCCAGCTTCGAATCATTGAAACAGAGGCTATGGGGTCCGAATTCGTACCGCGGATGAAAGATGTAGTAGTGGGCCAGGCTGTAGCTCTCCACACCGCCGACCAGCATCCCCTGGTACTCCTCCCCGACGATCTTGTTGAAACCGCTGATGATCGTCTGAAGGGAACCGGCGCACAGTGTGTTCAGGGTATACCCC
>CAZNBR010000243.1:0-3510 GCA_964571315.1 uncultured Syntrophaceae bacterium
GGGCGATATCGGGATAGAGGTAGGGGCTGTTCATCCCCTCCTTCTTGTTCAGGTCTTTGCGTATGAAGACGGAGGTAAAGGTGACCTCGCTCCCCGTGCCGGCGGTTGTCGGAACCATGATGGTGGGCAGTCCCGGCCCGGGAACATTGCCCAGCCCCAGGTAGTCCTTGGCCTTTCCCTTGTTGGCGGTGATGACCGCCACGGCCTTTGCCACGTCCATGGTGCTCCCTCCGCCGATTCCCACGACGATATCGCACTTTCCGGCCGCGGCCGCCTTCGCGCCTTCATCGGCCAGCTCCAGGGGGGGTTCCCCCTCCACCTTGTCAAAGATGACGATGTCCATGCCGGCCTTTTTGAAATAGCCGGCCACCCTCTTCTTCAGCCCCGCGGCGGAGAGGTTTCTGTCGAGGACGACCAGCGGCTTGCTGCCGCCCAGCGTTTTTATCTGCTCGGCCAGTTGTTCAAATGCCCCGGTGCCGAACACTATCTTTCCCGCACCGGTAAAAGAAAATATCGTATTCATGTTGAATCCTTCCATGGTATGTGTTGTACGCAATAACGCGTCTGACCGGCAGGCAATGCCGGTCGATCAGACGCCCCCTTATACCACGCTCTTTTTCTGTTTCCTATTACAATTTGATAACCCCGTAAAAAGTCCAAAATCTCCTCCCCCTTGATGGGGGAGGGCGAGGGTGGGGGTGAAAAGTAGTTGTATTTCGGAGAGTATTTGCCCCCTCCCCTTGCCCCTTCCTGCCTCCCCCAGCAAGTGGGGGAGGGTAATAGGAGGAAAGTTATTATAGCCCTCCCACCAGGGGAGGGAAAATCTGACTTTTTACGAATGCGTCAATTTATGGTTGGGAAAAGCACAGTACGCGTTGCGATATGATATCCGCCACCAGCTGCATCTCATCTTCCGCGAAGTCGCAGACCGTGACGATATCCTTATAGGCGCCGGAATTAAGGACAAGCTCCGTGACGATATTGGGACGGGTGTCCAGAAGCCCTTTATTGAAGGTGACTTCTTTCTCGTCCGGGAAGAGGGCGAGGTAGAAGATGCTCATTTCCACGAGATCCAGGAAAAAATGGGAGCCGAAGGAGAGCTCCGGCATGAGGTTGCCGTGAACGTACGCCACCTCTCCCAGTGCCGTGATGTTGTTTATCTCCGAGAAGTTAACCGGTATCCCCAGCGACGGCGTTGTTGATCCCCATCTGCCCGGGCCCAGCAGCATCACGGGGAGGTCTTTTTTGCTGGTGATCAGTCGGTTCAATCTCCCGACCAGGCGTGCTATTTCGTACTTCTCCTGGAGGGGAAGATCGCTGTACCCCGGGGGATCGATATAGATAATGCGCTTGATATTCTGGGAGATGCTGCCGCCGATAAAGTTTCCCTCTGATTTGAAGAAGGTCTTCGCCGGTTTGATATTACGGGGGAATTCAACGATCTTTTCTTCCCCGATGGTCTGGAGGGGCCGGCACTGCAGCAGGTTGATCTCGAATGTGTCATCCTTCGTGAAATTGACGGTAAACTCTATGTCCACCGGATAATTGTACACGATCTCCAGCTTTTTGAGCATTGCGTGCATCACCCCGGCAAAGGGGGTTTTGGAGAGCAGGTCGTCGAAGGTGATGATCCACGCCTCCTGCCCCGTGAGGCCGAGATCTTTCATCTCCCGGGTCAGCTCATGGTCCCTGACGGCTATACGATCCATCCGCAGGTCCAGTCCTTCGCCCATCAGCTTGCGCAGTTCGACGGTTTCGATGGAGTTTGACCCTATGTCGAGCAGATCGACATCCCTCTGGGAAAATTTTCTGGTGTCCTCCATCCCCGCGTACGGTTTCAAAAGGGGCATATCCAGGGCCGCGATCCTCGGATAATCTCCCTCCACGCGATTGACCGCCCGCGTCCCGAGCCCGAAGACCAGTCGGAGCAGGCCGGCCTGCGGATCCATCTCCTTTTTCCAGACGAAGGTGTTGTAGGAGAGGCCGACCCCGGCTATATCCGGGAAGAAATAGGTTCCGCGACGGGTCCCGGAGACCCGCTGGACCAGGAGCGCCATCTGTTCATCCGCATGCTGCAGGCCCTTCTGAAGGCGGTAGCTGAGTGCGTTTTCATTCAGCGTGCTTGCATACACCCGCTTCACGGCCTCTTCGAACTGGGCAAGGCGTTCTTCGGGAGTGCCCTGGTTCACACAGAAACAGCTCTCGTACTTGCCGGCGAAGGCGTTCCCGAATGCGTCCTCGAGAAGGCTGCTGGAGCGGACGATGAAGGGTGATTGCCCGAAGTATTCTATGATCTGGAGGAACTGTTCCCGAATCTCTTCCGGGAGGGTCCCCTGCCGTATCTTGCCTCCCAGTTCCTTGGCCGCCTCGAAATAGTTTTCTCCTGCCTTCTGCTGTTCCATGAGGGGCTTCCACCAGCCGTTCTGAACCAGATAGGTGTAGAAGACGTCCGAACCGATGTAGAAGGAATCGTGGGGTTCAAGCTGCCCCTTCCAGTCGAAAGACTGGTCGTTGAGGAGGATCTTTCTGGCAAGAAGCATACCCGTGGTCTTTCCGCCGACAAAGCCCGTTCCTATGAGCCGGTTCTTGATGCTCAGCATATCTTCAAGGGAAAGATTATCCTTCACGAGGATCGACATCCGGGGGTCCCTGGTGATCATGATGCTGCACAGTTTGTCCACCATCTTCTGTTTCGCCTCCGATTCCCAGGGCTTCTCCAGGAGCTCTTCGGCCTGCAGAAACAGGAGATCCCAATAATCGAGATTTCTCTTGGCCCGGTCCTTTGCGTCCCGGGACATGATGTGGGATAGTTCGGCGGCCTCTGTGCTGTCGGTGACGGGAACAAAGCGGTTCCCCTCCCGTATGTGCGGCATGAACATGGTGGTGGAATAGCGCTTCCATACCTTCAGAGGATGGACATACAGGGTTCCCCTGTCGTTATAGAGATCCAGAAAGAGCTGCGTCGTTTCGCGGATTCGGGCGGTTGTCTGGAAGGAATGGCTGTCTCTGATAATCGCGAAGTATGCCACGGTGTTCAGCTCGAACAGATAGGGGCACGAACTCATGAAAAAGTTCGCTATCATGAGATCGCTGGCCCATACCGACAAAAGATCGGAGAGGCAGTCGAAGACGTAGAATGCCCCATCCCCTTCCCGTGTGACGATGCTGTAAATCTCTGTGAAAAAGGATTCAAATCCGCTGCTGGTATCCAGGGTCCGGACCAGTATGTCGGGGTGTTTCTCAAGGATCGGCGCCCTGTCGGAAAAGCGCATATAGACGACCTTCCTCTTGTCCTGGAGCGCCCGCTCCACGAACAGCCGGGCACAGTTCTCATAATCCTTTATGTCGTTGACTCGCCATACGACATTGTCCCCGAGACGCAGATAATCTATGATCTCGTCGAGGCCTTCAAACCCTGTACTGACCCTTTCCAGTGACTCCATGATACAACCCTTTCTTGATGGTCTCGTAAAAAGTCAAATTCGATGAATATGTCATTTCGACCATGGG
>CAZNBR010000244.1:0-3495 GCA_964571315.1 uncultured Syntrophaceae bacterium
TTTCCAAGGGCTTCACACTGAACCTCGCATTGATGAACCTGCTCGGCGGAAACCAGCCTGACGCGAGTCGCCCGCGTGGACATGTCCGTCGCCGTCGCGCATGAAGACAGGATCACTGCGGTGACGAGACAAAAAACCAAAAACCCTATCGTTTCCCCTTTATTTTTCATGAACCTTCTCCCCAAATTAAGATATATGGGCATCCTCACTAGTTATGGCACGATGATGGTGTCGTTCGGTGCCATCCGGACATTGATCTCAGGAACTCTTCCCCTCACCCCTTTTTCGTAGTTGAAGGGGATATTCTCCTGCTTTCCATCTACCATCCGAACAATCTTGATGTTGTCAGAATCGGCCCATTCAGCCAAACCACCCGCCCATGCGAGGGCCTGGAGGACGGTCATGTCGTCATACAGTTCATACGACCCGGGTCGCAGAACCTTACCGACGATGTACACCCTGTCCTGAGCCTCTTTTTCTCTTGTCTCGATGCGGGTGACGTAAACGGTGTCGCCTCCTCGTATTTTGGGCAGAGGTCTCGTTCCCCCCTTGGCCTTCCCGTGCAGGAATTCCTCCAGATCGAAGCGGGTCTGTACCTTGCCGTTCCGTATGATTGCTATGTCGGTCAGCTCAGCATACTGGTCCTCTCCGCTGGCGAGGACCAAGAGGTCGATGAGGGTCATATCCTCTTCGGTCTCGTAGATCCCCGGGTTGCGGACAGCTCCGAATATCCTGACCTTTTCCTTGACGTCTTCCTCCAGCCGTTCGGCAGGCGGAGACCAAGCCATAAGGGTCCTCTTGATATTGCCGAAATTGGAAGAGATCGGCACAAAGACGATATCATTTTCATGAATCGGTGTAAGGAGTCTGCCGTCACCGGTTATCGTGAACTGGTAGAGGTTTACCCCTACCTTTTCGGCACCACCATTCAGATTTCTCTGGATAACGACATCGCTCATGGTCGCCCCGTCAACGGCTCCACCGGCTATGGTAACGGTTTCCTGGATATTTGCCGTTTCCGGGACATTATACCAGCCCGGGCTTGCAACATGCCCCAACACCTGGACATAGTGTTTTTTCTCAATGATGCTGACCTCTACCTTGTCGAGGATAGAAATGTATTTGGGGAGCCGGGCTTCAATCTCTTTCTTGATTTCCTCGGTTGTCAAGTGGTTGGCCAAAAGGTGCCCATAGTTGGGGATATAGATATAACCGTTTCTGTCAATCTCGATCCGATTTTGCCCCAGTGACTGGCGTAAATCGGCCGAGTCCGTCGAGTCAGGTCGCGCTCCGGGGGCCTGCCTCTGGGGCATACTGATAAACAGCAGGTCGCCCTTATCGGCTTCCTTCCGATAGGCCGTGGGGATCGGTACAGCCAGGATATCATTTGGACGGAGGCCAATTTCACCGTGTACGCTGAACTCTTTATCTTCCCCCCCTACAGTACGCTTGAGTTTAACTCCGGAATAAACCTCCTTCGATAACAACCCCCCGGGCAGGGCAAGGAGGTTGTCCAACGTTGTCCGGGAAGGGACGCGATACCAACCGGGATAGCGCACACCGCCCCGGATATATATGTACCGTCTCCGTTCCAGGATCTGGACTAATACCCTGTCTCCCTTGGCAATGAATTTTCTTACCACCTTGGTTAATTTGTCGCTGAGGCCGGTTTCACTAAGGTCCTGGACCTCGATTTTACCAACCATCAGCATATAGATGTTACCACCGGGATCAACGTCGTAATCATAGCTCATCTCTTTCTGCCCCGGGACCTCTATTCTCAGAATGTCGCCCGGAGCTATAAGAGATTCCTTTTCCCCTGACTTTGAGGGGGTGGGGAGGGGTGATGCAGGACGCGATGCGGGGCGAGAAGGCAGGGGTTTTCTGTAAGAGTTCTTGTGCTTAGGCAGGGGAGACACTGCAGGCGGTGATTGTTTTAATTCCGGCAGCTCTTTCATTGGGGCACGCTCACCCCTTTTGTCATCAGGTATTCCGGCGGCAGCGATTGGGGCTTTGGGGAGGGGTGGGGGCTCTATTTTGACCTGCTTTATATCGGCGATGCCGGGAGCTTTCGTGCCTGTATACTCCGGAAGCGCCGCTATTTCTGTTGAATATCCGCTTTCAACACCGCTCGCATTAAAAGAGGTTATTGCAAAGAAATATTTTTTCCCACTGCTCAAGCCATGAAGCGTGATTCTGGTAACATCACGGCCAACCCGGATCGGCGGCGGACCTTCGTCAGCGGAGTCAGCCTTACCGGGCTCGTAGGGAGGGCCGGAATCCGTGTCATAATAGATCTTGTATCCGGCAAGGCCGGGATCTTTACCGGCGTCCCATTCCACTGTAACCGTCCCTTTTGGGGGAGGCACAACCGCCTTGGTTTGAGCAGGGGGGAGCTCCTTCGTGTCAGGCATTCCGGAAGTGATAACGTTATTTATGTTGATCTTTACAACAATCATGTCGCTCTTATACCCGCCCTGTCGCATGACCCTTCTCTGCTCCAGAGCCTCAACCTTTGTGACGAAAGGACCGATACAGACCCTGTACCAAGTGCCGCTCCCGGGCATCCGGATCTCTTCAGCGACCACATTTTGAGTCTGTTTAGTCAGGCTTTGAACATTCTGCAGTGCAGATTCTTTGTTTCTAAAGGAGTTTAACAGGAGACCATAATCGGCGTAGGCAATGGTGGCGAGGAAGACCATGAGCACCAACTGCTGTGCGACTTGCAAAGGGATTTTCTTTATCATTATCTTACCGTGCACGAGCATCCCCTCTTTTTTATGAATACAAATCTTCGCAAGATATGGTGGTTTTGTTGCATATTAATACTACATATTGTATATTGCAAGAAAAAAGTTACTTTTTTAAAAAAGAGAAGAAATCCTACCTTGGGAGAAAATAGAAATATTTGAAGGAGTTAACTATTATCACCCACAGAAAGGCACCGGGCTGGCGAAGGGATTAGATGAAAAAACTGAGAAAATTCGGTGGGAGGACAGATGCCAGTCGCAAGATAGGGTAGGCCCGGGGTAAGGCTTTTATACAAGGGGTCCGGTGTGTTTGCCGAAAAGAAATGCTACCTGTTACAGGTGGATATGTAGTACAAGAATCAGGTCTGCCCAAAAAGTCAATCGGTAGATTTGCATCTAACTCCAAGGGGTTACAGCTATTGTTCTCTGTAACTCAAGGAGCGGAGCAGTGCCAGGTTCCTCTGCTTCAGGCACGGGCCGCCCTTCCTTTCAGAGCCTTTGCAAGACTATCGTTAATTGTCATTTCGACCGAAGAGAGAAATCTTAATAAGATTTCTCGTCGTTAATACTCCTCGAAATGACAAAATTCAAAGGTCTCCTTTCAGAACCGACCCTATGAACACAACCGACCGCCACATCCTTTTCACCGTTGATCTTGAAGACTGGTTTCAGGTGGAGAACCTCAGACAGGAGACCTTTGCACAGCGGCCCATTTCCCCCGAGACCGGTTTTGGGGCCGATTTTT
>CAZNBR010000245.1:0-3492 GCA_964571315.1 uncultured Syntrophaceae bacterium
TCGACCATCTTCTTCGCGCTCTTTACTGTTGTTACATATCCCTTTTCCTCAAGCCGGTTGTAGATAAAGGGCTTGAACAGTTCGAGGGCCATCTTTTTGGGAAGTCCGCACTGGTGCAATCTGAGATCGGGACCCACCGTAATCACGGACCTTCCGGAGTAATCGACCCTTTTGCCGAGGAGATTCTGCCTGAATCTTCCCTGCTTCCCCTTGAGCATGTCCGACAAGGATTTCAGGGGTCTCTTGTTGGAACCCGTGACCGCACGACCGCGCCTGCCATTGTCGAACAGGCAGTCAACGGCCTCCTGGAGCATCCTCTTTTCATTCCGTATGATAATCTCCGGGGCATTGAGCTCCAGCAGCCGTTTCAGACGGTTGTTCCGGTTGATGACCCGCCGGTAGAGATCATTGAGATCGGAGGTGGCGAAACGCCCGCCATCCAGAGGAACCAGCGGTCTCAGGTCGGGAGGGATGACCGGGAGCACCGTCAGGACCATCCATTCCGGCCTGTTCCCCGATTTTCTCAGCGTCTCAACGACCTTCAACCGTTTCGCGAGTTTTGTCTTCTTCGTAACGGAAGTGGCTTCCCGGAGTTCGGTCCGGAGCTCATTGTCCAGCTCTTCAAGATTGATCTCTTCCAGAAGCTTTCTGATGGCTTCCGCGCCTATACCCACCTCAAAGACATTCTCTCCGTATTCATCCAACAGTTCCAGATACCGGTCTTCCGAAAGGAGCTCCTTCTTCTGCAGAGGGGTCTTCTTCGGATCAAGGACGATCCACGACTCAAAGTACAAGACCCTCTCCAACTCCTTCAGTGTGAGGTCCAGGACATTCCCTATCCTGCTGGGAAGGCTCTTAAGAAACCAGATATGTGCTACCGGTGATGCCAGGGTTATATGCCCCATCCTCTCCCTGCGGACCTTTGACTGGATGACCTCAACGCCGCATTTCTCGCACACCATCCCCCGGTGTTTCATTCTCTTGTAGCGACCGCAGAGGCATTCGTAGTCCTTGACCGGCCCGAAGATCTTCGCGCAGAACAGGCCGTCTCTCTCGGGCTTGAATGTCCGGTAATTGATAGTCTCGGACTTCTTGACCTCGCCGCGAGACCACGAGATTATCGTTTCCGGCGAGGTCAGCGACACCTTGATGGCGTTGAACCTCACTGGATCCTTAGGCTTCTCGAAAAAACCATAGATATCTTCCACTCGATACCGCTCCCTTTGTTTTCTAAAAGTTTCTGTAGAGGATCAGGTCTTACACATCCTCTATCAATTCAACATTAATGGCCAGGCCCTGCAGCTCCTTGACCAGCACGTTAAAGGACTCCGGCAGTCCGGGTTCGAGGGTATGTTCCCCCTTGACGATAGCCTCGTACATCCTCGTTCTCCCCACCACATCGTCCGCCTTGACGGTCAGAAACTCCTGCAGGGCGTAGGCGGCGCCATAGGCTTCAATGGCCCATACCTCCATTTCACCCAGTCTCTGTCCGCCGAACTGTGCCTTTCCCCCAAGCGGCTGCTGGGTAACCAGGGAATAGGGCCCTATGGACCTGGCATGGATCTTATCGTCGACAAGGTGGTGGAGTTTCAACATGTAGATCATCCCCACGGTCACATCCTGGTCAAAGGGCTCTCCCGTCCGGCCGTCGAAAAGCCTCGTCTGACCCGTTTCCGGCAGACCGGCCGACCTGAGCATATCCTTTATCTCATCCTCATGAGCCCCATCGAAGACCGGGGTGGCCATAGGAATCCCTTTTTCCAGCCTGTGGGCAAGTCTCCTGATTTCGTCGTCAGTAGCTCCATCAACAAAATCATCAAATTCGGGAGATGCGTATACCCCCTTCAGCTCTTTTCTCACCACATCCATACCGGCGCTATTTACAAGGGCCTGAATCTTTTCCCCCAGCCCCTTTGCCGCCCACCCGAGATGGGTTTCGAGGATCTGGCCGACGTTCATACGCGAAGGCACACCGAGGGGATTCAAGACGATATCGACCGGTGTTCCGTCCTCAAAGAAGGGCATGTCCTCCTCCGGGAGTATCCTCGAGAGCACCCCCTTGTTGCCGTGTCTTCCGGCCATCTTGTCGCCGACAGAGAGTTTTCTCTTTATGGCAACATACACCTTTACCAGTTTGATAACGCCGGGCGGCAGTTCATCCCCCACCTTCATCTTCTCTATCTTCTCCGCGAAAAACGCCTCGACGCTTTCCACCCTTTCGGCAAGACCCCCAAGCAGGGCTCGTACCTTCTCTTCAGCCTCATAATCATCAAGCGTTATATCCTTCCAGAGCCTGGAGGGGATATTCTCAAGGATCTCTCTCGTGATGGTTTCCGCCTTTTTCAGAAAGACCTTCCTGCCGTTCGGATCAACCAGTTTTGAAGCGGAGGGTTTCCCTACCAGTAATTCGGAGATCTTTTTCTCCACATTACCGGTAATAATCCTGGTTTCATCATCCCTGTCCTTCAGGAGACTCTCGATCTCTTCGTCTTCTATCTCCTTGGATCTGCTGTCTTTATCGGCTCCCTTGCGGGTGAATATCTTGGCATCTATGACCACGCCATCGACACCGGGCGGGACTCTGAGAGACGTATCCCTGACATCGCCTGCCTTTTCCCCGAATATGGCACGCAGCAGCTTCTCCTCCGGCGACAGCTGGGTTTCACCCTTGGGCGTGACTTTTCCCACAAGGATATCACCCGCTTTTACCGACGCACCCATCCTGACAATGCCGCTT
Source organism: uncultured Syntrophaceae bacterium (assembly GCA_964571315.1). GTDB lineage: Bacteria > Desulfobacterota > Syntrophia > Syntrophales > UBA2210 > UBA6078. The sequence goes on from CAZNBR010000245.1 coordinate 2,738, forward strand.
TCATCCAGATTCCTCAGGGCATCCTCTCCCACGTTGGGGATATCCCGTGTAATCTCTTCCTTCCCCAGCTTGGTATCTCTGGCCACCGTCTCGAATTCTTCTATATGCACGGAGGTATAGATGTCATCCTTTGCGATTCTCTCACTGATCAATATGGAATCTTCGTAGTTGTATCCGCCCCATGGCATGAAGGCGACCATAACATTTCTGCCCAGTGCCAGTTCACCGTTATCGGTAGCCGGGCCGTCGGCTATAATGTCTCCCTTTTTTACCCTGTCCCCCTTGTCTACGATGGGTTTGTGATTAAAACAGGTATTCTGGTTTGAACGCTGATACTTGGTCAAGCTGTATATATCGACACCGATATCGGACGCATCCAGATCTTTGACATCGCGTTTGATAACAATCCTCGCGGCGTCGACATCCTCGACAATACCGGATTCACTTGCCACGATGACGGCACCCGAATCCCGCGCCACAACCGCCCCCATACCGGTCCCCACAAGGGGCGCCTCCGGCTTGAGCAAAGGAACGGCCTGACGCTGCATATTGGAACCCATCAGAGCCCGGTTGGCATCATCATGTTCAAGAAACGGGATAAGACCGGCAGCAACAGAAACAAGCTGACTGGGGGATACGTCCATCAGATCTATCTCCCCCGGGCCTACGGTTACGTAATTTCCACTCTTCCGTGCCGTGATGAGATCCCCCGTAAACTTTCCCTTTGCATCGACAGGGACATTCGCCTGGGCTAT
>CAZNBR010000246.1:0-3489 GCA_964571315.1 uncultured Syntrophaceae bacterium
AAATGACAGATAATGATGGCTTTGCAAAGGTCTCATATGGTTTCACTGGGGTATTTCTATGATACGGGTTCGGTACCTTTCTTATGATGATCACCGGCTGTCTTTCAAGAGCTCGATAATCTCATCCACATCGGCATCCGATACCAATGGATGAATCGGGAGCGTTATCAGATGTGCCGCTACCTGGTCTGCGCCCGGGTAATGTTCACCTGTGAATCTGTCTCTCAGCTCCTCGACATCCTGTATAGAGGTCGGATAGGATGGCGCGACCCCCAGTCTGTCCATCGCTTCGCGGCGCCCCTGGTCCTCTCTGAAACCCGCATCCCGGAAAAGGAGCGGGAACCGGAGGAGATCCGGAAGTTTATCTTCATCGGATACATAGCTACGAAAAGAGTCGCTGCGTCCTATCGGTAGAAATCTCAGGGCCCGATCCCTGCGGGCCTGTTTCAGGTGCTCAATCCTGCGCTGCCAGTCCCTCGCCAGGCCTGCCTGGAAAGGAGACAGATACCCTATATCAAACCCCTCATGATAGAGTGTCTCGCCGAGTTTCAGGAACCGAAGTCCCTTGGGAAACCAGTATAACCCCGGATCGACAAAAACGGAAAGAAGGAGCGCCTTGAGGATCAGCGGTATCGTCCCGACGATTGAATGCCGTTGTATCCCCTCGATCTGGTCTTCAATTCCAGAGGCGATGTCATCCCTGTCGGTGATGACGATTCCCCCTTCGACTGTCGTTATCGGTTTGCCCCGGCTGAGGCTGAAAAAGCCGACATCCCCCATTGTTCCAATCTTATTTTTTCTATACATCCCCCCCAGCGCCTGGGCGGCATCCTCGACAATAAAAATTTCATGACCTGAGGTGATCCGTTTCACCCTCTTAATATCCGAAGGGAGACCGAAGAGGTGAGTGGGGATAACCGCCAGGATTTTCGACAAATCCTCTGCGTCGCTTCCGGTTACGATATCTTCAAGCCGCGCGTAATCAAAATCCAGGGTCTTCTCCTCTACGTCACACAGCTTTAATGTCAGGCCCGCGCGGGCAATCGACGCCGCCACCGAATAGCAGGTGTATGCCGGTATGACCACGACACCCCTCTCCGGATGAAGGGCGTGGAGGGCCCGGAGAATGACGGTCAGCGCGGCCCGCCCGGATGACAGCGTAAAACTGTGACTGATACCGAAATATTCTCGCAGTTCCTCCTCAAACCGGTCGATCTCCAGCCCGCCCCGGAGGATACCCCTGAATCCGTTCGTAATATCCCGGAAGCTTATCGGCGCCACCGTCGGTGGAAGTGTCCGTTGGATCCTCATGTCGTTCCCACTTGTATCCCTATAACCCGATATGTTTCCTGATCGGAGGGCCTATGAGGCGGGTAATCGGCACGGGGAGCCTCCTCCAGCATGCCGCGGCAATCCGCCTGCCCTTCCCCTCTTCCTCGCCGGGGACAGAGAACTTACCGGCAATGACATAGTCCCAGTGCAGAGGAGAAGGGCGCGCGCCCCACTGCTCCTTGAATCTGTACGTCCCCTCCCCCGGCGATGATCTCCCAAAATCAAAATACGCGTATCCATTATCACAGGCATACTCAAGCATCTTCCAGTAGAGAAGCATATTGGGACTCATCCTACTGTACTGGTGCAGTGCCGACGCCCAGGGATTTTCCAGGGTATCTCCGCATCCGATCATCATGCTGCACGCGAGGGGTCTTTTCTCATAATACACAATGACAAACTTCGATCTTTCGGGAAATTCGTTAAACACCGTCCTGATAAACTGTTTTGAATGAACGGGAGAGCCCAGATCCCTCATATTCCGGGCAAATACATCATAGAAATCGTCGAGAAGCTCGATTTCTCCTACGACGGCATAGAGACCATCCTTGATCGGACGTCGTATCTGGCTCCTCAGCTTCGCCTTAAATGACCGCATCAGGTCCTCCGATGATGATGCCACCTCACGCAGCATACGAACCTTGTGCCGTTTGGTAACGATTTGGACCTGCTCACTCCCGAATAGATACTCCCCTTCGGAAAAGCATACACGAGGGGAAGTATGTCTCAGTTCTATCACCCTGCAGTGCAGTTCGCGTGCGAGCTGGATTGCACGCTGGAGAAGTTCCGTCTCTATCGTACCGTTGTCGGCGATAACACCTGCAAGATCACAGAATGGCATTGAAACGAGCGAATTGCCAAAGATGAAATGCCTCAGACGGATCAGGGGGAGCACCCCCACTATCGTACTGTGTGCCTTGCCGAAGGAATCGGCCGAGCTTCGCAATGCGACCAGGCAGTAAGACGTATGCCCGTACGCCCTCTCGATCGCCCTCCGCCACCCCGACAGGTGATACGGCGTCCCCTGCGGGTTATTGAGGACATACTCATCCCACAACACCTCTTTGTCCTTTTTCAGAAACTCAATCCTGACGGGTGTGGCGATCAAAATACCCCCTCGGCAAGAAGTTGAGAGTTTTTTCGAGGAGCGTCGGCGATGAGAGGTATTAATGATAGAGGTATATTAAGATTTCTCCCTGCGGTCGAAATGACACTTCTTGATTGATATGACACTACAGAAAATGTCCTTCACTGAGAATCCGCTTTTTTGTCCGTCAGTTTCATATAGTCGCGGCAGGTCACGAAATTACACCCCTTCATACGGCTGAAGAGAGCTGACACCTTGTGCCGAGTCCGGCTCAGGTTTGCGTAATGCCTGAATCGGTAAAAGGCTGGAATAGTATCGACTTTGGGCTGACCCGGGTCCAGCTCCCAAGGGTGGATGTAGAAGAGATAGGCCCCCTCTCTTTTCAGTATCAACTGAACGCCCAGGCGAAAGATAAATAGGGGAATCAGGCGGAAATACCCCCCGCCTCCCCACGGAAATATTAAATTTTGAATTGTTTTAAAAGAATTTATTCGCTTAAATAATTTTAAATTACTAATTGGAATTTCATAAAAATTTTCTGATAATTTTATTGCAATACCTTTTCGGGAATATCCGCTCAAATCTACCTTTCCGTAGCGCTCATGCAATGCAAATGAATTATAACTGGAATCATAGGAATACCCGCACGCTTCGATGGTCTTCAGGACATCATCGTCAATGGAAAAACTCGGCGCACGATATCCATATATACGGTCACCGATGATATCTTCAAGAAGGTTTTTGCTATCGCCCAGATCCTTTTCCAGTTCTCCGGATGGGGACTCCGTACAGCGTTGGTGAAAATAGCCGTGGGATGCCACTTCATGTCCGCGGAAATGTATCTCACGCACCAGATGGGGAAGGCGTTCGGCGATCCATCCGAGGACAAAAAAGGTGGCCTGCGGCGGACCATTCGTGCCTTTCTGTCTCATCGAGTCAAGGAGATCGAGGATACGATGGGTGTTTTCTTCAACCCGCAATTCACGCGAAGACCATGAGGTAAAGGGGATAGCCTGTCGAGACCTTTGCACAACCTCTTCGCTTTTTCCATTTTTAAGCATAGATTGTGC
>CAZNBR010000247.1:0-3482 GCA_964571315.1 uncultured Syntrophaceae bacterium
TGAAGACGGCTTTCCGGTTGAGCTGCTCGGCGATCTCTCCCCAGATCCCGAAGGGTGTGCCGGTTTTTCGGCCGCTGAAGGCGACGATCATTACCGCGCCCAGATCGCCCGGCTTGAAAAAATCTGCCATGACCTGCTTACGGTATTTCGGGTATTTCGCCAAGAGCCCCAGGGTGATGAGGTTGTGCGTCTTTCCGCCCCCCATGGACTGACTGAGGAGAAACGTGCCGGAGACGCTGGTGGTTTTGCCTTCCAGTCGATTGAACGCCTCCGTCAGGAGGATGCGCATGCCTTCGGTGACGTAGTTCTCGGATAGAAACTCATCGGGGTGAATCGACGACAAGTCATCCAGGTTGTAAACCGTGTCCAGGCGGGCTTTGTCGAAAACCGACGCCCTGGGTTTGCACAGATCAACGAGTGTTCTCATGAATTACCCCCTTCATCCTGCTTAGTCACGACTGTATAAACATTCGATTTCGTATTACTAAGGGCATAATGCGCACATTGAGGTACGCTTTAAGAACGCTACGATCTAATTGCGAGCACATTTCCGTGGGTGCATACAACAAACCACGTGGAAGGAGGCCGTTTCTGGTCTTGATGAAACCTACATGACCTCCTTCTGGCTCAGATCCACCGCGCGATCGATCTCCGCCTTGAGCGGCGCGGGGAGATCGGGGATGTCTACACTGAGGAATCCTCTCACGATCGTTGCGGTTGCCTCCTCCTCCGTCAGACCGCGCGACATCAGATAAAGGATCTCTTCCTGTGCGATCTTACCGACCGCTGCCTCGTGCGACAGTTCAACGCCGTCAACCATACCTTTCAACTCGGGGATTGCATGCATGATACCCCCGTTGAGGATAAGGCCGTGACATTCAAGGTGTCCTCTGACTCCCGGCACCTCAGCGATGATATCCCCGCGGGAAATAATATTTCCCCCGTTGGTGATGGCCCGCGAGACGATTTCCGCGCGCGTGTCCTTCGCCTTGAGATAGATCCGCCCGCCCACATCCAGCTCCGACCCGGGGCTCCCGACAAGAAGGCTGTAGGACCGGGCCACGGCCCCTTTCCCCACAAGATATATCGTCGGGTACATCTGGACGGACTTGACCGGCTTCATGGAGATATAATTGCTGAGGAAGAGGCCGCCCTTTTCGACTATCCCCACAGACCGGGGTCTCACCACCACGTCCTCCGCCCAGTGATGAATCATGGTAAAGCTCAGCTTGGCGTTCTTCTTCACATAAAATTCCGAGATCCCCACGTGAAGGCCCCGCGTCACATGCGAGGCGCTGGCGCAACCGGAGATGATGTGCAGTTCCGACTCTTCCTCGGCTATAATGATATTGTGCACATTCTGGCTGAACCCCTCTTTTTCAAGGTAGAGGCATGCCTGCGCCGGGAGGGTGATCTTTTTCCCCGGAAGCGCCCGGATCACGTAGCCGTTCTGTAGATCGAGGCGGGCGCGTGCCGTATACTTGTCCGTATCCACAGACGCCAGCTTCCAGTAATATTCCTGTATCCAGTCCATCTCTTTGAGCGCCTTCCTGATGGGAATGATCTCCAAGCCGTCCTGATGTGAACCGGAGTGAATAGAGAAGGCATCCTTCTGGATGTACGTACCGGAGCGCTCCTTCTCGCTGATATCAAGCCCGGCAAAGGCCATTTTCTCCTTGTCCGCGTCAGGCATCATTTTCAGATCTTTCACATCGACATGCGTGGGGGATTCGAGAGAGTAGGTATCCAGATCGATATCCGGCCCGATCGCCGCCTTTTTATTCTTCGCCTCGTGGGCCCTGTCGTCTAAGCTGCGCATCGTGCACACTCCCTGTATCCCACCTTCCGGATCTGCCTGAATATCTCTTCCGGGTGGCCCTTTCCCGCCACCACACCATTGTAGAGGACCAGTCCCCTGTCCGCCGTCACATAATCGAGGATAAACCCCGTATGCGTGATGATCAGGCCCATCTTTGTCCGGGTCTTGCCCAGTTCTTTTACCGTTTTAAAAGGCGTTTCCCCTTTAGACGATTTCGCCGGTTCACACGATTTCACGGTTTTACAGGGTCGTGCCGGTTCACACTGTTTTGCAGCCCCACAAGGTTGCTCACCGGAATCCCGCTGCAGGAGAGCGTTGATCGTGTTTCCTATCAGGGAAATGTTTTCGAGATCAACGCCTGATTCGGGTTCGTCAAAGAGCGCCAGATCGGCATCCTGTGCCATCAGCTGCAGGAGTTCGGACCGCTTGATCTCGCCCCCCGAGAACCCCACATTGATGTCGCGGTCAAGAAAATCCGTGAAGTTCATCCTCGCGGCAAGGGCATCGACATTGATACCGTTGTGCGAGCAGGCTTCAATGATCCGCCGTGTCTTCAGGCCCTGTATGCTGGGCGGCCGCTGGTAGGACATCCCGATCCCGAGCCGGGCCCGGTCATCGATCGTCATATGCGTGATATCCTCACCCTTGAATGTGATCTTTCCGCCAGTTACCTTATACTGCGGATACCCCATGATCGTCATCAACAGAGAGGTCTTCCCCGATCCGTTCGGTCCGAACAGGATATGGGTCTCTCCGGGGAGGATCTCCAGATCCACGTGCTTGAGGATCTTCTTGTTCCCCAGTTTCACCTGCAGGTCTTCTATCAGTAACATTCCGTCTTCTCCTTGAACCCGGGAATTTCCCGTGCTCTATTATGCCCCTCCTGTAAAAAGTCAACACAAATTTTCTCTCTCGTTCTCTGCGCTAAGATAAGTATAAAAGAAGAAAAGGCAAATCCTCCGGCAGTACGAATGCCTTGAAGCTTCGGGTCCGATTTTTTCAGCCGCTGCCTGAGGTCCCCTCTTCGGCGAACAGGTCATACTCATCCGCCGAGGTAATGGTGCACGTCACGATATCCCCGATGGCCCTCCGCCCCGTCTTGACGTAGGTGATTCCGTCTATGTCGGGAGCCTGCCGCCTTGATCTTCCGATGTAGTCATACCCCGGAAGATCCGACGGCTCTTCTATGACCACTTCCGTTGTACTTCCGACAAGAGATTGATTGATTTCGCGGGAGATCGATGCCTGTTCCTCCATGATGATCCCCCGTCGGAGCCCTTTAACCTCCTCCGGGATATGCCCGGGGAGCGCCGCAGCCTTGGTTCCCTCTTCTCTCGAGTACTCGAAGACCCCCAGATGATCAAATCGCGTCTCTCTCACAAAGGCAAGGAGCCGATCAAACGCCTCCTGCGTCTCGCCGGGAAAGCCTACGATCAGTGACGTCCTTAGCGCAACGCCGGGAATAATCTTTCGGGCATGCGCTATCATCTCCCGTATGAAGCTGCTGGTACCCTTCCTGTTCATTGCACCGAGGATGGCGTTGTCGATGTGCTGTACGGGAATATCGATATAGTCGCACACCGTGCCAAGATCACGGATGGTTCGGAAGAGTTCGTTATCCAGGGACGCCGGATGGGTGTAGAGGAGCCTGACCCACTCGATC
>CAZNBR010000248.1:0-3457 GCA_964571315.1 uncultured Syntrophaceae bacterium
CTTCCCCTTCAATATGTTTCCGGGGGTCGACCCACTCCTGGGACCGGAGATGCGGTCAACGGGAGAGGTCCTGGGAATGGCCGATTCATTCGGTCTCGCGTTTTTCAAGGCGCAGGAGGCCACCGGCCAGGTCCTCCCCGAAGAGGGCACCGTATTGATCACCGCGTATGACGACGATAAAAATGCCATCCTCGATGTGGCAAGAGAATTCGAGAAACTCGGCTTCAAGTTGAAGGCCACCAAGGGAAGCAACCGCTTCCTGGCGGAGCACGGGATCGCCTCGGAACTGATACTCAAGATGCACGAGGGACGCCCCAATATAACCGACGGGATAAAAAACCATGAGATCCAGCTCGTGATCAACACGCCGAGCGGCAGGATGAGCAAGCATGACGATTCATACATCCGAAAGACCGCCATTAAATACAAGGTCCCCTATATCACCACGGCAGCCGCGGCCCATGCGGCCGTCAGAGGGATCGCCGCCATACGGAAAGATCACGGCCGCGTGAAATCTCTTCAGAGCTACCATGCGGACATGGGTTGATCAGAATATAATTATTGATGTTGAATGCGTAGTTGTGAATTGGCATGAGTCACAAAGATATAGTGCCATGCCAATGTGCGGTGTTTTTAACTAATAATAATTCACCATCCAGAAGCAAGGGGGAGCGACCCGGACCATGAAATTCATAGAGGAAAATTGCGGTGTCTTCGGCATATATTCAAGAAGGGCCTGTGCAGATGACATCTATCAGGGGCTGGATTTTCTGCAGCACAGGGGGCAGGAATACTGCGGCATTTCCACCTTTGACACGGAGATCAACCATATAACCCATCACGGGAGGGTCACCACCCTATTCACGGGTGAAGAGCTGCGGAGCCTGACGGGTACGTGGGGCATCGGCCACGTAAGCCTGAGGGACCGCCAGCCCATGAAATGGCTGACCCGTTCCGGGGAGATCGCGGTTGCCTTCAGCGGCAATGTCATCAACGCCGACGCCCTCATGGAAGATATGATGAACCGGGGAAAATCGTTCTACAAGGGGTACGACATAGAAATCATCTCCAAGATTATTATCGAGGAGGGTGAGGGCAATATCGTGAGGGGCATATCCGCGCTCTCGGAAAAGATCGAAGGTTCTTATTCCCTGGTGGTTCTGACCGGGGAGGGCATTTACGCCTCCAGAGACATCTATGGATTCCGGCCTCTCATTCTCGGCGGGGACTCCGAGCGCTGTGCCGTGAGTTCGGAATCACGGGCCATTCAAAATATGGACATGGAAATCTTCCGGGACGTGGCCCCGGGGGAGATCGTCCTTATCAACGATGAGGGGATTCAGACGGCAGGGCAACTCGACTCTCCCCGCAGGGCACACTGTGCCTTTGAATGGGCATATACCGCGAGCATCGACTCCATCGTAGACGGCGTATACGTACAGGAGGCGCGTAACAACCTCGGGGAAAGTCTCGCCCAGAGGGATATTGACGAAGGAAACATCGTTGCGGACATCGTCGCGCCCGTCCCCATGTCGGGTGTCGGACACGCGCTCGGATACCACCGGCGATCGGGGATCAGTTATCAGGATGTGTTTCTCTACAACCGGTACGCCGACCGCAGTTATACCCAGATCACCCAGGTTGCCCGTGAGAAGATGGCCAAGCGCAAGCTGTCCGTTCTCCCCTACGTGAAAGGCAAGAAGGTCGTCCTCTGCGATGATTCGATCGTCCGGGGGACACAGATCCTCAACAAGGTGAAAGACCTCAAAAAGGCGGGGGCGAAAGAGATCCATGTGCGGATTGCCTGCCCGCCCCTCATGTATCCCTGCGCCTACGGAATCTCCACCCGATCCGGAGGAGAATTGCTGGCACGAAAACACGCTAAGACGGCCGGCATCCTGTCGATGGAGCAGCTGGTAGATCTGGAGACATGGGTTGCCCGCACGATAGATGCGGACTCCGTCAAGTTCAATACCATGGATGCCTTCGTGGCATCCCTGCTCATTCCTCAGGAGAGTTTATGTCTGCAGTGCTTTGACGGGATCATGCCATCCAAACCGTAGAACCACGACCGAAGGGCGAATGCCAGGGGCCCTCCGTTTTTTCAATCAAATGAAAGATACATCATGGAATGGGGATCGACATACTCGTCGACCAGCCTCAGTCCCCAGTGCAGGTGAGGCCCGGTGGATCTCCCGGTTGAACCCGTGTAACCAAGAGTTTTCCCTTTATCAGCAAAGGTGCCTTCCCGGACAATGGTCTTCGACAGATGACAGTAAATGGAAAAAAGGCCGATCCCGTGATTTATGATCACGGTGTTCCCCGAAAAATAAAGGTTCCGGGCCAGAACAACCTTCCCCGCATTGGAGGCCTTGACAGAAACTCCTTCAGGTGAACGGATATCTATGCCCCGGTGACGTGACACAGAGTCGTCATTGAACACCCTCCGTTCACCAAATACTCCCGTTGTTTTCCCCTTCAGGGGCATGACAAATCCTCCGCTGCCCAGCCAGCCGGGAACGGATGCCCCGTATATGCGACCGAGAAGTTCTCTTTCCCTGTCTATCCTTTTTATATCCGCTGAGGTCGGGCTGGTAAAACGCCGGGCAACCCGTATACTTTTTGAGGGAAATGTCCCCCGGGATATTGCCAGTTTGAAGAGAATATCTTTTGGGGTACCCCGGGAAGGTTTGAGATGGATGACAACATCATAGGTCCCCGGCTTCAGGTCGACCCCGAGCGCTATCAGGGCGAAATACTTCAGCCCTCCCCTGTCTGAAGCAAACGGGTATTCCCTCCCGTCAAAGGACAGCACGGCGGAGAGGGGTCCGGGCGATGCAAGACATACCTTGACAACCTCTCCCTGGCTGAGCCTGCGACATTCCGAGGTTATCGTCACGTCCCCTTCATCGGTCGGGCTGACCACAGAAACGGCATCCAGACGCCCGGGCCACAGTATCAGCAGCGCAAGACAGATAATCAGGAAAGGTTTACGTATCTTCATCCGGAGTGTTGTACACCAGGAGCGCATAATTTTCAAAGGAGATAAGAGATTTCTCCCTGTTTTTGGGGTAAAATATGCCCCTCCGTTTCTTTTCCCGGGAAGATGACGGGGAGTCCGAAATATCCGTGTCTTGTATCCCCGTCAACAAAAACATGGACAATCTTCGAAACATCTATTAGCATGTTAGAATCTTATAACCGGTGCACAGGGGAGATCATCCCTGCCAAAGAACATTTCCGGTTTAATGTTGGGACCAGATGTGGTAGAAGTCTCCGGGAGGGGGGCCACGGATACCCTGCCGGTGCCATCCATGAACGCATAACGATACCGGCAGGCGTGGCTGCGGGCACAGGAATGACACTCAGGAAAAACCTGGCCCCAATAAACGGGATAAGTGCATTATTACTCCGGCAACAATATATGTCAAAGTTATCGTTCCCGCAAAAGAGGAGG
>CAZNBR010000249.1:0-3437 GCA_964571315.1 uncultured Syntrophaceae bacterium
GTTCAATTATCTCCACCGCCACGGCTTGGGATTCAGCACCGCCTTGAGCGTCGGGAACGAGGCCAATATCGATATCGTCGAGTGCATGGAATACCTCGGCGCCTGTCCGAACACGAAGGTTATCGCCCTGTACATCGAGGGGATCACCCGCGGACGGGAGTTCATGAAAACGGCGCGGGCCATCACGCCCCGCAAACCGATCGTGGCCCTCTACGTGGGCGGCTCAGAGGCGGGCAAGAAGGCGGGGCTGTCCCACACAGGATCCATGGCGGGTCCCGACGGGATCTACGACGGCATGTTCCGTCAGAGCGGTATTATCCGGGCACACACCCTTGCCGAGCTCTTCGATTTCTGTCTGGCCCTGGGGGCCCTCCCCAGACCCGGGGGGAACCGGATCATCATCCAGACCCATTCAGGGGGACCCGGCGCGGTGGCAGCCGATTCCCTGGGACGCGAGGGGCTCCTGCTCCCGCCCTTATCCGCGGGCACAATAGAGAAGCTGAGGGCAGTCATACCCAAAACGGCCAGCACGAATAACCCGGTGGACATGACCTTCAGCAAAAACCCCATGGATGATTTTCACAGGATACCGGACATCCTGCTGCAGGAAGAGAATGCCGACATGCTCCTCGTCTATTTTCTTGCGCCGGACGTCTTTATCGAACGGGGGATGCAGAATCTGGGTGTTCCTCCCGACACGATCCGGGAAGAGGTGCACAAACTGATCGATCGGAACGTGGAGGCCTTTTTCAGCCTCACGAAAAAGTATGACAAACCGATCATCGGGTATACCTACCGGAGCCTCCAGGAACAGATGGTGAAAAAGCTCCTTGAACGGGGCGTTCCGATTTACCAGGGTCCGGAACGCGCGGCGAGGGCCATGAGCGCATTGCTTGAATACTACAGATTGAGAGACAGGCTCGCCGACGGGGTGATGTAAGTCGTGTTCAGCACCACCAGGGCATCGACGGCTATCGGTTTCCCCTTCAGAATTTTTATATATTCCCCTACCTCATTCTCTTTGCACATGTGCATCATGTCAGGCCGGAGAGTCGAGAAACCGACGATAGTCGACCATCCGCTTCAGTGCGCGAACGGCCCGCTCCGGTGTGGGATATGAAACCACCCGGTGATCCATCAGGTCCGATTTATGGTTATCATAGTCGCCCAGGGTTACCACGATTATCGGTTTCCCTGTTTTTTCTACCAGCCGCCGTGTCTCTTCCAGGACGACATCGTCTTGTGCGGTATATTCTTTCGCAAACTCCCGTGCGAAGGCCAGGGTCTCTTTCAGCTCTTTGGGTCCTTCCACGTTAGTGTTAAAATCCATGGCACTCTGGATAGAGCCGCCCAGGGCGATGACGGAATCCACCTCGTCCCAATCGGCCAGAATCTCCATGCACTTCAGGTATGGGTCCGAGGTGATAACCGCCGCCATGTCCACAGGGTTCCCATGACTCCAGTACGGAGGGAGTATCTCGTTCAGCCGTTCGATAATCTTGTCGGAAAGCTTCGGAACGACGAGGCCGTTCTCTTCGCAGGAATCGGCGGTGATAACCCCCCATCCGCCGCCACGGGTCAGGATCCCCACACGGTTACCCCGGGGGATCGGGGAGGCGGAAAAGGCCTTTGCACAGTCTATGAGCCCCTGGCTGTCTTCGAGCTCAATGATCCCGGCCTGGCGAAAAGCCGCCCGCAGGATCCGCGAAGAAACGGCCATGGCCCCGCTGTGCGATGCCGCGGCCTTGCCGCCCGTCTGTGTTCGTCCGCCCTTGAATATCAGAACAGGCTTCTTCCGACACACCTGCCGGGCCACGCGATAGAGTTCTGAATCGGGATCCAGCCCCTCCAGGTAGGCAAGGACCACCTTCGTGTCCTTGTCCTCGGCAAAGTAGGAGAGGTAATCCTCGCCCTTCAGGTCACCTTCATTCCCGCTGCTGACAAACTTCTCGAATCCGATCCCCTTGTTGTTGCCCCAGTAGAGCATTTGGACACCGACATTTCCGCTCTGGGAAAACATGGAGAGTCCACCGTGAAGCGGCACCACCGGCGGCATCAGGGCGTGGAGATTGGACCCGGCACTGAAGAGCCCCATGGTGTTGGGCCCCACGAGGTTCATCCCGTATCCACGGACCTTGGCTACGATTTCCTGTTCCATCCGGGTCCCTTCCGGGCCCGTTTCGCTGAAGCCGGATGTGATAACGACCACGTTGTCCACTCCCTTCCGGCCACATTCGTCAATCAATGCCGACACGGTCGACGCCGGGGTGGTGATGATGGCCAGATCAACGGGCCCCGGTATCGCCTGGAGCGATGGATAACAGGGAACGCCCAAAATCGTTTTCAGCTTCGGGTTGACCGGATAGACGGACCCCTTGAATCCCTCCTTCAAAATGTTCAAAAGGACGATAAACCCCCATTTTATGGGAGTCCCGGAGGCCCCTATCATCGCGATGCTCTTCGGGTTGAAGAGTCTGTCAAGATTTCTGTAACTCATGTCTTCTCTACCTCATGGGGACATCCGCCCCTTATCAATACAAGACCCCCTCCCGCCGCGGGAGTAGGTCTGTATCAGATCTTTGCCCGGTGTCAAATCCAAAAGTCCTGCCACCGTGGCATATTTGTTTCTGAGACGAAGCTGCCGCTGGTCAGTCAGCCACTAGTCGTTGAACAGGTCCTCCGTCATGTCGACCGTAAGGCCGTCCGCCTCTGTCATCACCGTGGCCAGTCCCTTGATCTTGGGAAGCTCGTACCCAAAGTGATACCGCATGGTCATCAGCTTGCCTTTATAGAAATCTACGTCTTCAGGGGAGGCACCACCGTCCAGGGCCTTCTGGGCCACGATCGCCTGCTTGAGCCACTGCCAGGCGATGCAGGTGTATCCGAAAAATTCCAGGTAGACGGTCGCGTCGGCCAGAAAGTAGTCGGGACCTTTTTTCGCGGCGACACCTATGAGATGGAGGGTGACCTCCTGCAGGGTACCCATTGCCTCTTTCAGTTTCTGTGCGTATTTCTTCAGGGGTTCCAGGGCTTCGGCCTCCCCAATGGTCTTCTGCACCTCTTCCGTGTAAAGCTGTGCGGCCTTGCCGCCCTTCATGACCATCTTTCTGCCGAGCAAATCCATCCCCTGTATGCCCGTCGATCCCTCATGGATCGGATGGATACGCATATCACGATAGTGCTGCTCCAAGGGGAACTCCTCGCAGTATCCGTATCCTCCCAGGCACTGGATCCCCGCGCTTGTCGAGAGGATTCCCATCTCCGAAGGATATGACTTGGCGACCGGCGTCAAAAGATCGAGCAGGAGACCGTATTTCTCCTTCTCCTCCCCGTCGAGGACCTTTTCCAGATCGTGATAGATCGAGCACTGTGTCAGCAGCGAGAGCGATCCCTCCACAACGGCACGCTGCAGGAAGAGCATGCGCTTGATGTCGCTC
>CAZNBR010000250.1:0-3404 GCA_964571315.1 uncultured Syntrophaceae bacterium
TGGGGGATCGATGAAGATATAATCTTCGGGGCTGTCCTCGAAGCCGGCAGGCTCGAAAAAATTGAATTCATCAGCGCCGAAAATGCACAGAAAGTTGCCACCTTTATTCTTTCGGCAACACCCATGGAATGGAAGAATGTTCTCACGAAAAAGTCTAAGTTTGTTACAGATTTCATGCTTGGGAAGATTAAGCTTGATCACGGCAGCAAGGTGGGTGTCCTGGGGATCGCGCCCCATTCGAACACACTGGTGGATGCCCTGACGCAGGTACAGCTAGTGTTCCCCGACGAAATGACTGCCGATGAGGTTGAAACGTACCGGGCGAACATGAAGGAATTCCGATCCAAACTGGGCGTGTAACATCTATATATCTGAGAGATTTCGAGCTTCTGTTCTGATCTGGAACCTACATCTGAAACAGTTGAAGAGGTGCATACGAAATTTAAATTACTGCTCTTTATCTTGATGGTCTCGTAAAAAGTCAAATTCGATGAATATGTCATTTCGACCATGGGGAGAAATCTTATCTTTTAAGCATGTTACGATTTAAAGATTTCTCGTTTCACTCGAAATGACAAGCTAAGGAGACTTTTTACGACTCCATCTATCTTGAGCCAACAATAAAAAAACGGTGAACAGTAACCTTGCCTTCAAAAAGTTTATAAAAGGCAAGGGCGTTAAAGTCGTTATGAAAACAGCAAATGTCAGACAGGGACGCGCGTATGCTGTGTTTGGGTTTTTATCAGGACCCATATAAACACTGTCTGACAGCAGAGGATCAAGATACATAAGGAGGGTGTCATGCGTGAACTCGATAAAGGCAAGCCGGTATTGGTTACCGGGGGTACGGGCTACATGGCTTCCTGGATAATCAAGATGCTGCTGGAAGAAGGCATTAGTGTTAACGCGACTGTGCGAGACCCCTCGAATATTCAGAAAGTCGACTATCTAAAGACCCTGGCGGAAGCATCTGCCGGGCAATTGAAGCTGTTCAAATCGGACCTTTTGGATGCTGGAAGTTTCGATGAACCAATGCAGGACTGTGAGCTGGTGATCCACACAGCATCCCCCTTCTTTATAACCGGAATCAAGAATCCGGAAGAAGAATTGATTCGGCCGGCCAAGGAAGGGACACGGAATGTCCTTGAATCGGCAAAAAGAAATCCGACGGTGAAACGCGTCGTACTCACCAGCAGTCTCGCTGCGATTTATGGCGATAATGCGGACATAGCTTTGGCTCCGGGAGGCATGTTCACCGAGAAAGAATGGAACGTAACGAGCAGCGCTGAACACCAGCCATACTCCTATTCAAAGACGGTTGCGGAGAAGGAGGCCTGGGCCATCGCCAAGGAACAGGATCAATGGGACTTGCTGACCATCAACCCCGGATGGATTCTTGGCCCCTCTGTGTCGAAAAGAAAAGACTCCATGAGTATCAACACCATGATTCAATTGGGCGATGGTACCTTCAAAACAGGGGTCCCGGAATTTAATAATGCTATTGTCGATGTGCGTGATGTGGCGTCTGCCCACATTAAGGCAGGATACACGCCAGAAGCAAGTGGACGGCATATCGTCTCAAGTGGAGAAGCATCGCTTCTTGATATTGCAAATATTTTACGGAAACAATTTGGAGATCAGTATCCGCTTCCCCGGAGGCAGGTTCCGAAATTCCTGTTCTGGCTTATTGCCCCGCTCATGGGCTACACACGGAAATATGCGAGTAAAAATCTCGGTATTCAGATCAAGTTCGACAGCTCATACAGTAAGACAGACCTGGGCATGTCGTATATCCCTATTGAGCAGACAGTGAAAGAGCATTTCCAACAGATACTCGATGACGGGTTGCTAAACAAAACCTGAACCTGAAAAATGAGAGGGAGCACGTCCGGTCTGATTGTTAAAAGCCCTGTTTCTCGACATGAGCGATAGGGTTTTTGTTGTTTGTGGAGAGGTTATACGGCACAATCGCCGTGTTGAGGTTTTTATCAGGAACCATATAAACACTCTTATACAGCACGGTAATACGTGGGAGGCCGTTAACGTGAATCAACCTCAATCCAAGCTCAATTTCAACGCGACATGGTCGATGGCCGTAGGTGGCATGATCGGCGGCGGTATCTTTTCCACACTCGGTGTAGTTGTCGGAATCGCCGGTGCATTGACATGGCTCAGTTTTCTGGCCGCTGGTCTCATCGCGCTGGCTACAGGGTATAGCTACGTAAAACTGGCCGCTTACTATGGCAAAGGGGGCGGCGCATTCACTTTTCTCCGCGAGATCAACGCGGAGGGGGCCGCCGGCAGCCTTTCGTGGGTGCTCATAGTTGGGTATGTGCTCACAAATGCTGTATATGCCGCCACCTTCGGGCAGTACCTCGGGTACGTCGCGGGTCTGGGACCATGGTTCCCGCGTGTGGCTGCCGTTGCCATCTTAGCTTTGTTTATTGGGTTGAATCTGCGGGGAGTCGGTGAAGCCGGCGGCGTCGAGGTCTTTCTCGTGTGGTTCAAGCTAGCCGTGCTCGTGGGACTGGCGGGGTGGGGGCTCGCCCAGTGGGACCCGCCGATGCTCTCGCGGGGTGTGCCGGACACGGGGATCGGCGCGGCGCTATTCGGTGCGGCGTCCGTGTTTATGGCCTATGAGGGTTTTCAGCTGCTGACCTACGACTACGATGACATCGATGCACCGGAGAAGACGCTCCCGCTCGCAGTGCTGTCGGCTATCATCGTTGTGATCGGCGTTTACATTGTGGTCGCACTGGGGACGGTGATGCTGATCGGGGCGGACCAGGTTATGCAACACCAGGAAGTGGCGCTTGCCATCGCGGGACGGCAGGCACTCGGAACCGCCGGCCTCGTCGTTGTCACGATTGCCGCAGCGTTCTCCACCGGATCGGCCATCAATTCGACGCTCTTTGCAACAGCACGGCTCGTCTACGAGGTTGCGGAGGACGGGGAGTTACCGGCCGCTCTCGATCACAAGAACAGGGAGGGCATACCGAACCGGGCGGTGATCGGACTAGGTGCGCTGGCAGCTATCCTCTCCGTTTTTGGAGCGCTCACCATCCTCGTTGAGGCCGCCAGCCTCGCGTTTCTGTTCACATTTACCGTCGTGTGCGGCCTCGCTTTTCGGGAACGGGTGGGCGTACGGATCTTCACAGGGTTTGGGGCATTGGCCAGTGCCTCCGCTTCGGTCGCCCTTATTGTTCGTTTGATCCAAACCGACCCGCTGGCGCTCGTTTCCCTCGGCCTCCTGGTGTTCATCGCCATGTTTGGGCGCCCGGTCCTGCTTCGCCATGTACGTACGGAGAACCGCCGCGGCTGACAGAAAAGACAGGGCTATCGTTCCTTATATGGTCTGATTGCCCAAAGCCCTGTTTCTCAAAATGAGCGATGGGGCTTTTGTG
>CAZNBR010000251.1:0-3381 GCA_964571315.1 uncultured Syntrophaceae bacterium
CTTCATCGTATATATATCCCGAAGAATCCGACAGGGTCACCGCCTTGCCGCCCAGGTCGAGAATCTTCTCCACCGTATACTGGGCCACATTCCCGGAACCGGATACGAGACAGGCCTTCCCTTCAAGGGTCTCACCACGGGCGGCAAGCATCTCCGCCGCAAAATAGACCGAGCCGTATCCCGTGGCTTCAGGACGTATCAGGCTGCCGCCCCAGGTAAGGCCCTTACCGGTCAGGACGCCCGTAAATTCATTGCACAGTTTCTTGTACATGCCAAAAAGGAATCCAATCTCTCTGGCACCGACACCGATATCACCGGCAGGGACGTCCGTGTTGGGTCCAATGTGTCTGAACATCTCCGACATGAAACTATGACAGAAACGCATCACCTCAACATCCGACTTGCCCTTGGGATCAAAATTGGACCCGCCTTTCGCCCCCCCCATCGGAAGGGTGGTCAGGGCATTTTTGAAGGTCTGCTCAAAACCCAGAAATTTGAGGATACTCAGGTTGACCGACGGATGAAAACGGAAGCCGCCCTTGTAGGGACCTATCGCGCTGTTCACCTGAAGTCTGTAGCCCCTGTTGATCTGTACCTCGCCCCTGTCATCCACCCAGGGGACACGAAACATGATAATCCTCTCCGGCTCGACCATCCGCTCAAGAATCTTCGCCTTCCGGTACTCTGGATGCCTCTCTAAAACCGGTGCCACCGACTCAACAACCTCCGAAACAGCCTGAAGAAACTCGGGCTCCCCCGTATTATTGGCCTCACACATCTTCATAAAATCTGACATACGTAAGCTCTCCCTTCATTTCATTTGTTTTTTTCATCTCCCTGCATCGTGGTATGAGAGGGAACCATACTTCTCCTCCCACCTCACACCGTCATACGACAACGCTGTCTGTCGCAAGGCAGCTTTATACTGACAACACTTCGAATCGAACTCGAACCGCCATGCAGCAAAAAACAGCCGTTAGTACGTCTCCACAGAGTGGCATATGCTATCTCACACGCAGGCCAGATTCATGGGTGAATCGGATAGCGTAAAGTTTCAGCGAATACTGCATTTTTAGTAAATACTACAATTGTGTTCTAATGCAAACAAAAACACCATAACCGGACAAACATCCGAATGGACTTATGCATACACAGACTCTCTCCCTGCAGGTGGGGAAAAACAGGGCTAGCCGCTACTTTTATGTGCAGGGGGAATATCTCTTCCGTATCCCTGTATAATTGGGGTGGGTAAGGGCTACACAGTCTCAGGACCTCTGAGGTGACGTTCTCTTACGCCCCCCTTTCCGGCCCGTTTCCATCCTCCATGTCTCTCATTCTTGCAACAAAGCGTTCGGCATCCTGCGGGCCGGTCACGACCCATACGGGGCGCCCCCCAAAGGGCGTCAGATCAACGCAGGCGGTGGGACAACCGGTCACAACAAGAACCCCTTCAACATCCGGGTCCTCGTACGAGACAAACTCGACCCTGCCTTCCAGGCGACTCTTGATAGCCGCCACCGCCTGTACCCGATCATACCGGGGGGTACACCCCCCGCAGTATTTCAGCCCGATCCGGTATTTCTTACTCATTCCCCTCGATACCGCTGAGCTTCTTGGCGACCTTCTTCTTCTCGTTCATGTTGACCTGTCTGGAGATCATGATCCGCTGGGCCTGGGGTGAACCGGCACCGTGCATCGACTCCGTCAAGTACCCGACAGCGGCGGTGCCCAGGGTGATGTTCTCTATCAGGCGCAGCATCCGCATCCGGTTTTCCGTGGAGACGTCCGCACTCCCCTTGTAGTATTTCTCAACCCATTTACCGACCTCGGGTGAACGGAAGTCCTCCTCCGAGGGCAGGGTCACCATCAGTCCGCCGGCGATGTCCTGGGCCAGGCGCGCGATCTCGTAGGGAAAGCGTGTCACGTTCTGCTTGCAGACATTGGCGAGGAGGGTGTTGACATAGTAGGTGCCGCTCGGCTCTTTGTGTCCTTCGGCCGCGCAGGCCAGGGACCCGCAGAAGAGGGTTTCGTTAAGGTGGTTCATCTCGATGATCTTGTCCTTGACGTGCGAGGCCTTGTGGACCCCGTTGTACTCGGCAATGCACTGGGTGGCGCCGATGAGGACATCACCGACTCCCGCCTTGCAGGCGTAGCTCTGACGGTGGTACGATGCAAACTGTTCCACCAGCTGGCCGGCGAAGTTCCACTCCTTGTACATGAAGACCCGCTCCCAGGGAACAAAGACGTCGTCGAAAACCACCAGGGCCTCATGCCCGCCGTAGATCTGGTTGCCGCGGTCCATGGTCCCCGCTTCCCGCTTCCGGGTGTCGCATGACTGACGACCCAGGATGTAGGTGATTCCCTCGGTGTCCGCCGGGACCGCAAAGGAGATGGCGTAGTCTTTGTCTTCTTCGCGCATGCTGATCGTGGGCATGACGATGATCTCATGGGAGTTGACCGCGCCGGTCTGGTGGCACTTCGCACCCCTGACCACTATTCCGTCCTCGCGTTCCTCTACCACGTGCATGAACATGTCCGGATCGGCCTGCTGGTGCGGGGCCAGGCCCCGATCACCCTTGGGGTCCGTCATGGCGCCGTCGCAGACCAGGTCGTTTTCCTGGACGTATTCGAGGAATTTCAGGAAGCGCTTGTTGTACTCGGTCCCGTACTTCTGGTCGATATCATAGGTGGTCATCGAGAGGGCATTCATGGCGTCCATCCCCACGCAGCGCTGGAAGCAGCACCCCGTCAGTGACCCGAGCAGACGCCCCATCTTGGATTTCTTGACCAGGTCCTCCGTGCTCTGATGGATGTGGGTGAAGCGGTTGATCTTCTTCCCCGTGATATGGGAGGTGGCCGTCATGAGGTCCTCGTACTCCGGGGAGTGGGCCAATTCATAGGTCGCGGCTACGGCATTCATGGAGGGACGGATGATGGGATCATCCACCGGGTTCTCAACCAGCTTGCCGAACATATAAACCTTAAAATTCAACTTCCTCAAGCTCTCTTCGTACTGCTTTGCATTCATCAAGGCCATAACACCTCTCCTGTATGTTTGTAGGCCGCTCCGCCCGAGCCGCATAGATCAATCCACCCGACGAGTGCAGGTGCGATGAGGGCTGCTGTTTTCGTAGGACCTGCGTCTCTTCGGATTTTTCGTGCGCGGGCAGGGCAAAAAGCACCTTCTTTAGGGTGGTTTCGTACACACTCCACCCCCTGCCCTGAGCAAACCTTCTTGACTGTGGCGTATAACAAAATTTTGCGATGAAGAAAAGATTTACTTTTGCCGTCCCACGGGACGTTCGGCAACAGGCTGAAAGCACGAGGCTTCTGCAGCAGGATCGGCACACAGGCCGGGGAGGGCACCTCCCTCTCACCCCC
>CAZNBR010000252.1:0-3380 GCA_964571315.1 uncultured Syntrophaceae bacterium
AGCAGTCTCAAGACAGGGGTTCAACGGTTCAATGCTTTTTCACCCGAAAATCGAGCTGCTCTATCATCTCGCATGCGAATTGTGCCGCCCTGTGAGAGGCACCCGGTTCTCCCAGCATCTTTCCCACATGCAGCAGGTCTCTCTTCATTTCCTCCATCCTGGCTCCACTGGTCAGGAGGTCGTATACCTCTTCAGCCATTCTTTCGGGGGTTGCGTCCCCCTGTATGAGCTCGGGCACGATCCTCCTGTCCGCTATCAGGTTGACCAGCCCGATATGATCAACGTGAACAAACATCCTCCCGATAAGATATGAAAGGGGTGAAACCTTGTAGACGATTATCATCGGCACACCGAGAAGCGCCGTCTCCAGTGTAGCCGTCCCTGAAGCCACGACAGCGATATCGGCCAGGCCGACGACATCATACAGGTCTCCCCGCGTGATTCTGATATCTACCCCCTGCCGGTTGACCGGCCCCTGCACACAATCGAGCGGGAGCGTGGCCGCAAGGGGCAGAACAAACTGAATGGCGGGTATCCGTTTCTTCAGAATCTGTGCCATCGAGAGCATTACAGGCAGGAGCCGTGTCACCTCGCCCTTCCTGCTACCGGGGAGAAGGGCAATCGTTGTCAGGCCTTCCTGCAGGCCGAACCTTTTCATCGCCTCCCCGCGCGGGCACTTCCTTTGTACCGTATCCAGGAGAGGATTACCGACGAAACGGGCGTCGAGATCTACCTCCGCATAGACCTCCTCTTCAAAGGGGAGTATCAGGGCCATCCGGTCTACATATTTTTCGAGAGCGTATATCCTCTTCTTCCTCCACGCCCACACCTTGGGACTGATATAATAAAAAACCCTGATCCGGTTCTCATGGGCAAACCGGGCGAGGGGGAGGTTGAAGCCAGGATAGTCTATAAGAATCAGGAGGGGCGGGGCGGATTCTTTGAGTGACCTTCTAAGACCGCGCCGTACCTTCAGGATAAAACCCAACCGGGGCAAGATCTCGGTGATTCCCATAACGGCCATCCCGGACGAATGGGCAACCAGCCGGACACCGGCCTCCTCCATCTTCTCTCCTCCCACCCCGTAGAAACGAAGGCTGGGGTTGATGCTGCGCATCGCCCTGACGAGATGTGCCCCATGCAGGTCGCCCGAGGCCTCACCGGCAATGATCATTATGTCGGGGTTTTGTGGTTGCATGGTTCCGGGATTATCCATAACGGAGATGCGAGATGGAAGGGAGCGATGCCGAAGCCGCCAGGGTAAACCGGATCACCCCTTTGCCTCTACCTTTGCACCCCTGCTTTCATGATTCTTAAACCAGCGCACAACTACAGGTACCCATACACAGAGCGGACAACTAGTCGGTAAGCTCGCGTAAGGGTTACCGGCAGACTCCCCTTTCGGATTTCTCGATGAATTCTACAAAGTGATCCACCTCGGGCGAACCCTTGATCTCCTCCCGTATCTTTTCCGCAGCCGTTGAGAGCAGTAGTGACGACCGGAAGATTATCCGGTACGCCTTTTTCAGATATCCCACGGTCTTGTCCGAAAACCCCCGCCGCTTCAAGCCGATCAGATTGAGACCGTACGGCCGTGCGTGATTCCCCGCAACGGTAACATAGGGAGGAACATCCTGGGTGACCGCAGATGCGCCGCTGATCATCGCATGGCATCCTATGCGGGTAAACTGATGAACGCCCGACAGCCCGCCTATTATGGCGTAGTCTTCAACATGGATATGCCCCGCCAGATTGGCGGAATTCGCCATGACGATATTATTCTCCAGTTTACAGTTATGGGCCACATGGCAATATGCCATTAGAAGATTGTTGTCTCCAATACAGGTCATGGCTATATCGGCAGACGTCGCCCTGTGTATCGTAACAAACTCCCGTATCGTATTGTTGTTACCTACGATAACCGGGCACCGTTCCCCCCCAAACTTCAGATCCTGCGGGGGGGCGCCGATGGACGCGAACTGGAATATGCGGCAGTTGGTGCCTATCTTCGTGGGACCTTCTATGACCACATGCGGGCCTATGACGGTCCCCCTTCCTATCTGCACATCCGGACCGATAATGCTGTATGGTCCTACCTCAACGTCCTCTTCAACAGTAGCCTCGGACGATATAATCGCCGTGGGGTGAACACCCATACCCTTCATTACTCCTTATCAATATATCCATTGTTTTTCTTATCTCTTACCATCCCTTCCAGCTTTTCTATCCTCTTCAGCAGGGAATTGACCGTCTTTCTCATCCCGGGCAGGTGCGGCCTGCACGCCTGTGCCCGCAGCCACGCGAAGTGTGGCATGTGGGGAGTGCCTGATACTATCTGGTCGGGGGGAACATTCTCGTGGACACCCGACTGACCTCCGACCATGACATTGTCTCCGATGGTGATGTGTCCGGCGACGCCGACCTGTCCCGCCAGTATCACACTCTTACCCAGTTTTGTGCTGCCGGAGATGCCGACCTGCGCGACGATAATGGATTTTTCACCGATGACGACATTGTGGGCGATCTGTACCAGGTTATCGATCTTGACCCCCTTCTGTATCCAGGTCTTTCCCAGCGTTCCCCGGTCTATCGTGGTATTCGCCCCGACCTCGACATCATCATCTATCTGCACGATCCCCACCTGTGGCACCTTGCGGTTATCGGCCCCCGGATTTGCAAAACCGAACCCGTCCGCCCCTACAACGACCCCCGCATGAAGGATCACCCGCTTCCCGATGCTGCATCCCCTGTACACGACAACGTTCGGGTGCAGTATGGAATCCGCTCCCACGGCTGCATCATCACCGACAAAGACGCCCGGATAGAGTATAACCCCCCTTCCGATCCTGGCCCTCCTGCCGATGTATACCACGGGATACAGTGTGACACCTTCTCCGATTTCGGCATCGGGCTGAATAAAGGCCTCATCGCTTATCCCCGCAGGGGTAACCTCATCCGGATACAAAAGCGTGAGGCTCATGGCCAAGGCGCTGTAAGGATCGTCCGTGACAATCAGGTTTTTACCGGGGCTTGTCACCCCGGGGGAAACAAGGATTGCCGACGCCCGGGTTTTTTCGAGGCGGTCTTTGTATTTAGGGTTTGCAATGAAGGTCAGGTCCCCTTCATCCGCCTCATCGATGCCCCGCACATCGGAGATAACCACGTCGGCATCCCCCATTAGGGTGCCGCCCACATGCTCTGCGATCTCCCTGAGCCGTTTTCTGACTGCCATGTGTGTATGCCCGGTCTACTTCTTGGAATTATATGCCTTGTTGTACGCCTCTATTAACTTGCTTGTTATGTCATTCGCCTTGGAATAGTAGACGAGGCCGCCGCTGCCTATATCCATTATACAGGGATGCCCCCCCTTTTTACCGATG
>CAZNBR010000253.1:0-3380 GCA_964571315.1 uncultured Syntrophaceae bacterium
TGTCAATACTGACCCCGATAAACGGGATAAGTGCGTTAACGAAATTATTTTATTCCAGAAAAACGCAGAAAATAATTTCTAACTTACTAAGGGGAGGAACACTATGACGAATGGAAAGAGTCTGGAAGAGTGCACGGTGGCGGAGCTGAAGGAGATCGCCCGGGGTACCGGGAAGATCGAGGGGCTCAGCGCCATGAAAAAGGCTGATCTGATAAGCGCTATCAGGGCCGCGCAAGGTGACGCCGCACAGACGGTGAAAGAGGCCTCTTCCGAACCTGCACAAGAGGCTCCTGAAGAGAAAGAGCCGAAGGAACCTGCAAAAGCGCCTAAAGAAGCGGCGGAGGAGGGAGCGGCTGCCCCCCCTGAACCCGCCAAAGAGACACCTCAGAAGAAAGCGCCGAAAGCGCCTGCAAAGAAGACTGGAAAGGTACCCGAAAAAGGCGCAGAGACGGTAGCATCCCTGAAAGAAAAGATGGCGGCGCTCAAACAGAAAAAGGTGGAGCTGCAGGAGAAGGAGGGCAGGACGGGTGTTAACCGTCTCAGGAGAAGGATAAACCGGCTTAAGAAGAGGACCAGAAAATTGGCGAAGAGTGCCGTTTAAACGTGTGATACCCGAGGGTGTGGCATGTTTGTAGGGGAAAGGATGTCGAGAAATCCGATAACGGTGACCACGGATACGAGCATTCTCAAGGTAAAGAATCTCTTAAAGGAGCACGATATTGACCAGCTTCCCGTCGTGGAGGGGAGGAAGGTGGCAGGTATTATTACAGACAGAGACATCAGAGATAATTCCCCCTCTCCGGCCAGCACCCTCTCCGTCCACGAGCTTAACTATCTCCTTTCAGAGATGAAGACGGAGAAGGTTATGACCAGAAAGGTGTTTACGACGACGCCGGGGACGACGATTGAGGAAGCGGCGAGGCTGATCAATAAAAAGCATGTCAACAGCCTGCCCGTTGTGGCCGGTGACGAACTGGTCGGCCTGATTACCACCTGTGATCTTTTGAATGTACTCCTCGATTTCATGGGGGTACACAGTACGCCAAGCAGCCGCGTGCAGCTCAGGCTTCCCGGCAATACGGGTGAGATAGCAAAGATAGAGAGTCTAGTAAAAAGTGAACTTCGATGAATATGTCATTTCGACCATGGGGAGAAATCTTATCTTTTCAAGCATGTTACGTTTTAAAGATTTCTCGTTTCACTCGAAATGACAAGTTGAGGAGACTTTTTACGAAGTCATCAAAGATAGAGAGTATCATAAACGGCATGGGGCTTACGATAGTCTCCATTATTTCCACTATAGACGAAGATAACCACTGCGTTCGATCCACACTTGTCCGGGTGGCGCGGACAACATTGATGATCTTCACAAGGCTCTCGAGGATGACGGTTATACGATTATCGATGAGTACAGGGTGGAAAAATAAGGTAACGCGCGAAAGTTGATTCCACAGAAAGAAACAGAAAATACCCGTGTAGTGAAGGCGGCGTGGATTGTCGGACTTGCAACCCTGCTCAGCCGGGTGTTCGGCTTCATCCGGGATGTGGTGGTCGCGGGATTCTTCGGGGCCGGGCTGGCCACCGACGCCTTTTTCGTGGCCTTCAGGATCCCCAATCTTCTCCGGCGCCTGTTCGCGGAGGGGTCTCTTACCATAGCCTTTATCCCGGTCTTTACCGGGTATCTCAAAAAAAAGTCAAGGGAGGATGCTCTCGAACTTGCCAGTATCGCCTTCACCCTCCTCTCCATTGTCCTGGCGGTGGTCTCGGTTGCGGGCATACTGCTTTCCCCCTGGATCGTCAGGGTCATGGCGCCCGGGTTCAGTGATGTTCCGGACAAGTACGTGCTGACGGTATTCCTTACCCGCCTCATGTTCCCCTACATATTTTTTATATCCCTGGTGGCGCTGTGCATGGGCATCCTCAATTCCCTGCGGCACTTTGCGGCGCCGGCCCTCGCCCCGGTGATCCTCAATATCTGCATGATAGCCTCCGTATTCGCCCTGAAGGATTTTTTTGCCGATCCGATACTGTCCCTGGCCGTAGGGGTAATCGCTGGGGGCATCCTGCAGCTTGCCATGCAATTCCCCTTTCTGATCAGGGTGGGGGTACGTCTGAAGCCGAACTTTCATTTCAACCATCCGGGGGTAAAGAGGATAGGGGTCTTGATGCTCCCGGCGGTGTTCGGGGCCGCCGTCTATCAGGCAAGCGTATTCATCAATACGATCCTGGCGTCCCTCCTCCCCGGAGGCAGCATATCGTATCTCTACTACGCCGACAGAGTGGTAGAGCTTCCGCTCGGCGTCTTCGCGATCGCGGTGGGAACGGCGGCGCTCCCCAGCTTCTCGGAGCAGGCAGCCGGGGAGGACTATGAGAGACTGAAGAGGACGCTATCATTTTCGTTGAGGCTGATCCTGTTTGTCACGATACCGTCAATGGTGGCCCTGATTATCCTTCGCGTGCCGATCATATCCGTTCTTTTCCAGCGGGGGCAGTTCGATGCCGCATCGACGGTCTTTACCGCCCAGGCCCTGCTGTATTATGCCGTCGGCCTGTGGGCCTTTTCATGCATACGGGTTGTCGTATCCGCCTTTTACGCCCTGCAGGATACCAGAACCCCCGTAAAGATAGCGGTCGTGGCACTTCTCGTGAATGTTGTGATGAGTGTGGCGCTGATGTTTCCGATGAGACACAGTGGGCTTGCGCTTGCCACCTCGATTGCCTCCGCGGTAAATATTATTGTCCTCGCCGTGATATTGAGAAAAAGGGTGGGGCAGTTCCTTCAGAAGGATTTCTGGACATCCGTATCCAGGACGATTCTGGCATCAGGGGTTATGGGGGTGTCGATAGGTGTCGTACACGCCACTCTCGGGTGGAACAGCGAAGCAGCTTTAGGGGCGAGGGTGCTGTTTCTGGTGGTGGCGATAACGGTGGGGCTTGCCGTATTTGCCCTGAGTTCGTTCATCCTGGGCGGCTCCGAGGTGAAGGCACTGCTGAGAATGAAGAGGAGATAACGGACATGCTGGTGAAGATACATGACAAGAATCCCCAGATGCGGCTTATCAAAAGAGCCGCCCAGGTGCTGGGTGAGGGGGGCATCGTGGTCTACCCCACGGACACGGCGTATGGGATGGGATGCGACCTGTTCAACAAACGGGGGATCGAGAAGATATATGAGATAAAGAGGAGGAGCAAGACGCAGCCTTTCAGCTTTATCTGTGCCGATCTTGGTGATATAAGCAACTATGCCGTAGTGACCAACTATGCGTACAAAATCATGAAACGGCTGCTGCCCGGTCCCTATACGTTTATACTGGGGGCATCCAGGCTTGTCCCGAAGATCCTGCTGCCAAAGAGGAAAGAGGTGGGGATACGGATACCGG
>CAZNBR010000254.1:0-3317 GCA_964571315.1 uncultured Syntrophaceae bacterium
ATCTCTATGCCCTCGCCCGCATCCCGGTAGGCATCTACCCATGTGGGCTCCTGGCCGACATCTCCCGCTTCGGCCTCCCCCAGGGCATTGCCTCTCTCTTCCGCTCTCTCCTCCGTTATCTCTCCCTGGCCCTCTCGTTCCGGGTCCATCAAATGCATCAGCGAGGAGATCCCCGCCAGGGGATTCTTTTGAAAGAAGACCTCCTCGCAGCGGGTGCATCTTACCCATATCCCCTCACCCTCTATCTGCGATTTATCAAACCGGTATTTCGCCCCGCACTTTCTACACTGAATAATCACAGTTCCCCTCCTTGATTACGTAAATTTCCGGCAGACACCTGAATTTTTCATCGAAATCAAGCCCGTATCCTACAATAAACCCCTCATCCAAGGCAAATCCTACATAGTCCGCGGTAACGGCTCTCTTTCTTCTCTGCTTCTTGTCTATCAATGCGCATACCTTTATAGAGCGGGGATGTCGTTCCTCCAGTCTCTCCTTCAGAAAAGCAATCGAGGTCCCGGTATCTATGATATCCTCGACGATCACTACGTCCTTTCCCTCTATATCCGTTTCTATGTCCTTTGAGAAGGTTATGTTCCCGGAACTCACCGATCCGGAGCCATAGCTTGCCAGCCTCACAAAATCTACCGTGTGCGGTATCTTCAGGTACCGGGCAAGGTCCGCCAGGAAGATAAAGGCACCCTTCAGGACACCAATAAGCACGACCTCTCTTCCCTCGAGATCGCGCGAGATCGTCCCGGCCAGTGCTTTCACACGCCTGTCGATGATTTCTTTTGAATACAGGATCCTTTTCTCTTCCACGGCCTGTCCTTTCAATGGGGATGGCGCGCCCGACCGATCAGGCCTTACGGTCGCCCGCGACATCCATCGTATAACAGGCTATAAACTCGTCTATGTTTTTCTGGATGATCGCTTCACCACGCCTGAGTTCCTCCAGGTTTCTGAAACGTGAGGTAAGACTCAGGAATATCTTGTCGAACCTCGACCTCTCACATCCAAGGGCATCATAATCGATATGACTTATCATGTATTGCGAGCCGTCAAAATAGTACTTTCCGAAGCGGTTCGTATCCGGCGACCGGAACGGCCAGGAAGTCTTCAATGAAAAAAAGTCGAGGACGATATCCCTGAGCCTTCCCTTCAACCGGTCCGGATGCGCAACCTCATATATCCCTTCGCTTATAATGCGGAAATACTCCTTGACCAGATCTATATCGGTAATGCACAGGCCATAGAGGTACCAGTCATCAATACTCCTGATCATAGCCCGCTGCTCCGCGCGGGATATGAAGTGATAGCTGGGACAGAAGTGTCCATCACACAGCTCCACCCCATAGAACGATACGTCCCGCATGTCCACCCCTTCGTTTTGGAGAGGATGGAGTAGACACCCTACCCTTTTTTCCCCGCTATCGAGGAATCCCAGATATTCACAGCAGCATATCACCTCGTAGAGCTTTTCGCCGGGTTCACGTTTCTTTATCGTATTCGAGAAGGCCTTGAGGTCGGCCGGGACCTTGACCGTCTCACGAAACAGTTTCGTCCGATCCCTCAGCTTCATGGTCAGAGATTCCCGTGTACTGTCCGCATAATTATAGAGACCACAACAGGCCCCGCAGGATTTACACACATCCGGCTGACAGAGGTGAATACCGTCTTCCCCCTTCATAAAACCATCCACTACATCCTTCCCGATTGGTTTTCTTTATATAGTCAAGCCGCATAAAAAGGCAAGGGATATTCTGGTTGTAATCCGGAGCAAAACAGTATAGGAACACACCTTGAAGAAGCTCCTTACGGGATATATGGAACTGGGGCCAGACCGTGAGCTGTCCTCAGCCCTCTTAATCCTGTCAATTTTTCTAAAACTAAAAGATACCAGGAAGACCAAGATGCATAGAGGCAACAATCAGGTACGGGTACGATTCGCCCCCAGTCCGACAGGCTACCTGCACGTCGGAGGACTGAGAACGGCATTATTCAATTATCTGTTCGCGCGCAAACATGGAGGAGCATTCATCCTGAGGATCGAAGATACGGACCAGAAGAGATCCATCCCCGGCGCCCTGGAAAATCTCATCACTACACTGACAAGGACCGGTCTCCAGCACGATGAGGGCCCCGACGTTGGAGGGGATTACGGACCTTACATACAGTCGCAGCGGACGGACATCTACAAAAAATATATTCACCAGCTCCTGGACTCCGGAAAGGCATACTACTGCTTCTGCGACGAAGAACGGCTGAACACGATCAGGGAGGAGATGCGGAGGAGAAAGCTGCCGCCGATGTATGACGGCAGATGCAGGGACCTGTCGAAAGACGAGATTGCAGACAATCTGGCACGGGGGCTGCCCTTCGTCATCCGTCTGAGATATCCCAAAGAGGGAAAGACCGTCTTTGATGATGTCGTGCGCGACAGGGTCGCGATCGACAATTCCATCGTCGACGACCAGGTCCTGATAAAGTCCGACGGATTCCCCACCTATCATTTCGCGAGCGTGGTGGACGACCACCTCATGGAGATCACCCACGTCATACGCGGAGAGGAATGGCTCTCCAGCGTGCCGAAGCATATCTTCCTGTATGAATCCTTCGGGTGGGAGGTGCCGGTCTTCGTTCATCTGCCCCTGCTGCTCAATTCCGACCGGAGCAAGCTGAGCAAGCGGCAGGGGGACGTCTCTGTCGAGAGTTATCTCGAAAAGGGATACCTCACCGAGGCGCTTTTGAATTTTATCGTCCTCCTCGGGTGGCACTCGGCGGATGACAGGGAGATATACTCCCTTGGGGAACTGGAGGAGGTCTTCTCTCTGGAGAGGATCAACAAGGCCGGCGCCGTATTTGACCTGGAAAAGCTCAACTGGATGGGAGGGACCTACATCCGCCATCTGGACGTGGCATACATTGCCGACCAGTCGAGACGCTTCTTTGAAGAGGCCGGGATAGATATCAGCAACAGCGAGAAATACCTGAAGGTCATCGGCACCGCCCGTGATTACGTGTACTGCCTTTCGATGATCGTCGAACATGCCCGGATGTTCTATGATACACTGACTTTTTCGAAAGAGGACCGGGACCTTGTCGGGCAGGAAGGGTCGAAACGTATCTTTTCATACATGATCGAGGCCCTCGGCGGGCAGGAGACATGGTCACCGGATGACGTATCGGCACTTGTCAAGAAGGCCATCGGCGATCTGGGCATCAAGGGGAAGAATTTTTATTTTCCCATCCGCCTCGCGCTTTTCGGAAGCTGCCACGGCCCCGATATCCCGACACTGATCGACATATTCGGGAGG
>CAZNBR010000255.1:0-3302 GCA_964571315.1 uncultured Syntrophaceae bacterium
AGGCCGATATCATGGAGCTGAAAGCCGACCCGGACCGGTTGGCGCGGGGAGTTGTCATTGAGGCAAAGCTCGACAGAGGGAGAGGCCCGGTCGCCACGGTCATCGTCCAGGAAGGGACCCTGAGAGAGGGTGATGCCATGGTCTCAAGGATGGAATATGGCCGGGTGCGGGCCATGACCGACGACAAGGGGCGCAGAGTCGCGGAGGCGGGGCCTTCCATGCCGGTGGAGGTCGTAGGCTTTTCCAGCCTGCCTCAGGTCGGCATGGACTTTGTCTGTGTAGAGGATGACAAAAGGGCGCGAGTCATCGGTGAGTACTGGTCGAGAAAAGAACGTGAAAAAGAGCTCTCCAAAACTTCAAAGATAACCCTTGAGGAACTGTATGCGAGGATCCAGGAGGGCGCCAAGGAGCTGAATGTTATTATCAAGGCCGATGTCCAGGGGTCGGTGGAGGCCCTTTCGGAGGCCCTTCTGAAACTCAGCACGGACGATGTGAAGCTGAAACTGATCCACAACTCTGCGGGCGCGGTCACAGAGACGGACGTTATGCTGGCATCGGCGTCCGATGCGATCATCATAGGGTTCAAGGTCAGACCCGACGCGAGGGTTTTGGAGATTATCGAAAAGGAAGGCGTGAGTGTCAAACTCTACGATGTCATATATGATGCCATTTCCGATGTACGCAATGCCATGGAAGGGCTCCTTGAGCCAGTGTATGAAGAGGCCGTTCAGGGACGCG
This sequence comes from uncultured Syntrophaceae bacterium, assembly GCA_964571315.1. GTDB lineage: Bacteria > Desulfobacterota > Syntrophia > Syntrophales > UBA2210 > UBA6078. Next base: position 739 of record CAZNBR010000255.1, read on the forward strand.
CCGAAGTGCTTCAGGTATTCAAGGTGTCAAAGGTCGGCACGATTGCGGGAAGCCGTGTGACCGACGGCAAGCTAATCAGGAATGCCCGGTTGAGACTTCTGAGAGACGGGGTGGTTATTCATGACGGCACCTTCCTTTCGCTCAAGAGATTCAAGGATGATGCCAAGGAGGTGCTCTCCGGTTTCGAATGCGGTATCGGGATAGAAGGCTTTAATGATATCAAGGAAGGGGATGTCATAGAAACGTATACGCGAGAGGCAATAGCCAGAAAACTGTAGTAGTCCCTCTCCGTCATGTATACGAGACGGTGTTTGATGTGCCGAGGGTTGTTTCCTGATGGTAGTCGGTGCGGGAACCATGGATGTCGTTGTCGGAGGCAGCAGATCTTTGAAAGAGAAAAGATCGGTGGTGCGGAGGATCCTGGGCAGAACAAAGAACACCTTCAATGTTTCCATAGCAGAGGTGGGAGCATACAATGACTGGAAAAGATGCCGGATCGGGTTCGGCGTAGTGGGAAACGAGAGGGGTTTTGTAAATTCAAAGATGGATAAGATTGTGAATTTTATAGAAGGGCTGCATCTGGCCGACGTAATAAATGTTACGATAGAGATGTACAGTATCTCTGATGCCCGGGATGGCGGTGGAGATCATAGAATCGATGAGTTTCAAGAGAGCTGACAAGGTTGCCGATCTCATAAAGGCTGAGATTTCGGATATCCTGTTGAGGCAGATCAATGATCCGCAGGTACAGGGAATAACGGTTACCGGCGTTAAGGTGACGGATGATCTCCGCCAGGCGAGGGTCTTTTTTGTCCGTATGGGGCAGAACGCCTGCAGTGACGAGACAATGAAAGGTCTTCACCGGGCCGCCGGTTTTCTGAGAAGAGAACTGGGAAAACGGTTGCGGCTTCGCTATGTCCCTGAAATCATATTTACCTTTGATGAATCTTTTGAATATGGAGACCGCATTAACCGGCTGCTGGCGGAGATAGAAAAAGATGTTTGATGAAATTGCCGAGGTTATACATTCCGGCACCACCTTTCTCATCACGTCCCACGTGAGACCGGATGGTGATGCCCTGGGATCCGAGCTGGCCCTGTACCATGTGCTGTGCGGTATGGGGAAGGATACCGTCGTGTATAATCAGGATACGACGCCGGCCGTGTACGGATTTCTCCCCGGTGCGAAGGCGATTGTCCATTCCCTGGACGCTGTCGACGGATTTGATGCGGTTTTCGTCCTGGATTGCAGTGATATCTCAAGGGTCGGAGATGAACAGGACAAGATAGGCTCTATACAAAAGAGCGTTAATATTGACCACCATGTCTCCGTCGGCACCTTTTCGGAGATATTGCTGACCGATTCCCGGGCGAGTTCCACGGGGGAGATGATCTATCGCCTCTTGAAGCATATGGGGATTGCGATAACCGTAGACATTGCGACGAATATATACACGGCTATCCTCACGGATACCGGAAGTTTTCAGTATTCCAACACGGGGAGCGAGACCTTCAGGGTGGCGGCCGATCTGGTGGAGATGGGTGCGGACTGCCGGTACATAGCGACAAACATCTATGAGACCAAACCCGCCGTGCAGATTCGACTGATGGGAAAGGTTCTGGATACCCTGCAATTGTATGAGGGGGGAACGGTGGGGATCGTCTCTGTCACGCAGGAGATGCTCCGTGAGGGAGGAGCGCTTCCGGAGCACACAGAGGGCCTTGTCGATATGGTCCGTTCGATACACGGTGTTGAAATTGCCGTCTGCTGTTACGAGGTTTCCAGGGACCGGTTTAAGCTAAGCCTGCGATCCAAGGGAGACGTCGATGTGGAAAAGATTGCTGGCACACTGGGAGGGGGGGGACACAGGAATGCCTCCGCCTGCAGGGTTGAGGGAGATTTTGAAACCGTCAGGGGGATGGTGCTCGATGCGATAGCGGTGCCGATGTGACGAGGGTCTTCCGGTGTAAAACCTTTGATATGGATGGAGTATTGATCATTGACAAACCGTCCGGCAGGACATCTCACGATATTGTACGCGATGTCAAAAAGCTGCTCGGGGCGAAGAAGGTCGGGCATGCGGGAACGCTCGACCCGTTGGCAACGGGAGTCCTTGCCGTTTGCATAAATGAGGCGACGAAGCTCACACGGTTCTTTTTGCAAGATGATAAAGAGTACCGTGCCACGATGCTTCTGGGCGTCAGGACAGACACCCTTGACAGGGAGGGTGAGGTGATGGCCCGCTGTGAGCCCCGTCTCCAGGAAAAAGAGATACGGGAGACGGTAGAAGGTTTTGTCGGTCGGATAGAGCAGAGGGCCCCGAAATATTCCGCTGTCAAGTTCAGGGGCAAACCTCTCTACAAATGGACACGGCAGGGGGTTGACATTGAACCTCCCTTGAGAACGGTTACTGTACATCACATCAGGGTGGCGGAGATACAGATGCCCTATGTGACCTTTGATGTCTCCTGCTCGAAGGGCACCTATATCCGGTCGCTGTCCCCGATATCGGCCCACAGCGACCGGATATAGGTGCCCTTCGAGCAGGAGACATCAAAGGTCA
>CAZNBR010000256.1:0-3260 GCA_964571315.1 uncultured Syntrophaceae bacterium
GAACGTATATCACACAACCATCAATATGGCTATATTTAATTGCCGAGGTAATAATGCATTTTTTTAATTCATTTAAAACCATTTAAAGGAGGGAATTATGGGATTTTCACTGCTTATCACCATACTGGCCTTGAAATTCAAAAAGGCGTCAAAGTCAAACAAGGATTTCCGAAAATTCCTTATGGGGCATGAATGCAGCATTGTCATTAAAACAAAAGATGGCAAAAGAGGCAAACGATTCATCTTTAAAGACGGCACGTTTTCATCGGACACGGTACTGGATGAGTATGATGCAGCGATGATCTGGAGTGACGCGAGGGCGGCGTTTAAAGGTCTTAAGGCTGGAGAAGAAGGAATCCAGCACGCGCTCCGGAATCATCTTGTCGGCATTGACGGCGAGATACATTCTTTTACCTGGTTTGGCGCCGCCATTACTTTTGTCACGACATAAAACCATTCGACGGTGCGCGCATTTTTTGCGCGCTGCTTAAGGAAAAATAACGAATCGTTATGATGCAGCTCTAACGCTAACATCAGAGGTAAGGGGGGAATATGAGTTACTGGTCACATGAATATTTACTGAGAAACTGGGGTGGCCCCATGGTACAGGCCGAGTTTTTGAAAGAAGTCCAGAGGCCTTTTTTTGTCCCGCGAGTATTCTCCGGGCTCAATCTTTTTCTTGATGAGGCCGGCCTTATACCTGACGCGGTAGATTTAGTGGCCAAAGAGTGCAAAACAAAAAAGGCTTTTCTTGTAACCGACGAGTACGCGGTTCGCTTTGCCCCGAAGGTTATGGGTCCCTATGAAAAGCGGCACGGCATTAAATTCGAGGTCTGGGCCAAGGCCCAGCCTGACGCTCCGATTGACACCGTACAGGAATGTGCCCAAAAGATGAGAGAGTTCGGCCCCGACCTCATTTTTGCTGTCGGTGGCGGGTCATCGATTGATACCGCCAAGGGCGCGTGGCTTCTCTATGAACATCCCGACGCCAATATTGAAATCCTGAGTCCGCTTGTTCCCCTGAATTTGCGGAATAAGGCCAAGCTCGTTGCCATCCCGACAACGAGCGGGACCGGCTCCGAGGTATCCGGGATCGCCGTTATCTCGTTCCCCGACGGCGTGAAGCTCCCCATGGGGGGCGCGCTCCCGGAATTCGTTCCCGACTTTGCCCTGCTTGATCCGACATTTACCGTCGGGATGCCGCCGGAGCTCACCGCGGGAACAGGGGGCGACGCGTTGGCCCATGCCGTCGATGGTTTTATGGCCCCAAGGGCGGATGAATTGAATCAGGCGATTGCCCTCAAGGTCATTAAAATGGTCTTTGAATGGCTGCCCAAGGCATACAAAGATGGCAGTGACCTCATGCCCAGGATCAAGATGCAGCAGGCGGCTATGATGGCGGGAATTCCCCTCTCCAACGCCGGTTCCGGAATTTCGCACGCCCTTGGGCATACCATTGGCGGCCTCTATCACATTCATCACGGCGCCATGGTCTTGTTGTTCCTCCCCTACGAACTTCAGGTCTATTCAAAGGCAACAGCCCGGCACCTTGAAATATGCGATGTGATGGGCATCCTGGACGCCAGCTCTGATGCGAAGAGCCTCTCCAATCTCATCGAAGCAATTCGCGGCCTGATGACTGAGGTGAAGCTCCCGGTGAGTCTGAAAGATGCCGGTATCTCCAAGGCTGATTTTGAAAAGAACCTTGAGTTCATCCTTGAGCAGACACCGACAGATCCGGCCTTTTATTTCGGGTGGTTTGATCTGACGCGGGAACAGTTGATGGACGTGTTTGTATGCGCCTATGAAGGTACATTGCTGGACATGAATTCAGAGATATGGAGGTAACCCCATGAAAGGATATTTTGGTAAATTTCTGAAGGTGGATCTGACAAATAAGACAACAGAAGATTTTCCCATCAGTGACGGTGATCTGAAGCAATATGTAGGCGGATCAACACTGGCTGCCAAAATCATATATGACTATGTAAAACCGGGAATGGACCCGCTGGCGCCGGAAAGTCCGCTGGTCTTTGCCGCCGGGCCTTTTATCGGTTCCAATATTCCCATGGTCAGCCGGGCGGCAGTGTGCGGAATAGCCCCGGGAAGCGGTCTCTGGGGTGAGGCAACAACGGGAGGAAGCTTTCCCTTCCGTCTCAAAGGCACCGGTTATGACGGAATACTGATAACCGGCAGGGCCGATAAGCCGGTCTATCTGGTTGTTAAGGAGGGTAAGGCGGAGATCAAAGACGCTGCTCATCTGTGGGGCAAGAATACCTATGTGACGCAGGAACTGATCGACAAGGAAGTCGGTGAAAAGGCTTCAACCGCCTGTATCGGCATAGGTGGAGAACAATTGATCCCATACGCCGGGATCATGAACGACGAAGGCAGGTCCGCGGGAAGATGCGGCATGGGAGCGCTGATGGGCTCGAAGAATCTCAAAGCCGTCGTCGTGTCCGGAAATCAGAAGGCCGAGGTTGCGGATGGCGAAGGCCTGAAGACCCTTGTCGGTGAAGTTCGTGATTGCATCAAGAGTACCGCTAACACGAATGGGTACATCCTGTACGGGACAAACATGTATCTTGATCTGGGTATGCGACTGGGAGACGTGCCCACCAAGTATTTTACCAAGAGCGTTTTCCCTGTTGAGAAACTGCACGGCCCGGCCTTCAGAACGCGCTATAATATGACAAACTACGCGTGCAGGGGCTGCCCGATCGGATGCGGCAGAGTCATCAAGGATTTCAGCGACGAAATCAAACGGGTCGATGGACCTGAATACGAAACCGTGGCCGCTTTTGGGCCGCTCTGTATGAACTTTGATATCGATACCGTGGTCAGGGCAAACCATTTCTGTAATATGCATGGGATCGATACCATGTCTTCCGGCGTATCCATAGCCTTTGCCATGTATCTGTATGAGAAGGGAATTCTCACAAAAGAGAAAGCGGGCATGGAAATCAAATGGGGGGACTCCGATGTTATTCTCAAGCTGCTGGATATGATCATCCGGCAGGAGGGCATCGGCGTTGTCCTGTCAAAAGGCGTCAAAGAGATGGCCGCCGCGTTTGGGGCGGACCCTGAAGAAGCGGCCCAGGTAAAAGGGCTGGAATTTCCGATGCACGATTCGCGGGCCTATCAGGGCGCGGCGTTGTCGTATGCGGTCGGTCCCAGGGGCGCCTGTCATTTGAAAGGCTGCTTTTATAACTTTGATGCCCCGGGAACCGAGTCCGGTCTGGAACTGGGGATCACCTTTT
>CAZNBR010000257.1:0-3255 GCA_964571315.1 uncultured Syntrophaceae bacterium
GACTCCTGCGTCCCGAACGCAGTGCCCTACCAGGCTGGGCCACATCCCGACAAGGGTTCTGACTATATAATTTCCCCCCAAATGTCCATAAAAAAATGAAGGGTGCCGGGATATGCGCTAAAATGGTGTCGCGGCTTGTCTGGGACAGAAATTCATGATATTGAGGGTTCAGACGTTATTGTTATGCAGGAGGAATCAGCTACGTGATAATTTATGATCTTAAGTGTGAGAAGAAACACACCTTTGAAGGATGGTTCAACGACAGGAAAGCCTTTGAAGAGCAGAAAAAGAAAAAACTCGTCACATGCCCTGTGTGCGGCAGTTCAGACATAGACATAGTCCCTTCCTCCATCACGGTCATGGGGAAGGAAACAGAAAGATTGAAGAATACAAACAATAGGGAAATTTCCCCCATGAAGGCTCTCCAGATGCTCCATGAATACATGGATAAGACATTTGAAGACGTGGGGAGCAGATTTGCAGAAGTTGCGTTGCGGATACACGCCGGCGAGGAAGACGTCCGGAGCATCAAGGGAACTACGACGGACAGGGAAGAGGCCGTCCTCACGGAAGAGGGTGTTCCCTTCGTAAAGATCCCCATACCGAAATTCGACAGTTAACAGGCCTGTTCTTCCAATGAAAAAACGCTACAATAATATCCTGGACCTGATAGGGAACACCCCTATCGTAGAGATCCGCCATCTTAATCCCAACAAAAAAGTTACGATCTATGCAAAGCTGGAGGGGACCAACCCCGGCGGATCGATAAAGGACAGGATCGCGCTCTACATGATAGAGAAGGCCGAGGAAAGGGGAGTCCTCACCCCGGAGAAGACCATTCTGGAAGCCACCAGTGGCAACACCGGCATCGGCCTCGCCCTGGTCGCGGCTGTCAAAGGATATTCCCTTACGCTGACCATGTCCGAATCGGCAAGCGAGGAGAGAAAGAAGATATTGAAGGCCATGGGGGCCCACCTGCGCCTTACACCGGCCGAGCTCGGGACCGACGGTGCAATAGAGGTGGCGTACGAGATGCTGCGCGAGGAGCCGGAACGATACTTCGCCACGGATCAGTTCAATACCGAAGACAACGTCATGGCCCACTATCACGGCACGGCGGAAGAGATCTGGCAGCAGACAGACCGGAAGGTCACCATGGTGGTAGCAACTCTGGGGACGTCCGGGACCGTCATGGGGATCTCCCGGAGGCTCAAGGAATACAACAAGGATATCCGGATCATAGGCGTAGAGCCATATCTCCACCACAAGATACAGGGTCTTAAAAACATGAAGGAATCATACCGGCCGGGTATCTTTGACAAAAAACGCCTGGATGAAAAGATCAATATCCTGGACGAAGATGCCTTCGAGATGGCCAGGGCCCTGGCCCGTACCGAAGGGTTATTCGTCGGTATGAGCTCCGGGGCCGCAATGCACGTGGCCCTGGAAAAGGCCAAAGAGATGAAAGAAGGGGTGATTGTGGTCATCTTCCCTGACGGCGGGGAGAGATATCTGAGCACATCACTCTTTTCGGACCGGGAAGAAACCTCGCTTCGCCTGTACAACACGCTCTCCCGGACCAAGGAACCCTTTAAACCGTTAAACACCGCTCAGATCCTGATGCATTCATGCGGACCGACCATGCACGAGATCCCGCACATCGGGACCTATCGGCGCTTCGTTGTGGCGGACATGATAGCCCGTTACCTCGAATTCAAGGGCTACAGGGTCAAACATGTCTCCAACATCATAGACCTGTCCGATCGGTCCGTGCGCGGCGCCGAGAAGGCCGGAATGAATATCAGGGAGTTCACACGGGGGCACACCGAGACATTCTTCAGTGACCTTGACAAACTTGATATCACCCATGATGACACCTACCCGGCAGCGAGCGAGAATGTCGATTCGATGATACAATTGGCAGAGCGGCTCGTGGAGAGGGGGTATGCCTACGAAAAACTGAGATCCGTTTATTTCGACATATCGCGGCTCGATGACTACGGGATCTTATCAAACATAGATCTGGCAAACGTGCGGCACTCACAGACGGTGGACCAGGACGATTATGCAAAGGACAGCCCCGTCGACTTTAACCTTCTTAAGCGGTCAACCCTGACGGAGTTGAAGGAGGGAATCTATTTCAAGACCAGATGGGGGAACGTCAGGCCGGGCTGGCACCTTGAATGCGCGGCCCTTTCCATGAAATACTTGGGGGAGACCTTCGATATCTACATAAGCGGCGCCGATATCATCTTCCCGCACTGCGAGAACGTCATGGCGATAGGAAAGGCCGCCACGGGGAAGAATATCGCGAACTACTGGCTCGCCTCCGAACTCGTCATGCTGGGCGGCAAGAAGATGTCGCGCTCCCTGAACAACTTCTTTACCCTCAGCGACCTTGAAGAGAGGGGATACACCGGAAGGGAAATCAGATATTTTCTCCTCAGCTCCCATTACAGAAAACCGCTGAGTTTCTCATTCGGCGCACTGGATACCGCATGCAACACAATCAGAAGACTGAACAGCTTTATACAAAGACTGATACGCTTCACTCCGGGAGGCGGTTACACAGACGCGGATCAGTTTATCTACAACGTCAGAAGAGGATTCACCGAAGGGATGGATGACGACTTCAACATCTCCGGCGCCCTTGCCTGTGTGTTTGAATTTGTCAGAAAGATAAACATCCCTCTGGCTGGGAAACAGCTTAACGCAAAGCAAAGGGATATGATTCTTGATATCATGAAGGGAATAAACTCCGTCCTTCGCATAATGAATTTCGAGGAGGAAACACTCAGCGAAGATACCGCGAGACTGATGGAGGAGCGAAAGAAGGCCAGGGCCGCCGGTGACTGGGAAAGATCCGACAGCCTGAGGAAGGACCTTTCGGCGATGGGGATCATCGTTCATGATACACCGGAAGGTACGATCTGGACATTGAAATAAGAAGCTACAAAGGGAGGTGTTCTTGTTTGAACACCACCTTGAATGGGTGATTTTATGAATATTTTTATAGCTGTCGTTATTCTGGTAGGTGCCTTCGTTTTGGCCCAGATTGGCGTTACCTGGAAAGCAAAACGCGCGTGTCTGACAATCATCAGAGACCTTCAGACCAGGGGGGCATACGATCCAGAGTCTGCCGCTGCCCTCCCCTATGCCCAGAAAAAGGGCTTTCTCCATTTCGGCGCTCGAGACTATAAACCGCAGGCCTTGCAGCACTTGGTTCAGAAAGAGATAGTCTGTGTAACCGGCGAC
>CAZNBR010000258.1:0-3249 GCA_964571315.1 uncultured Syntrophaceae bacterium
CAGGCCTGTGTATCCCCTCTGATCGTCACCGAGCCATATGGCCGTTACCCGGTCAAAGATCATCCGGTGGGGATTGTACGAGAATTTGACCCCGGAGATCTGAAGGTAATAGTCGGGGCCCTTCAGCGGATAGATGCTGGTCAGTATCTCCAGGGCCTTTTTCAGCTCGGCAGGGTAGATATAAAACGATATCAAGGGATACCCCATGGACGACTGATCATCGAATCCGATCCCCAGCGGTATGGCACGGAAGGCATCGCAGACGGCGATATCCCCCGTTCTCCCCGGTTCGATGGCGTCGCGAATAACCCCGTTGCTGACCACCCCTACCTCCACCCGGGTAGCCGGGTCATCCGGATCGGAGTCATGCCTGTTGATGTACCAGGGGATCGAGTCGGCGATAAGGTTCCCCAGATTGCATTCATCCTCCCTGATCTCAAGCGTGAAGGGGGTGTGCGCGATAATCTGACGAAATCCAAGCCCCTTTGCCGCCAGGAACTCTTTATTGACACGGGATTCAAAGGCATCGATCATACCGGCGATCCGGGCGTCTCCTCTGATAGAATCGTTGATATCGACAAGGCGATAGTCCTTCAGGGATACCCTCCCCCCATTCCAGGTGATGTCCATTACTCCCACCCGCCTCCCATAGGACCAGGCCTGGACGATGATGGTATCATTCACCATACGGACATCGGTCTTCGTATGTGTGTGGCCGCTGATGATGATATCGATCCCCGGGACCTCTTTTGCCAGGACCTCGTCCTCGGACCGCTCGGGATCGTCGGCAAGGCCGCTGTGCGACAGGCAGATCACGATGTCCGCTTTCTCCTCCCCGCGGAGTCTTTCAACCATCCTCCGCGCCGCGGCCGACGGGTCTTCAAAGGTTACGGGTGAAGCGAAGGGCGCCACCTCGGCGGCACCCCTTCCCATGAGGCCGAACAGACCGATTCGTATACCGTCCTTTTCGATGATCCGGTATGGCCTTACAACTCCCCGCGCAAAGATCCGTTCCAGATCGTCGTCGGCCGCGCTCTCGGTGCTGAAGACCGCGTTGGAAGAGACTATCGCCGGAATTCGACCCAATCGCTCAGCCGCCAGGAGAATGCGGGCCAGACCGGCGGGCTTGAGATCGAACTCGTGATTGCCGAGGGTGACGACATCATACCCCATTGCCCCCATCAGTCGGAGTTCAAAGGCCTCCTCGCGGCTCAGCATGTGGAACAGGGACCCCATCAAAAAATCACCGGCATCCAGGACCAGGACCGGGTTCGTCCGACTGCGCTTCACCTCGGCGATGACACCCGCTATCCGAGCCCACCCGCCGACGGTCTCGTCATCGCCTGTCTCTAAAGGGGTATAATCGATGTTGGGCGAGAAACCCAGGAGGTGAGAGTGCAGATCATTCGAGTGGACTACGGTTATCGTCTTCCCGACCGCATCAAGCGGTTGGGTTAGGAACATCATCAATACTATCAGACAAAAAAACCGTTGTGATTTCATTGGGTGGACACCCCCTCTCAGGCAACCCCCTGGTGAAGCTTGTCGTTCCAGGCGGATTCGCCGTTATATACTTGATATGATTCAGCATCCTTCCGTAACGAGTAAAGATAGTGCTGGTAAGATACCTGCAGGGCCCTCACCGCCTCTTCGGGCGACTCAAACAGGGGAACCTGGTATTCATTACGGTAGGATATCGTCCTGTACACGGCATTAGGGGTATAGATTGCCGCGGGTTTCCGGTAGTGGTGACACTTCTTGACCAGTTCCCCTATTGCATCGATGATCATGGGATGCCACAGACTGGGGATCGGGAGCAGGCCGTCAACCTCGTCCGAGGAAAGGAGGATATCGAATATATCCAGAAAGGTCTGCATGGAGAGGGCGGGTCCCAGGTCTATGGGATTCGAGACATTAAAGATCTGCCCCGTCCTGTTCAATCTCTCCTGGGTCTCGGGGGACAACCGCGCCATCTCCAGCCCCGCGTCGATCAGCAGATCCGCCGTAATTCCCCCAAACGCGCCCGAATTGGTAAACACGGCTATCCTCGGTCCCCGAAGGGGGGGCATGTTCGTAAAGATCTTCCGCAGGGAATGCAGCTCGGAAATGGAATTGACCCGGATGATGCCCGCCTGTCTGCAGACACCTTCGAAGATGGCATCATTGTTGGCCATACCCGCCGTGTGTGATCGGGCCGCCAGCGCACCCTCGTCCGTCCTGCCCACCTTAAAGACAAGGATCGGTTTACCGGCACTCCGTGCCGCATCGAGAAACTTTCGGCCGTGCTGGATATTTTCAAGATACATGCCGATCACTTCCGTGGTGTCGTCTCTATCAAGATACTCGATCATGTCCGCTTCGTCAACGTCGGACTTGTTTCCTATGCTGATCACCTTGTTGGTCTTTACCACATCCTTCATCAACGATTCCAGCACAACCCCCGCCACCCCGCCGCTCTGGATTATGTAGGATATGGTCCCCGGCTCTGACATGAATGTCTCGAAGTTATCCTCCAGCACACCGTAAAAACAGCAGAACTGGTTACTGGCATTCAGCACCCCCAGGCAATTGGGCCCCATGATCCTGATCCCATATTCCCTCGCCGTCTCGCTGATCTCCTGCTGCAGGGCCTTGCCCCGCTCTCCCCCCTCGGAAAAACCCGCACTCTCTATGACGATATGCCCGACACCCTTCTCGCCGCACTGTTTTACAAAGAAAGAGACAACGTCGGCGGGGGTGATAATAACCGCGAGATCGACATCACCGGGGATATCCGTCACGGAAACAAAGCCCTCGCACCCGTGCACGGACTCCCCCTTCCGATTGACGGCATACACCCGCCCAGCAAACGATGAGTACTCTCGAAGCGTTTGGCAGATCGTCGCCCCGAGATTGAAAGAAGAATTAGAAGCCCCTATTATCGCTACCGATTCAGGATCAAAAAACGTGTCCACACCATCCCCTTCGCATCTTATTTATTTTATCACGAAAGCACGAAAGTACGAAAACACGAAAAATAAGATTTAATTTCACGCTTCCTTTCTTTTCGTGATTGTTTTTAAAACGTTAGTGTTTCACTTGAACCTTTGAACCCTCGACCCTTTGAATCCTTCTTTAATCAGCTACAACTAATCGGGAGCTGATCCTATTTATTATAACTTTGACCGCTATATTTTTTGGCAAAACATATTACATTAAACCTTAATCCAGAGCGAATGATTAATGCGTACCCTGAGAGCCATTTTCATT
>CAZNBR010000259.1:0-3240 GCA_964571315.1 uncultured Syntrophaceae bacterium
AACTTTGACATATATTGTTGCCGGAGTAATAACATATTTTGAACGTATCATGTGTACAACTTTTGAACATCTGTAACCGAGGGGGGATTTTTGTGAACAGATTAACATTAAGGCTACTAGGACGATAAATGGGTTATTATACTTTAAATTTTGAGTATTTAGGTTTTTATCAAGAACTATATAAACACTGTTCTGCACATAGAAAGGAGGGAGATTATGTTCCTATTATCCAAAGAAACATTGATAAAGCACGGATATCTGAAAAATCAGATTAAAATTAGCCCATTCAAACAAACTAATCTCATTAAAACTTTTTACTATTTCAGTGCCGGTGATACTCTGAAGATGTTGTCTCCCAAAGAAGAAATCATTGACCTCGAAAAGACGCAGAAAGCCACAATACCACCAAATGGATTCGGATTGATCAAAAGCAGAGAATTTTTTGATTTTGATTCATCAATTATGGCTCTTTTTGGCAATATTTCAGATCTTGTCAAGAGAGGGCTTCAAATAATAAACTCACCATCCATTGATCCAGGTTTTCAAGGGCATCTAACTTTAGGCATTAAAAATCTTACCGAAAACCCGATTGACATATCATTCGATGAGAAAATCGGAAAAATCCTGTTTTTCAATGTTGCAGATACCGTACTTGAATTTGGCCTATTAGTAGATGAAGCAGAACTTCGTGAAAAACTTACTGGACGCAAAAGTGGAGATGAATTTTTATGATAGGTTCCCTTGACAAAACAAATCGGGAAATATTAGGAGGACTCAAGAATCATTATCTGAACAACGCTAAGAGAATTTCTGACGCAATTCCGGATTTATCGGTAGATGTTTCGCAGTTGGATATTTCGGAAGATGGCAAAAAGCTCCTGGGTCCCAGTCTGTTTTACCTCTTCCAAAAGGGTTTTGTAGATTTAAGAAATCGTAGGGTTACTATCACCCCTAAAGGCATTGAAGAATTAGAGCCGTTTTTCTTGAAATATAGAGTTCAGATTTCTCTCGCCATTTTTTCAGGCCTTTGGGGTATTTTAGGTACAATTGTTGGTGTTGCGTTGGCTTTGATATTCAGCAAATAGATGGCAGGGCATATCACTCGAGTAGGACGCTAAAATGATTGCGCTTTTCACGCCGCTCAGCTCTACGTTATACTTCTGATAAAATGTGGTCAAGGAAACATCAATGCTGTTTAAAGTGCGGGACAACAACCCGGAAGCATTTCGGGCGAGAGTTGTGCGAAAGGAAAAATTATGGACACTTCCCTATTTCTTTTTTGGCCATCTTACCTTTCCTATAAAAATAGGGAAGTGTCCATAATTATACTAATTATAATGACGATGGCTTGTCGCCGGAAGGACTCCTTTTATACAAATATCGTGGCACAGATCCATATCACCGGGAAAATGTCGGACTTCGAAGTGCTATGTTCCACAATATTCCGCTTATCTACTTCCACAGTGTTGTGCCGGGCAAATATCTGGCCGTATGGCCCGTATATATTGTAGGAGACGAACCGAAGAGTTTAACGTTCACGGTTGCTGTTGATGATTATAAGACAGTAAATCGATACATTGACTCCCAGGACAGCACGCCGGCAATCTCGGAAGCGGATTCAGACATCCGAAGATTGTATATCACGACTTCAGTCAAACAAAGATTACACCAGCGAGGATTCCGCGAGCGGGTGCTGCACGCGTATCGGGAGCAATGCGCGTTCTGCTGCCTGAAGCATCTCGAACTTCTGGACGCGGCTCATATCATCCCGGATGGAGAACCCGACGGTGATCCCATTGTGAGTAACGGTGTTGCCCTCTGCAAACTGCACCATGCGGCCTTTGACCGTTTCATGATCGGCATACGGCCCGACTATGTCATCGAAGTGCGGGGTGATATCCTGAAAGAAACAGATGGCCCCATGCTGCTCCACGGACTGCAGGGGATGCACCTGAAGAAAATCATGCTCCCACGACATTCGAACTCATGGCCCAATCCCGATTTACTGGAACGACGATACGAAAAGTTCAGGGTGGCTGTTTGAGGGAATCTAATTGTTCTGTTGTGCCTTCATACACTCATTCAGCCGGAGGAAGGAGGACTTGCTGCCTGAGAAAGGGAGCAGCGCAGAGACCTTTTGTGCCACGCACTCATTTTTTTAGAGAAGAGGCAAATTCACATTGTTTTTCCAATGCATGGATCTTCTTCATGCGTTGGGCGAGTTCCCCCGCAATCTTTGTGAGCCCGTCCGAAAGTTTATCGGAGGATGTCTCCTTTCTCGTCTCCAGAAGCCGGCCCTTCAGATCGACTGCTGTCTTGTCCCCGCTGGTCTCTCTGGCCAGCTTGATCCACTCCTCGACCGGATCCATCGTGGCCAGGTCCGGACATTTCTTCATGCCGGCCGGATCTTTTTTCAGGGCAGCGGCAATATCGGATCGAAGCTCCGGGCTCAGGTTATATGTCGCGGCTAATTGGTCAGCCTCAGTCACCAGCCTCCGATAATCTTCAGGCTGGCCGTTTTCTGCATAAATCTCGGACAGACGGAGCATCAAATGGCCAAAGAGGGTGAGGAGTTTGATGTTATACTCGGTATCCCTGCCCTTCTCGATGCGTTCACTGGTAAAGCCTCTCATCCTTTGGTTGCTCTCCTCCAGGCGGGAGAGCTCATCCCTGGCGCCTTTGCAGTCACCCAGCGATACACGGCCATGGATGATGATGCACTCTGCCACGAGCTCCAGGATTAGTTCGTCGTCCGGAAAGCTGTTCGCTAATTGCCCGGCCTTCTGGAACTCCCCCACATCCGCAAGGTACCCGATATAATTATGCCATAAAAAGGATCCCTTGATATTCTCGCAGTTGCCCGGGGGTGAATAGTCATTGCACAGCTCATCCCTGGTTTTTTGGAATTCATTGAAGAGTCCGGCATTTGCCTGTGACACGCATAAATTGTACAGGCGCGTCATCCTGATTTCCCGCGAAGGTACCTGGATGGCGGCGGACAGTGCCGCCTCATAGATCTTTCTTATGTTGGCGTCCGTTAGGGATTCCAGGCGGGTGATCTCTTTCCGGACCGCATCCGTATCGAGTGCCGTGGGCGCTGCGGCCAGATACGCCTGCAACCAGGCAGCCCCTGCCGGCTCATGTTCGGCCCTGGCATGGGCAAGGCCCAGTGAATAGAGTATGCGGGGGTGTCTTTCAGCCGATTTCTGGGCCTGGGTGAAGTTGCTGATGGCCAGATCC
>CAZNBR010000260.1:0-3240 GCA_964571315.1 uncultured Syntrophaceae bacterium
TGGGCGGAGGGAGCAACGCCATGGGCCTCTTCTGGCCCTTCAGAAATGATCCGGACGTCGAGATGGTCGGTGTGGAGGCCGCGGGGTTTGGCATTGAGACGGGAAGGCACGCGGCGAGCATAACGGCGGGGAGGCTCGGTGTCCTCCACGGAAACAAGACGTATCTCCTCCAGGATGACGCCGGCCAGATATACGATGCCTACTCCATCGCGGCCGGTCTGGGCTATCCCGGCGTCGGCCCGGAGCACAGCCACTTCCACGAGACGGGGAGGGCCCGCTACGTGACGATAGACGACGAGGAGGCCCTCCGTGCCTTCCTGTTCCTGTCGCGGTGCGAGGGGATTATCCCCGCCATGGAGAGCGCGCACGCCGTGGCCTATGCGATGAAGCTTGCCCCCACGCTGGACCGTGACAAGATCATCGTCGCCAACCTGTCGGGGAGGGGAGACAAGGACCTCGGCATCATCGAAGAGAGAGGGGAGGGAGGGCGGGCGTGAGCAGGATCGAAGAAAAGTTTAGAAGGTTGAAAGAGGATAACTCGAAAGCCCTGGTCGCCTATCTGACGGCGGGAGATCCGAATCTTGAGACAACGAAAGAAATTATTCTGGGGCTGGACCGAGCCGGTGTCGATATCCTCGAGATCGGGGTTCCCTTCTCCGACCCGACGGCCGACGGCCCCATCATCCAGGCCGCGTCTCACCGGGCTCTCGAGGGCGGGGCGACCCTCTCCGGAATCCTGGATATGATCGAGGCGGTGAGGGATGTCAGCGAGATACCGATCGTCCTATTCAGGTACTACAATCCGATTCTCAGCTACGGGAACGAACCCTTCGCGAAGAGGGCGCGATCGGTCGGTGTCGACGGGATACTGGTTGTCGACCTCCCCCCGGAGGAGTCTGCCGAACTGAGGAGGCACACGGATCGGGCGGGGATCGACTTTATCTCCCTCATCGCGCCGACGAGCACCGACGAGAGGATACGGAAAATCGCGCGGGATGCCGGTGGATTTCTCTACTATATCTCAATCACCGGGGTTACGGGGACCTCGAAGCCACAGGCTTCCGACATCAAAAGGGATGTGGAACGGATACGGGCCGTCACCACCCTTCCGGTCGCCGTCGGGTTCGGGATATCCACCCCCGAGCAGGCCCGCGAGATCGCGCCCCACGCCGACGGGATCGTCATCGGGAGCGCCTTCGTCCGGCTGATCGAGGAAAACCGCGGCGCAAATAACATGGTGAATATCGTTGCCGGTTATGCTAGAGATATCAAACAGGCCATTTCAGGCACACGGTAAGGTCACGTAAAAACAAATACGGAGAGCTTTAAGATTGTCATTTCGAGGAGCGTCAGCGACGAGAAATCTTAATAATGCAACCCGGCAAATCGGGGCACCACGCAAGATTTCTCCCTTCGGTCGAAATGACAAAATGTGAGGGTGTTGTCGAAATGACAAGCTATTCGGACTTCTTGTGACCGCATCACATCATACGAAACGGGAATTGATGGAAGCATTTGAGATAGGCATTATCGGCGGCACCGGCGGCATCGGTAGGTGGTTCGCCGACTTCTTCAGGGGGGAGGGGTACACCGTCCATGTGTCGGGGAGAACAACCGCCATGGGGCTGGACGAGATGGCCCGGATCTGCCGGGTCGTCATCGTCAGCGTGCCGATCAATGCCACCACCGCGGTCATCGAGGAGATCGGCCCGAAGATGCCGGAGGAGTCCCTCCTGATGGACTTCACCTCCCTGAAGGAAGGACCGGTCAGGGCGATGCTGGCGTGCTCCCGCTCGGAGGTGATGGGGTGCCACCCCCTCTTCGGCCCGGATGTCCCGTCGATCGAGGGGCAAAACATAGCTATGTGCCCCGCCAGGATAGACAGATGGTCGGGCTGGCCGGAGGATCTCTTCCGGAAGAAGGGCGCTAACGTCTTCGAGACAATGCCTGAGAAGCACGACGAGATGATGTCGATTATCCAGGGGCTGAACCACCTGGACACTATCACGATGGCCCTTGCCCTGAAAGAGACCGGCGTCGACCTTGCCGAGCTGAAAAAATTCTCCACCCCCATCTTCGATACGAAACTCGCCATCATCGAGAAGATATGTACCAACAATCCCCGGCTCTACGCGGATATCATCACCGGAAATCCGGACATCCTCAAGATCATCGCGATCTATGAACAGAGTCTCTCCCGCCTCAAGGACCTTGTTGAGAAAAACGATGCTGAAGGACTGGCGGAGCTAATCACGGACAGTTTTAAGTAAGGGGAGTCTGCTCCGGTGAAGTAAGACAGATTGGTGCGGAGCGGCGGTTACACTGCCATTTCCACGAGGAGGGAATCGGTGGTTCAGGCAGCCTCTATCCTCAATTGATCGGTATATGTGGGTACAGTGCAAACAGCCGCTGCAAGACGGAAACGACCTCGATCTGGGTTTCTGAATCAAGGGTGCCGAGGTTCTTTATAAGCCGTGTCTTGTCTATCGTTCGTATCTGATCTAAGACGATATGTCCTTCCTTTTTCTTGAACCGACAGGGTATCCGCGTCGGGTACTCTTTCCCCGCCGTCGTCATCGGGGCAACGATGACGGTGCGGATATGCCGGTTCATTTCGTCCGGGGAAATGATCAGGCAGGGCCGTGTTTGACGGACCTCGGAACACCGACGGTCGGATCGAGGTTCACCAAGTAGACATCAAATCGATTCACTACCATTGCCATTCCTCTTCATCCCAGGGATGCGAGATAGTGTCGGTTTCGTCGATCAGTGCGTCATGACCGCTCTCCGCCATCGTCCTGAAGGTGGCGTCCCACCCTGCTCGCGGACTCGAGACGGGGCGAATGATGATCCGGGTCTTGTCCACCTCAAGCTCGACGTCATCAGTGATGCCGGTCTGATCAAGCAGCGGTTTCGGGATGCGGATTCCCTGCGAATTTCCTATTTTTACAACGCGTGCTCTCATGAGAGGCACCTCCCTGATCGAATAGTAGCCACATTGTAATTACAAAGATCCCGAAAGGCAAGGATTCAGTGCCCCATTGAGGTCGCTCCCATGGCGGAGGATATGTTCCACAGGGGACTTGAATGTCTGATCGCGATATGGCGACGGCCTGTACCTCTCCAATAAAACCCTTGACTCTCAATGCGATGGATGTATCATCAACGCGAACGTGCAGTTGTTCTATTAACACCGATTTTCGCGGAACAATTTGACATAAGATTTTCGTTGGCTCTCCA
>CAZNBR010000261.1:0-3238 GCA_964571315.1 uncultured Syntrophaceae bacterium
ATCGGAGGACAGCCTTCTTGCAGAGAGATCACCGCCCCTACTTCCTCAAACAGTTGGATATCAGATTCCAGAGGTGGTACGTAAATCATTTTCTGCGCCCCCAGTTCGAATTCCTGGGGAGGCGATGTACCTTTATGAAACCCTGGCACGTAGAGGTATTCGGCGGACCGGTCTCTCTGGGTGAGTGCGCCCACGTCATCGCGGCATCTGATAAAAGGGTGAGACTGACCGTGTGGCCAAATCCCGGGAAAGAGGGGCGCATACGGATAGGGGACTACTGCCTGATATGCCCCGGTGTACGAATCAGCGCGGCCACGGAGATAGCCATAGGCAACAGCTGCATGATGGCACAGGGTGCCTGTATTACGGATTCGGACTGGCACGGGGTGTATGACCGGAGCCAGCCGGTGGGTCAGAGTTCGGCGGTCAGGATAGGGAACAATGTCTGGATAGGAGACAGCGCAATCGTAGGCAAGGGTGTGACTATTGGAAACAACAGCATCATCGGCGCGGGCTCGGTCGTCACGAAAGATATCCCTCCCGACGTAATAGCCGCCGGCAATCCTGCCGTCGTTGTCAAAAAACTCGATACCAGGCGGCACATCCGCACACGCGCCGAATGGCTCTCCGATCCGGAAGATCTGGCGCGGCAGTTTCGGCAGATCGACCGGGAACAGATGGGGAAAAATACGGTATCGGGGTGGCTTCGGGCCCTCATCTTCCCGAAAAAGGGGGACTGAGAACCGGCGCCAGGGCACAACCCTCAGCTCCGCCCTCGATCATCTTCCTATTTTTCAAAGAGCTCCTTGAGGACTCCTTTAATCACCTTCTCCCCATCGATCGCGGGGGCGGCTCCTTTTTCCGCATCCCCGCCCTTGAGAATATCCGTTATCCGCTCCGGCGCCTTCAGCGTATCCCTGATCTTCTTTTTAAGGAGGTTCTTCAGATCCAGGGCGAAGCGGGGAGACGAGAAGGTGCCCGTCACCAGCACCGGGATCATGAGACCGGAGCGCTCTTTGGTGTCCTGCTGGCCCTTGAGGGTTGCCACCGCCGTGGTCTCCACGCGCATGTTCAGAGTCTCGTTGACCAGATCGGCGCTCCCCGTGGCCGCCACGCGCAGGAGCGGGGAAGCCAGTCTCGTCCCGGAGGTGGTCACGACGCCGTTCCTGACCGTGAAAGGGGCTACAAGCTCGCTGAAGTCGGTCTTGGGTTTTTCAACCGGTTTCTCCCCGCCGAAGACCGCCTTCACGTTCCGTACCATACCGGGCAGATCGATCCCCACAATGGCCCCGTCCGTAAAATGAAGCGTGCCTTCACCGTTCAGGGTTTTCTTGATGGTATCGGGATCATCGCCTTCCATGGTGAGGGCAATCTTCGCCCGTGTCGCGCCTTCCAGAAAATCCTTCTTCATCAGGTCATTCAGAAGCGGACGCGCCATGACACCGGCCATATCGATGTTCACGCTGGTTTTCGGCCTGTCCCCCCGCACATCCAGCCCCGCCCGTGTGTCGACGCTCCCCTGGTAGGCCTTCAAATCAAAAGGATTCACGGTGAACACGCCGTCCTTCCCTTTGACCTTCAAGAGCACGTCCCGGGCCCGCGCCCCCATGACCTTGATGGTGCCCGCCCGCAGCTCCGCGTCCACCACCAGCTTTCGGAGCGGTCCATAATCAATCTTCTTTTTTTCCCGGGCGGGCGACGTTGGAGATGCGGCCTTGCTCACGGCCGGTTCCTTTGTCGCGGTCGGCGTTGGAGAGGCTGGCTTGTCTCCTGCGGGTTCCTTTGACACAGCCGGCGCTGGGGATGTGGGCTTGTTCCTGGCTGATTCCTCCGGCGGGGGCGGGGGCAGATACCGGTCTACATCGATCTGGTCGATGCTCATCGTGAGCATCACGTCAGGTCTGGCGAAATCCTTCGCCCGCGCCGAAAAGGCGATTCTGGACTGGTCCAGTTCCATGGTTCCATCGGTCCAAGACACACTCGCAGGATTTCCCTTCACAGTGGCTTTGAGACCCACCTTTGTGAAGGCGGCGGGGTCGGAGGTGACCACGGGAAATTCCCGCCCCAGAGCGTCCGCCAGCTTGCGCGGCGAAAAGGGGGCAATCTCCACGGCCAGGTCAAAGACCGGCTGTTGCAGTACGTTGCTCACCGTGCCCTTCACCGTCAGGGCGACTTCTTTGAACGCCTTGACCGCGATATCCAGAGGAATGCCTCCCTTTCCCAATGCTGCGCCCAGGGGTCCCGCCGTTCCGTGAACCTGGAGAGGGTTCCCGTCAATCTTCGCGGAGAGCATGAGCCGAATGGGATGGTCGAGGGACACATCCCTGAGTTCAAGCATCAGGTCCCTGACCTCCCGCCGCGCCCCCGTGGCCGCGTCGATCCACAGCAGGGTGGCGTTCGAAACCTTCATCTCGCCGACGGCGATGCTCCTGACGGGAAGCCCGGCGAGGGGACCTTTACCGGATTCCGGCTTCGCCGTTTTTGCCTCTGCCGGGACAGTCGCGGCCGAAGGTTTCCCCACGGCTTCCCAGTTCCCTCTTCCTTCCCTGTTTTTCTCCAGGGCCGCCTTCAGGCCATCCATTACAAAGCGTTCAACCTGTACCTCCCTGGACAGAAGGGGCAAGAGCTTCACCTTTACATCGAAGGCTTTGATCGCCAGCAGATCCTTCTCCGTGAAACCCGGCGGGTTGCCCAGGTGAAGATCGGAAAAGGCGACCTCTGCCGAGGGGAAAAGGGAGAGTCTGAGCTCTCCCCCGATGGAAAAGGGACAGCCGGTCGCCTGAGATACCCGCTCCTCTATATACAGCTTGTATTTCTGGACATCCACGAACAGGGGGATGACGAGCAGAGCGCCGATCACGACCACGATAAGCGCGATGATACCGATAGATACCCATTTGACCGCCTTCATCAGCCACCTCCTCGATAGAGCTTCCCTCCGAATAATTCCTCGCCGAAAGCATTGTTACCGGTCCTTCGCCACTTGACGCATTATATCCTTTGAACGAGAGAATCTCAATTCTTGTCGTCATTTTTGATGATCCCGTAAAAAGAAGTCATGTCCCCGGCTGCGATAACACGGAGGATATATATCGATCTTACTCCAGCATGCGAACCACCACATGCTGACTTTACCTACGAGTCCTTAGAATCATTTTAGAAGAAGATCAACGATTACCGTTTGAAGAACTAAACCGCTTCGCGGTAGCCATTCCATCGTCTACTTTCACGGACCCAA
>CAZNBR010000262.1:0-3237 GCA_964571315.1 uncultured Syntrophaceae bacterium
ACTTACTAAACAATGGCCTCCTTGCATCGAAATCTGAAACCCATGCTCAGAAAAGCTCCTCCTGTTGCCTCGAGACCCATTTCTTTCCAAAGTGTTCGTACGCGAGTTTTGTCGCGACCCTGCCCCGTGTCGTGCGATGGAGAAACCCTTCCTGGATAAGGTAGGGTTCATAGACGTCCTCAATGGTATTCCTTTCCTCGCCTATCGCGGACGAAAGACTGTCGATACCGACCGGTCCGCCCTCGAATTTATCAATCAGGGTCAGCAGTATGGTTCTGTCCATAAAATCGAATCCCCGGTGGTCCACCTCCAGCATCTCCAGGCCCTTCACGGCAACACCCCCTGTAATAATGCCGTCCGCCTTCACCTGGGCAAAATCGCGGACCCTCTTGAGGAGTCTGTTTGCTATACGCGGAGTCCCCCGGGAACGGCCGGCTATCTCAGGCGCGCCGGCATCATCAATGGGTATCGACAGGATATCGGCGGATCTCCTGATAATGATCGCCAGTTCCTCCGGCGTGTAGAATTCGAGTCTGAAACTCATGCCGAACCGGTCCCGCAGCGGCGAGGTGAGGAGCCCCGTCCTGGTGGTGGCACCCACCAGGGTAAAGCGGGGGATGTCCAGTTTCATGGAACGCGCGGACGGGCCCTGACCTATAAGTATATCAATATAATAATCCTCCATCGCAGGATACAGGATCTCCTCCACGACGTGCGGAAGCCGGTGGATCTCATCGATAAAGAGGACGTCATGTTCCTTCAGGTTCGTAAGGATGGCAGCCAGGTCTCCGGGACGGTCTATGACCGGACCGGAGGTCACCTTTATATCAACACCCATTTCCCGCGCCATGATATACGCCAGCGTCGTTTTTCCAAGCCCGGGAGGCCCGGACAGCAGCACATGGTCAAGCGCTTCGCCCCTTCCCCGCGCCGCCTCCATGAAGATGGAAAGGTTCTCCTTTATCCTTTCCTGGCCCACGTATTCGGCGAGGGTTCGTGGGCGCAGAGAGTAGTCGAATCCCTTCTCTTCACTGAGCTGTTCAGGATCGAGTATCGGTGCCTTCATAACAGAGTCTTCTCACATTCCTTCAAAATGGCAGGGCAATGTCCCCTCAGGGACAATGAAGCCCTCTCCGGGGTAGCGCCGGATTATCCCGACAATATCTTCAGCGATTCCGGAAGGAGGACCTCCAGGGTCACACCTCCCCCCCTCTTTGTATATACCCTGTCAATGGCGTCTTTTGCGACATTGTTTTTGTAACCCAGATTGATCAACGCGGACAGCGCATCCTCTTTCACCGCTGTATCCGGGGCTCCCACGGTTGCCCTCGCGGAGATCACCGTGGTGATCTTGTCTTTCAGCTCGAAGATCATCCTCTCGGCCGTTTTTTTCCCCACCCCCGGTATACCCACAAGTCTGCCGAGGTCTCCGCCGGATATCGCCCCTGACAGATCCTCCGGCGAGATACCGGACAATATATTGATGGCCAGCTTCGGGCCGATCCCGGAGATTGATATCAGCAGCCGGAAAAGATCTTTTTCCCGGTGATCCAGAAAGCCGAAGAGTTTCACCGCATCCTGGGCTACCTGGGTATGGATGACAAGCTGTACCTGGCCGCCGGTATCGGGAAGATTGTAAAAAGTGCCCAGCGGCACAATCACCCCGTAGCCCACGCCATGGACATCGACGATAATGTGATTGGTAGATTTATGAAGCAGTACGCCCTTCAGGCTCGCAATCATTTAAACAGACACCTCTTTTGAAAAGTTTGCATGACAGATGGCTATCGCAAGGGCATCGGACGCATCCGGTGGGGGGGGTTCCTGAAGAGACAGGATGGCTCTCACCATATGCTGAACCTGTTCCTTTTCGGCCCTGCCATACCCCACGGTCGCCTTTTTTACTTCAAGGGGCGTATATTCGTACAGGGGGATGTCGCTGTGGGATGCCGCCAGTATGACCACGCCTCTGGCCTGCGCAAGCTTCACAAGGCTTTTGACATTTTTGCCGTAGAATATATCCTCAAGCGCCACGGCATCGGGCTCAACTTCCTTCATTATTTCTATCAGTTGATCATAAATCTGTTTCAGGCAGGCTGACAAGGGCTGCCCTCGTTTCATGCTGATCTCGCCATGCGCCCTGTGAAGGAGGCCTCGCCCCCCCCTTTCAACGACCCCGTACCCTGTCGTTTTCGTGCCCGGATCTATACCGAGAATTACCATACCGAGAGTGCCCCCGGGGGGTACAAAGAGGGTGTCAACTGAGTTTTTCCATTATTTCGTCGGATATATCAAAATTTGCATACACATTCTGGACATCATCATTATCTTCCATCTTCTCCATCAGCTTCAGCATCTGCCCCGCCTTTCCCTCTTCGAGCTTAACGGTATTCTGCGGAATCATGCCGATCTCCGCGAGGAGGTACGGGACACCCGCCGCATCCATGGCGGATCTGACGTCTTCAAAGGTATTGGGCTCGGTGATGACCTCATATTCGCTTTCCTGCACCGCCACGTCTTCGGCCCCCGCCTCAAGCGCCAGCTCCATCAGGCGGTCTTCGTCAACAGCATCCTTGCTGAATATAAGGCTCCCCTTCTTTTCAAATATCCAGGCCACGCAGCCGTTTTCCCCCAGATTTCCGCCATGTTTTGAAAAGATATGCCGTACATCGGAAACGGTTCTGTTCTTGTTGTCCGTCATAACCTCAACGAGAACGGCCACCCCTCCGGGGCCATAGCCCTCATAGACTATCTCCTCGTATGCCGCGCCTCCCTCCAGATCTCCCGAACCCTTCTTGACGGCCTTCTCGATATTGTCCTTCGGCATATTCTCAGCCTTGGCCGCCGCAATCGCCTGCCGCAGGCGCGCATTGCCCTCAACATCACCGCCGCCAAGGCGGGCCGCTAGTGTTATCTCCTTTGTGATCTTGGTAAAGATCTTCCCCCGCTTTGCGTCGGCAGCTCCCTTCTTATGCTTGATCGAGCTCCACTTTGAATGACCTGACATAGAAATACATCTCCTCAAGGATTATGGGTAATTCCCATCGATTCACGCGGGCTGCACCCATACTGCGTTTGTATATGAAAGTGCGCCTCACTCAACTTCCGCCCCGAACACCCCATGAGGGACTGTAACACAGTGAAATGCTCTCTGTAAAACAAAAAAAAGCCCCTCCACTGACGTGGAGGGGCTAAATTAATTTCGGCAGCGTCCTACTCTCCCACACGCAATGTGCA
>CAZNBR010000263.1:0-3227 GCA_964571315.1 uncultured Syntrophaceae bacterium
GCGGGTCGATCCAGGTCCCCTGCCGGGACCGCTCGTGGACACCTGCGGGACCGGGGGGGACGGGATGAATACCTTCAACATCTCCACGACCGCGGCATTCGTCGTGGCGGCGGCGGGGATCACCGTGGCGAAACATGGAAACCGGGCCGTCTCCAGCGGCTGCGGGAGCGCGGACGTCCTCGAGGCCCTCGGCGTGAATATCAGCGTCGGACCGGAGATCGTGGAGGAGTGCATCCAGCAGATTGGTATCGGTTTTCTCTTCGCCCCCAGGCTCCACGGCGCCATGAAGTACGCCATAGGGCCGCGCAGGGAAATAGGGATACGGACAATATTCAACATGCTGGGACCTCTCACGAACCCCGCCGGGGCGACATCCCAGCTCATCGGGGTCTACGATCCCGCGCTGACGGAGATGTTCGCCGGTGTCCTGAAGAACCTGGGAACGAAGAGGGCCTTCGTGGTTCACGGCTCCGACGGCCTCGACGAGGCCACGGTGACGGGAGAGACGCGCGTCTCCGAGCTGAAGGACGGCATGATCACCACCTACAACATCAACCCGGTCGATCTCTTCGGTGAGACTGAGACGCATGGCGTCGAGGAACTTCGCGGGAGCGACGCCTCGGCGAACGCGCAGATCACCAAAGACGTCCTGTCGGGGAAGAACGGAGCCTGCCGGAAGATCGTCCTCCTCAATGTCGCCCTGGCCATCGTTGCGGGGGAGAAGGCGAAGACCGTCCGGGAGGGGATCGCCCTGGCCAAGGAGTGTGTCGACAGCGGCGCGGCGATCAAGAAACTGCAGGCCCTGATAGAGATGAGTAACAGTTAAGGGAAGACGATGATTCTAGACCGAATTGTAGAGGTAAAGAGGGAAGAAGTCGCGCGTCTTAAAAGCTCAACCTCCCTCGACGCGATGAAACAGGCCGCCCTGGATAGACCGGCTCCGCGTAACTTCGAGGCGGCTGTCAGCGGCGCGGACTGCGCCGTCATTGCCGAGGTGAAGCGATCCTCCCCGTCGAAGGGGAGGATCAGGGATGATTTCGACCCCCTCGCGATAGCCTCCCTCTACGAAGAGAACGGGGCCGCGGCTATCTCCGTCCTGACGGACGAGACCTTCTTCGAGGGGAAGAAGGCGTACCTGTCTGAGATACAAAAACGGGTTTCGATCCCCCTCCTCAGGAAGGATTTCATCATAGACCCCTGCCAGATCTGCGAGACGAGGATCATCGGGGCGGATGCCGTTCTCCTCATCGCTGCTATCCTGGATGACATAATGCTCGTCCAGTTTATAGAGCTGGCCGAATCGCTGGGGCTCGCCCCCCTGGTCGAGATTCACTCCCGCGAGGAGCTGGCGCGGGTCCTTGCAGCCGGGGCGGGGATCATCGGGATCAACAACCGGAACCTCAAAACTTTTTCCACCAACCTGGCCACCAGCCTGGAGCTGGCGCCCCTCGTTCCCGCAGGCAGGGTCGTGGTCAGCGAGAGTGGGATCGAGGGGCGGGGGGATGTCGAACGGCTGATGACGGCGGGGATCCATACCTTTCTCGTCGGCGAAACGCTGATGAGGGCGCCCGACATAGGAGCGGCGCTCAGAGAGCTTCTGGGCAGGTGAGGGGAACGTGATGACAGAGATCAAGATCTGCGGGATCACCAATCTCGATGATGCTCTGGCCGCTGCCCAAGCCGGTGCCGATGCGCTGGGCTTCATCTTCTACCCGAAAAGCCCGCGCTGCGTATCGCCGAAGCAGGCACGCGAGATCATTGCAGGGCTTCCGCGCGGCATTGCTAAGGTCGGGGTCTTCGTCAACGACGATCCCGAGCGGATCGAGGAGATCGCCGAGGTCTGCGGCCTCAATTTCCTTCAGCTCCACGGGGACGAGACGCCCGACTACTGCCACCGGTTCCCCGCGTCGATGGTCATTAAGGCCCTCTCTCCCCGGACCGCGGCTGATCTTGAGGGGGTTGCCGATTATCCGGTCAGGGCAGTCCTTGTGGATGCCTTTGCCCCCGGCCTCTACGGCGGGACGGGGAAGACGTCGAACTGGGATCTGGCGAGAAGGATCGGGGAATCCGTTCCCCTGATCCTCTCCGGAGGCCTGAACAGCTCGAACATACAGGACGCGATCGCGTCCGTCTCGCCGGATGCCGTGGATATCAACAGCGGCGTCGAGTTCTCGCCGGGGAGGAAGGATCACGACAAGATCAGGGAGATTATCGAGGTGATCCGCCGCAGCGTGGGCGGGAAAGAGGGTTCCATTTTTCATGATTGACTCATATGTCATTTCGACCGTAGGGAGAAATCTTGTCCTTCTGAAGCCTGTATCTCAAAAGATTTCTCGTCGCTAACGCTCCTCGAAATGACAAGCTGATGAGACTTTCTACAAGTGTATCAAAATTAAAACAGGACGAAACGATACGATGAAAACAATGCCTGACAGAAAGGGGCACTTCGGACTCTTCGGGGGGCGCTATGCCGCCGAAACACTGATGCCGGCCCTCACGGAAGAGGCCTACCGCGACGCGAAGAAGGACCCGGCGTTCAGAAAGGAGCTTGCCTTTTATCTCCGTGAATACTCGGGGCGGGAGACGCCGCTCTACCTTGCGAAGGGGCTGATGGAGAAGACGGGGGGCGCAAAGATCTACCTGAAGCGCGAGGACCTCAACCACACGGGGGCCCACAAGATCAACAACACCCTGGGGCAGGCCCTCCTCGCGAAGAGGATGGGAAAGAGGAGGATCATGGCCGAGACGGGGGCCGGACAGCATGGCGTGGCGACCGCCACGGCGGCGGCCCTCTTCGGGATGGAGTGCCGGGTTTTCATGGGCGAGGAGGATATCCGGAGGCAGCCCCCCAATGTCCTGCGAATGAAGATATTGGGCGCGGAGGTTATTCCCGTTTTCTCCGGGATCGGGACGCTCAAGGACGCCATGAACGAGGCGATGCGCCAGTGGGTCTCGCATGTGAAGGACACCTTCTATATCATCGGCAGCACGGCGGGCCCCCACCCCTATCCCATGATGGTGCGTGACTTCCAGACCGTGATCGGGAGGGAGACGAGGCGCCAGATACTGAAACATGAGGGGAGGCTCCCCGATATACTGATCGCCTGTGTGGGCGGAGGGAGCAACGCCATGGGCCTCTTCTGGCCCTTCAGAAATGATCCGGGGGTCGAGATGGTCGGCGTGGAGGCGGCAGGTGCCGGTATTGAAACGGGGAGGCACGCGGCGAG
>CAZNBR010000264.1:0-3226 GCA_964571315.1 uncultured Syntrophaceae bacterium
CTTAAAAGATAAGATTTCTCCCCATGGTCGAAATGACATATTCATCGAATTTGACCTTTTACGAGACCGTCTATCTTGATACAGCCATATTATCGCGGTGGATGATCTCATCGTAGGGTTTTTCTCCCAGGACCTGCTCAATCCTGGATGTCTTGAGGCCCCGTATCTTGTCTATGTCGGAAGAGGAGTAATTGACAAGACCCTTGGCAATCGGAACGCCGTTCGCAGCGACACACGTCACGGGAGCACCCACCCCGAAATCCCCCTCGACGCTCACGACGCCTGAGGGGAGAAGGCTCTTTCCCTGATTCATGATGGCGTCTTGCGCCCCCTCGTCGATACAGATTTTTCCCCTGGACCTCAGGGTAAAGGCTATCCAGTGTTTCTTGCTTTTCAGGTGCTGCGCCCCGGGGAGAAACAGGGTTCCTGTCTCCTGTCCCGAGAGGATGTCCCCAACGATACCGGCCTTCTTGCCGTGTGCGATGATATAGGGGATACCGAACGCCATCACCTTTTTCGCGGCGATCACCTTGCTCCTCATCCCGCCCATGCCCACGGTATCGGCCTCGGATGAGGCGGCTTCCTCTATCTGTGCGGTTATTTCCCTGACCAGGGGGATCAGTCTGGATGCCTGCGAGCCTCGCGGATCCCGGTCGTACAGCCCCTCCGTGTTGGTCAGATTGATCAGCAGGTTGGCCTCGGTGATGTTCGCCATCATCGCGGCGAGGTTGTCATTGTCCCCGAACTTTATCTCCTCCACGGAGACCGTGTCATTCTCGTTTATGATGGGGATAACCTTCCATTCCATGAGGGTCGAAAGGGTGTTGCGGACATTGAGAAATCGCTGCCTGTCGGTCAGGTCGCTCATGGTCAGCAGTATCTGCGCGGTCACCAGTCCGTGCCTGCCGAAGGCCTGCGAATAGACCCGCATCAATCTCCCCTGTCCAACGGCCGCGGCCGCCTGCTTCTGGGGCAGACTTTTGAGTTTTTCCTTGAACCCCATTCTGTTGGTGCCGGACGCGATAGCCCCCGAAGAGACGATGACAAAGTGAAATCCCCTCTTGGAATACTCGGAGATTTCATCAACCAACTGCTCGATTATATCAAGGTCGAGGCCGTCGCGTCCCGTCAGGACGCCGCTCCCTACCTTGACGAGTATCCTCTTCGCACCTTTGAGTATCCTGATCCTCTCTTCCGACATCGTGCCTGTGTAACCCCTCTCTTGTGTTCAGCCTTCCGCCTGTGGACCGGAATAGTCACCCAGTCTTTTCCCGATTTCCTGCAGCAGATCTTCGATCCCTTCCCTCGTGGCGGCTGAGATGGGGAAGACCCGGATGCCCCTTTCCCGGAAGATGGCTACCTGCTCTTCTAATCGTTCCCTCGTTGCCGTCAGATCGATCTTGTTGACGGCCACGATCTGGGGCTTCGCCCGCACGGCAGGGCTGAAGGACTCAAGCTCGTTGTTGATCGTCTCGAAATCATCCCACGCACCGGTGAAGGGATCCTTCGATATGTCTATGATATGAAGGAGTATAGAGGTTCTTTCTATGTGGCGCAAGAATTTC
Source organism: uncultured Syntrophaceae bacterium (assembly GCA_964571315.1). Lineage (GTDB taxonomy): Bacteria > Desulfobacterota > Syntrophia > Syntrophales > UBA2210 > UBA6078. The sequence continues at coordinate 1,566 of CAZNBR010000264.1, forward strand.
GTGCCCAGCCCCGCGCCCAGGTGGGCGCCCTCTATGAGACCCGGTATGTCCGCAATGACAAAGGTCTTGTAATCTCCGAGACGCACCACCCCCAGGTTGGGTTTCAGTGTGGTAAAGGGGTAGTCCGCGATCTTGGGCCGTGCCGCCGACACGCTCGCTATCAGGGTTGACTTGCCGACGTTCGGAAAACCGACGGTCCCCACGTCGGCGATCAGCTTGAGTTCCAGACTGACCGTCTTCTCCTCTCCCGGAAGGCCGCTCTGGGCGTAGCGGGGAGCCTGGTTCGTAGAGGTCTTGAACCGGGAGTTTCCTCTCCCACCCTTTCCACCCCGGGCCAGTATGGCCCTCTGGCCGTCCTCGGTCATGTCCGCCAGGAGCTCCCCCGTCTCCATGTCCCTGATGACGGTGCCCACGGGAACAACGATCTCCACGTCGTCGCTGTTTTTGCCTGTCCGGTTGTTTCCCCCGCCCTGGCCTCCCCGCCGGGCCACGTGATGCTGGTTGAACTTCATGTCCAGCAAGGTTCGGTGACTGCGGGATGCAAAGGCGACGATGTCGCCCCCCTTGCCGCCGTCTCCCCCGTCGGGACCGCCGCGGGGAACGAACTTTTCCCTCCGGAAGCTGACACATCCCTGTCCGCCGTCACCGGACTTTATATATATCTTTGCTTCGTCGACAAATCTCATGAAAGGTATCCATTCGGAAAGGGAAACTAAAAAAGGTGTTAGTATCAAGAGACTAACACCTTCTTTCAAGTAATTATATCAGAATAAGGGGACCGCTAAGAGGTGTACACGCTTACCTTCTTTCTGTCCCTGTCCTTCCTCTCGAACTTCACGACCCCGGCGATCTTGGCAAAGAGGGTGTAGTCCTTACCCATTCCGACATTGTCCCCCGGGTGTATCTTCGTCCCCAGCTGGCGAATGATGATAGCGCCGGCAGATACGGTCTGCCCGCCATATACCTTCACTCCGCGTCTCTGCGACTGGCTGTCTCTTCCGTTACGCGAACTTCCCTGGCCTTTTTTGTGAGCCATTAACCCTTCCTCCGTTACACAACAATTTCTTTGATCTTGAGGCTTGTCAGATCCTGCCGGTGTCCCGTTTTCTTGCTGTATCCCTTCCGTCTCTTCATCTTGAATACGATGATCTTGGGACCCCTGATCTGCGAGATAATTTCGCCGACGACCTTTGCCCCTTCAATAAACGGCGTGCCTACCCTGACCTCTCCATCCCCGGAAACCAGCAGTACCTCGTCGAAAGAAACGGTGTCGCCCTTGTCGCCCTCAATCTTTTCAAAGCTCAGGACTTCTCCCTCTGAGACCTTGTACTGTTTTCCTCCGGTTTTTATGACTGCATACATAATTCCATTCCTTATCGAGTTAAATTGGAAGCGCTTATTATAGGAATCTTGCCCCGTTTGTCAATATATAAATGCCTCATTTTTGACCTTCACCTCCTTTATTCTCGTAAACCGTCCTTTTATACGGAAATGAACGCCCCCGGGGAGGAGGAATGCGGCCCAATCAATCCCGAAAACACGAAAGGTCACAAGAATGAGGCGGCCAATCTTTCTTTCGAGGGGGTCGCGGTCCTACTGCATCGGGATTATCTCGAAATTCTCCTGGTGGAAGCTGTTGTCTGTTTCTACCAGGACCTTTC
>CAZNBR010000265.1:0-3205 GCA_964571315.1 uncultured Syntrophaceae bacterium
CCCCGGTCCAAGGTACATTCACCTACCACGACTCCTGCTTCTTGGGCAGGTACAACGATATCTACGAACAGCCGAGGAAGATCCTGAAGGCTGTTCCCGGCATGAAACTGTCCGAGATGGACAGGAATTACGCCAAGAGCTTCTGCTGCGGGGCCGGCGGCGGACGGATGTGGATGGAAGAGGATATCGGAGAACGGATCAATGATATGAGGACCGACCAGGCCATCGCAGTGAAGGCCGATACGATAGCGGTCGGTTGTCCCTTCTGTCTCACGATGATGTCTGATGGTATCAAAGATCGTCAGATGGAAGAGAAGATGGAAGCCTTTGATATCGCCGAGATCGTCTGGAATTCCATGGGGCTTGAGGAAGCGGTGAAAGCCGAGGCCCTGGAAGAGGCTCCTGTGGAAGTCAAGGAAGAAGAGGCTCCTGCCTAAACGGCCGGTATACGTTCTTTTTCAATGTGTTACAACGGGGGGCTCCGATCTTAAGGTCGGAAGCCCCTCTTTTGTATGGGACAGAGGTCCAGACAAAAGGGAACAGGTTCTGGTTTTTTGAAACGATGATTTGAAGCGGAGCGGGAAGGTATGACAACAACAATCAGGTATGAGGATAAACCCTGGCTGAAGGCATATCAAGCGGGGGTTCCGGAATACATCGATTATGAACAGATATGCCTGCCGGATGTCCTTGACCGGTCGGCCCGCGAATTTCCTGACGGGGAGGCCCTTATCTTTGAGGGGTATACCGTGACCTATACGGGCCTCAAGGAGATGGTCGACCGTTTTGCAACCTGTCTGACCTCCTTCGGCATCGGCCGGGGGGACGCCGTTGCGATACTTTTGCCCAACCTGATTCCCTGTGTCGCGGCCTACTATGCCATCCTGAAGATAGGGGGGGTGGCGGTCATGACCAATCCCCTCTATTCGGATGCCGAACTGAGGTATCAGTTTAACGATTCCGGTGCAAAGGTTCTCGTGACGGTCGATCTCCTCGGAGACCGGATGATCGATCTTCGCCCGAAGACACAGATCAAACAGATTGTATATACCTCTATCGGGGATTACCTCCCCTTTCCCCGGAATATTCTGTTTCCCCTGACAGCGAAGAGAAAAAAGCGTGCCGCTGATGTGAAACCGGCGCCCGATGTCTATACATGGAAAGGATGCATGGAAACGTATGCGCCCGATCCACCCTCTGTGAAACCGGGTTTTGAAGACGTGGCCATGTATCAGTACACGGGGGGCACCACGGGGGTTTCGAAAGGGGTGATGCTCACCCACGCCAACCTGAGCACACAGGTGCAGCAACTGGCCGCATGGTTCCCCGCATTTGCGAAGGGGAAGGGGAGGATACTGGGCGCGCTCCCCTTCTTCCACGCCTTCGGTCTGTCCACTGCCATGAATTTTTCCATCTACATGGGATGGGCAGACATCCTGGTGTCAAAACCCCAGCCGGGGCCTCTTCTTGAGGCGATACGAAAGTTCAAGCCCTCCTTTGTGGTTATGGTGCCGACCATGTACATAGGCATGCTGAGCCATCCCGATATCAAAAAGACGGACATGAGCTGCGTAAAGTGTTGCCTCTCCGGGAGTGCCCCCTTTGCGGTCGAGGCCGTGAATGACTTTGAAAAGGCTACCGGTTCGTTTGTCGTCGAGGGATTTGGGCTGACAGAGACATCCCCCGTCACGCACATCAATCCCTTTCCAGAGGGGCAGCGAAAGATTGGCAGCATCGGGGTCCCTATCCCCGACACGCTCTGCCGGATCGTTGACCTGGAAGATGGTGTGATCGATATGCCGGTGGGCGAACCGGGTGAACTTATCATCAAGGGGCCGCAGGTCATGAAGGGATATCGGGATATGCCGGATGAAACGGCGGACACCCTCAGAGACGGCTGGTGTTATACCGGTGATATCGCCACCATGGACGATGATGGATATTTCTACATAACGGACCATAAGAAGGAGATGATTATATCGGGTGGCTACAACGTCTACCCACTCGATGTTGATGAGGTCTTCTATGAAAATCGGAAGGTGCAGGAGGCCTGCGCCATCGGCATCCCCGATCCCCGGAGGGGAGAGAACATCAAGGTCTTTGTGGTGCTCAGGGAGGGTGAAAGCGCAACTCAGGAGGAGATGATAGAATTCTGCAGGGGCAGGCTGGCTAGCTATAAGCTCCCGACGGAGGTGGAATTTCGCGACAGGCTTCCAAAGACCGAAACCGGCAAGATCCTCCGCAAGGAACTGAGAAAAGAGGAGCTGGAAAAGAAAAGGAAAAACAGAAGGGAAAAGAGAACAGAAAATGATGGTTAGCGATTCGGATGGAATGTTGTCTTTACCGTAGGAAGGAGCGAGGGGTGTCCGTAAGATTTCAGGAGATATGAGGAAGTCCGTATCGCTCAGTGGGCAAGCGAGGGGGGGTGTGTTGAAGGAAGAAAGACGCTCTTCTTCATTCACGGTTCCGCGGGGGATCATACAAGCTGGAAGGATCAGTATAGAGCCCTGGATGGACCGTTCAATATCGTCGCGGTGGATCTTTCCGGACATGGGCAATCCGAGGGACCGGGCGAATGTGAGGTCACCGGGTATGCCCGGTGGGTCAAAAAAACAGTGAAGACGCTCGGTCTTCGCAGGCCTTTAACGAAGCACTGCGGGGGTTCGTGGATACGCTGGAGGGGTAATGACCCGGATACTGATAGTCTACCATTCACAGACGGGAAACACCGAGAAGATGACGCGGATGGTTGCGCAGGGGGCGGCGAGCATAGAGAACACGGAGGTGACTGTAAAAAGGGCGGCCGATGCGTCCCTGGAAGACCTCCTCGCCTGCGACGGGCTTGCCATCGGAACCCCGGAAAACTTCGGGTATATGTCGGGCGCCGTCAAGGACTTTTTTGATCGCACCTTTTATCCCGCGGAGGGAAAGGTGTTCAGGAAGCCCTATGTCGTCTTTGTCAGCGCGGGGAACGACGGGACGGGCGCCTTGAACAGCATAGAACGCATCGCCCTCGGTTACCAGTTTAAGAAGGTGTACGATCCCGTGATTGCGAGGAATTCACAGGGGGGCGTCACGGACGAAATCCTCGCCCGGTGCCGGGAACTGGGACAGACGATTGCCGGCGGGATTGAGGCGGGAATCTACTGAAAATTTGGTTCTTCTCCAATTTAGTTGGAGAAGAGGGTTCAAGGAATACAGGGGT
>CAZNBR010000266.1:0-3200 GCA_964571315.1 uncultured Syntrophaceae bacterium
AGAACGGTGGTTGGTATCATCTGGGACAGTATCATGGGCAAGGTCAGGAGAAAATAGGACACTATCTGACCCAGAGACGCATGATTGCTCAAAAACATCCGTATCCGTTCAAAGAAATCCACGATCAGATACAGTCCCGCGAGAGAGACGAGGATCAGCGCGAATATCTTTATAAATTCTTTGAGGATGTATCTGTCGAGAATAGTCATGTCCGTGTCCGCACCCCGATGTTCCGAATGAAGTCAGGGATAAGGGGGTTTTCCTTCGCAGCCGTAATCAGCAGGTATACACCAACGGCCCCCAATATGGTGTTTGATATCCACGCGCCTATTGCCGGGGAAAGCATGCCGGTTTCGCCCAGTGCCTCCCCGCCGATCTGGAGGACGTAGTAGACCATGATAACGATAAGACCTATGACAAACCCCCGTGACTTTCCGCTTCGATGTTTTGAGATCCCCAGTGGAACCCCGATGATACCGAAGACGATACAGGCAAAGGGCAGCGTGAACTTCTTATGGATTTCAATAATGAACTCCTTCATGGTCGTTTCTTTGAGGCCGGGGGTGTGGCTTTTTTTGATTAACTCGGGGAGTGACATCTCCTTGCTGTCCTTTGTGATTACCCCGTTCTTGTCTCCGATCGATGCCGACAGGTCGAGGTTTATGTCATAGGAACTGAAGTCTATCTTTTTATAGGTTGCCGCATCCGTATCCGCCGAGTGAATGCTCCCATCCTGCAATCTCAGAGTCACCCGCATAGTATCGGGATCGGAGACAAGGTATCCCCTCTGTGCGATTATCGTGGTTGGCTCCTTCAACGTACGGTTGTCGGATATAAACACTCCCTTCATGTAACCTTCCTGCGGGGGAAGCTCTTCTGCGTACAGGACAAGACCGGCGAAGTCGCCGTTGAAGACCCTTTCTTTGATGCCGATGCTTGCCTTTTGCCGTGCTATGTCAAACAGGAGATTTTTGGTCGCAAAGTTGCCGTACGGAACGAGAAAGAATCCGGAGACTGCAGTTATGAAAAAGGCGCACAGAGAGGCGAATACAATAGACGGCATAAGTTGATACAGGCTCAGGCCCGATGACTTCAGTACAATGATTTCGTTGTCACGGGAGAGTCGCCCCAGGCCTGTGAGTATGGAGATGAGGAGTGATACGGGAATGGTGATGGTGAGAAAAGAGGGCATCAGATAGAGAACAAGCTTTGCTATATCGGTAACGTCTATCCCCTTGTTTATCATGAGATCCATGAGTTGAAGGATCCTCCCCATCAGGAGGGCAAAGGTCAGTACGAAGAGGATCATGAAAAAGGGGATGGAGATCTCTCGTAAGATGTATCTGTTTACTATCCGGTGCATCTTCTGTCTTTCGATTAGGGTTGGTATACCTGAGAACATATAACAGCAAATCACATTTGCTTCAATGTTTCTTGGATTGACCTTGATTTTTAAATCTGCTAAACGGAGTCAAGGGTAGTAGATCATGACTATGTGCGGTACCGTCAACAATGCACTTTTCGAAGGGATTGTCCATGATTGATTTGCACACACATTCTATCTTCAGTGATGGTGAGCTGGTTCCCTCAGAGCTCGCACGGAGGGCGGTTGCAAAGGGATACCGAGCGATCGCGATAACCGACCATGCCGACCATTCGAATCTGGATTTTATTGTTCCCCGAATTGTAAAGGTATGCGAGAAGATATCGGAGGCCTGTCCCATACAGGCTATCCCGGGCATAGAGCTTACACATGTCCACCCGGATTATATCTCGTCCCTTGCTCATGAAGCACGGGCCCTGGGGGCGAAGATTATCGTCGTCCACGGGGAAACCATTGTAGAACCGGTTATGCCGGGCACGAACCGCGCCGCCCTGGATGCGCCCATTGACATACTTGCTCATCCCGGACTGCTTACGGAAGAAGAGGCAGCGCTGGCCTCCGGCAGATCGATATTTCTGGAGATCTCCGCACGTCAGGGACACAGCCTGGCCAATGGTCATGTTGCCGCGCTCGCGCGGAGATTTGGCGCGAAACTGGTCCTCAATACCGACACCCATTCACCCTGGGACCTCGTGGACAGGAACATGGCGATTATGGTCGCGAAAGGGGCCGGGATGAGCGAAGAAGAGATAGAGATGATGTTCGGAAACTCGAAGTTCCTTGTCAAAGAAGCTGCGGGGAGATAAATCGAGAGGCGGGGATTATGAAAGCCGTGTTTATCGCCGATGCCCATCTGGACGGCGGCACCCCTGACGGGTACCGATACCTGATGCGGTTTCTCAATTCCATAGAGGGCATCGCGGATGAGTTTTTCATCCTCGGAGACTTCTTTGACTTCTGGTTTGCCGGCAAAAACGGCGTGTACCCCGGCTTTTCCGATATTGTTGAAAGATTGCTGGAGATGCAAAGGGCGGGGACAAACGTCTCTTTCTTTGAGGGCAATCATGATTTCTTTCTGAGTGATTATTTTGAGCCACACGGCATACGGGTTTTTTCAGAAGGGACCGCAATCGATCTGGATGGAAAGAAACTGTTTCTGTCTCATGGCGATACGGTGAATACCTCCAACAGGGCGTACCTCTCTCTGCGGAGGTTGCTCAGGAGCGACCTGTTTTACAAGACACAGAAGAAGGTGCCCTCTCCGGTCCTGTGGAGTCTTTCCCGGGTGATCTCAGGAATGAGCAGAAGCTGTGGGGCACCATCATCTAATGGGCTCGCCGGCAGGATTAATATGTTTGCCATGGAGAAGTTTGAAGGGGGGGCCGATGCGGTGATACTGGGCCACTTCCATTCTCCCCGGTTTGAACAGCATGTAATGCATGACAGGGTAAAGATATTTGCCATTCTGGGTGACTGGATACATCATCATTCTTATCTGCTGTATGACGACGGCGAATTTATGATGAAGAGCGGTATCCCCTCGGATTGATGCTTTCCCTGGGTATCTTAATAGTATGTGGAGCAGACTATGAACTTTGGCGGAGTGGACGCAGAAAATCCGCGCCTTGAAGACGCAAAATTTGTGGTGATCCCTGTCCCCTATGACCTGACTTCCACCTATCAGGCGGGCTCGAGAAAGGGCCCCGCGGCCATTCTGGAAGCGTCGTCCAATATGGAGCTGTACGATGAAGAGCTGTGCGGGGAGACATATCTGGCGGGTATCCATACCACGGCTCCCCTCGAGGTAGATGCGCGC
>CAZNBR010000267.1:0-3191 GCA_964571315.1 uncultured Syntrophaceae bacterium
GCTCCATAAAGCCTTCAGGCAGGTCCAATTCAATCTCTTCATCCAGATTGATATCTTCCTTCAGGTATTCGTAGAGCATTTTCAGATATAGATGATAGGGGATGATCGCGTCGTTAAGCCAGGTTTTATTCCGGATGGTTTCGACATATTCCTGTGAGATATTTACGCCATCTTTCCACAGGTTTTCAAATTGCTTGAGGGCGAATTCGACATCAACCTTGTCTTTTAATTCGACATTGAATTCCCTGTTGGCGATAAGACCGCTTTCAGAAAAATTGCTGGAACCGGTGATCACCCTGCCAAAATCCAGTTCTCCTTCTTTGAAACGGCTGACATAGACCTTGGCGTGGATGTTTTCACTTGGATAGGCACGCAGCTCCATCTTTTTCCCGTTGCCGCCATTGGCCATGTCCTGGTCTTTGTCGGCGCAATCGGCAGTCAGAAATTCCAGGAATTTTCTGATACCGATTTCGGTTTCATGCGAGTCTTCCGATTTTTCCATTTCGGCTGCCGTTTGTTCGCTGAACATGCGTTTCGTTCTGCTGTGTGATTCAAAGTCGAATTCGCCCACGGATCGCGTTTCTTCGATAATTTCATAGGTTTTCTGATCGACATTGAGACCAACCAGGATTCTGATTTTATCAATAGCCTCGAAGGATTCGTATAGCTGATAAAATCCGCTGGTGCGGAAATACCCGACCAGCACATCAAAATACCGGACGTGCTCTAATGTCTTTTTGAACCTGTCTAGCAGCGCGTAACCAGGTTCATTGGTAAAAAAGGTGGTGTCGGTAATCATTTAATTCTTCCTGTCATGAAAAAATGAAAAACCCCGCCTCTGGTTAAGAGATACGGGGTTTGTGTGATTATCTGCCATCTTCAGGGCCTTTTATGTTTAAAAAAAAGATCATTTGTTGTTTAATATATGGCACACTCATCCGAAAAAACAACCGTGTGGATCTGTATCTATCTCCGCAATCAATTCAGCAAGGTCTCGAGATGACTTAAGTGGACCATACGCGTGCCACTTCATATCGGCTCTTTGCCAGTATAACTTCCAGACATTCTGGCTTCTCACGAACTTGAGTTTTGCGCAAGGCAACGCAGTTTGTTCGTCTGGCTTATTCCATCGAGGGCGAATTTCATAAAGAATTACGTCATGATTTTCGATTTTATATTCATATCGCAATTTGTCTCTGATAGCCTCGGGCGCTTTTTTGTTACATAACACACCAACAAAGTTGTTTATCTTGTATATCTCTATCTCTGAGAATGCCATGATTTACCCTTTTCGTTCATAAGATCTGAAAAAATGAAAAACCCCGCCTCCATGTTCAGAAGCAGGGTTATGGTTTATCCATTCTCATCTTTTTGTCCCCCTTGGCAGGTGCCAGAATAACTAGCAGAAATCCAAGGAAAGTCAAGGAATTAAAATCAGTTCACATCCAGTCTGCGGGCGAGTCGTTCGTGTTCTTCGGGGGTGATCCACGATACGCGCAGGTAGTTGAGAATGGCGTTATCGGGCAGACCGCTTCGGCGGGCTTCCCGGACGGTGACTTCGTAGGCATTGATCTCGGCCTCCCGGTCGACGTAGGCCTTGCTCCGATCGTACAGGTCGCGCCCCTCGATGTGTTGCTTGACGTGGCACAGCTCGTGGATGATGTCCATCGGCGATATGTCCCCCATTGGTGTTGCAACAATCTCATGTCTCCAATGTCCCCACTATATTTCGTCGAGTTCATGTCCCATAAAGCACGCATACTTTCTCGGGCATTAGTTACCATGCCCTGTTTGTCTTGTTTATGTCCAGTTTGCAATGTCACGGGAAACATGAGAATGCCTCCTCATCGAAACGTTTGCCTTTCATGTTTTTTCATGTCTGCGTTCCCTCTGACAGGATATTCACGTACTCCGCATACACGTATCGCTTATCTCGTTTCCTTCCAGTTGTCTCTTCAAGTATCCCGGCCTTTTCGAACTGGGATACCAGGGTGGAAGCCGTTTGAAACGAAACGTTGAATTCCTTTGCTATATCATTCACGGAGACATAGGGCTTGTGGAACAGGCTTTCCAGCATGCCGACAGCGATTGGAGAAGATATCTTTTTCTTCCAGAGAAGGCTTCTGTGATCGCTCTGTAGTCCAAGTATCTTTTTTGCGGTCTCCATTGCAGAATCCGCCGTTTCTACAACCCCTTTCAGAAAAAAGGTTATCCATTGTTCGTAGTTTCCCGTTTCCCTTACCATCTGCAGTCGGTCATAGTATTCTTGCCGATTTCTTTTGAAGAAGTAACTGAGGTAAAGCAGGGGTCGATTCAGTGCGTTTTTCCAGTACAGATAAAAGGTGATGAGAAGACGACCGAGTCTGCCGTTACCATCGAGAAAAGGATGTATGGTCTCAAACTGGTAATGTATCATGGCTGTGTCAATGAGGACCGGCAGTTGTGCCTCTGTGTGTATATAGTGTTCAAGGTCTCCCATAGCTTTTGCGGATTCATGGGGAGGCGGTGGGATAAAGGTCGCATCATTGAGGGTACAGCCGGATGGACCTATCCAGTTCTGGGCCTGCTTAAATTCACCCGGTTTTCTCTCGCTGCCGCGAACATTTGCCATCAGAATTTCATGAATTTCCTTTATCAGCCGCAGGCTCATGGGGAAGGCACCAAGTCGTTCTATGCCATGATTGAGCGCTTTCACATAGTTCACAACATCTGATACATCATTACCGTTGCCTGGCTTATCGCCGCTTTCATGGCCAAACAGATCCTTAAGGGACGCCTGTGTGCCTTCGATCTGGGAGCTGAGCAGCGCTTCTTTTCTTACATACATGGCAATAAAGAAATTGACATCCGGAAGAATATAGCCCATGCCATCCAAGCGGGCCAGTGACATATCCGCTTTCGAAAGAAGGTTCTGCAGCGTTCCATCAAGTTTTATGGCTGGATCAGGGGGTAATGGAGCGGGAATAAACGCTTTGTACCCTGTGATTTGCTGGATATAACCACCACTTCTCTTCATTTCCCGGTCCTTATTCTAATATTTTGGAATAACCTACCATTAAAAACCGGTCAATTCAAGTATTCTTTAATAACAGCTAATGAAAGCCGCGCTTATTCAATTTTTATTGAACAAAGTTGCATGGAGTCGTAAAAAGTCTCCTTAGCTTGTCATTTCGAGTGAAACGAGAAATCTT
>CAZNBR010000268.1:0-3189 GCA_964571315.1 uncultured Syntrophaceae bacterium
TCCCAAAAGTACGAAAAACCTGCCCACTCAAAAGTTGGTGGTGGATTACGGATGGCAAAAACACTTGACAAAGGAATCGGGATTGGATAGAAGTCAGGCGTTCTTGAGACATATGATGTGGGTCGGTAGCTCAGTCGGTAGAGCACGGGACTGAAAATCCCGGTGTCGGCAGTTCAATTCTGCCCTGACCCACCATTCTTTTCAAGGGGTTAGCCACCGATGCTAACCCCTTTTTTGTGGCGAGCGTATGGGCTGCGCCCGCTTGTGCCTCAAGACAGGTGCCCCGTCTTTTCAATAAAGTCCTTGACTGGAATCTTCCGGGGAGGTATTCTTCTTCCCGGTTTCATTACGATCTTGTTTTCCGGTGGATTTATTGATCCGGCCCGCACCTGCATGGAGAGGGGGCACGCATGGTCTGATTGTTCAAAACCCCGTTTCTCAAAAAGAGGCGGGTTTTTTGTTTTTGATTCCATGAGAACAACAGGGGGAAAGCAGACACAGGGCAGCGAAAAGGGCCTTCTGTTCAACAACAAATTGAAAAAAAGGAGAAAACAAATGGACAAGACACATCTCTATGTACTGTGGACCAATGACAATCCGATTACAGCAGAAAAGATGGTTTTCATGTATACCATCAATTCTCTCAAGCGTGGCTGGTGGGAAAAGGTCACCCTCATCATCTGGGGTGCAACTGCCAAATTGGTCAGTGAGGATGTTAATATTCAAAAAAAGATCAAGGAAGCTTTAGATACGGGTGTTCACATAACCGCATGCAAAGCCTGTGCAGATCAACTGGGAGTTACGGAAGCTTTGGAAAAACTGGGCATTGAAGTCAAGTATTGGGGGCCGCCATTAACCGAGATTTTAAAAAACAACGAACATATTCTCACAATATAGAAAACGGTTTAAGATTTTTCCGCGCCTGACTGCTGTTCCGCTGCACTCCAGACCAGCAGGTGAGAAACACGTTGGGCGGCTCCCCGTTTCACGCGGGAAAACATGGAGGGAAAATGAAAATTCTGCGAACACCTGACGACTGTTTTCTGAACGTGCCCGGGTTTCCATTCGCCCCGAACTACCTGGAAGATTTGCCGGGTTTTGAGGGTATTCGCGTTCACTACGTGGACGAGGGACCGGCGGATGCCGATGCGATCTGGTTATGCCTGCACGGGCAGCCAACCTGGAGTTATCTCTATCGGAAGATGATTCCCGTATTTGTCAAAGCGGGTCATCGGGTTGTCGCACCCGATTTCATCGGTTTCGGGCGATCAGACAAGCCGGTCGAAGAATCGGTCTATACGTTTGATTTTCATCGCGCGATGCTGCTTTCGCTGATTGATCGGCTGGATCTTCGGGGCATTCGGCTTGTGTGCCAGGACTGGGGCGGGCTGCTTGGCCTGACGTTGCCGATGAACAGATCCGATCGATTTTCAGCGTTGCTTGTGATGAACACCACACTGGGAACCGGTGACATCCCCTTAGGCGAAGGATTCCTGGCTTGGCGGGCTTACGTAAAGAACCATCCTGATTTTGACATTGCCGCATTGATGCTACGAAGCTTGCCAGGGCTCAACGCAGGAGAGACCGCTGCCTACGCCGCGCCGTTTCCTGATGCCAGCTACAAGGCCGGCGCACGCCGTTTCCCGGAACTGGTTCCTGACCACCCGGACGCGCCAGGGGCCGCGCTGTCCCGAAAGGCGCGCGAATGGTGGAAAGATGAATGGGAGGGAAAGAGCCTGATGGCTATCGGCATGAAAGACCCTGTGCTCGGGCCACCGGCAATGCGATATTTACATGGGATCATTCGCAATTGCCCGCCCCCGATCGAAGTGCCGGAGGCTGGTCATTTTGTGCAGGAATCGGGGCAGGCTATCGCACAAAGAGCCGTGGCCGAATTTGAATGACCGCATAGCCTGTTGTCCGTGCAATCATATACCTGTGTTCGGTTTGTGGAGTACAAAATCATTGCGGGAATTGTCGCGAGGTAGTGCGTCAGCCTTTCGCCCAGCAATTCAATCCAGAGGACCGCGGGGAAGTTGCAGCCGTTGAACTCAAATGTTATAGGCATACAAACCTGTCTGAAGAGGTGAAACCATGAATCTAGATGGATCTGTAGAGAACGCGCTATGGATAGAAAAAACAATTAAAGATTTCATCGAAACTTCGTCCGAAAACACACTAAAAAATCAAAGCGGTGATAAAGCCTGGGAAACCCCATTGGTAGGATTTTCAAGTGGAGCCGACCCGTTATACGAGGCTTTTAAAGATCATGTAGGGCCGTTCCATTTAACACCTTTGGAAATATTTGTTGCTGCTTTCGGAGATTCCGGAATAAAGCCTGAGGACCTGACGGTCATCAGCTGGATTCTGCCGCATATCGATGCCACCAAGGTCGATAACCGGAAAGAAAATTTTTATCCTTCTGAACGATGGGCACGAGGCCGTATTTTCGGTGAAAAGACCAATAAAATGCTCCGAAAACATGTGGTGGCATCTTTGGAGTCGGAAGGATACAGGGCGGTCGCCCCTGCGCTCACCCCCCAATTCAGCAGACAAATATCGGAAAAGTATGGGCTTGCCTCTACCTGGTCTGAGCGACATGCCGCTTATGCATCAGGACTTGGAACCTTCGGCCTTTGTGATGGGCTTATCACTTCCGTAGGCAAGGCAATGCGGACAGGTTCCGTTATTGCCGAAATTCCGGTTTTACCCACGCCCAGAACGTATACGGATCACCATGAGTACTGTCTCTTTTTTACTAAAGGCGGTTGTGGGAAGTGCATATCGAGATGTCCGGCAGGAGCCATCACCGAATCCGGAAAGGACAAGAAATTGTGCTTCAACTACCTTTTTCCGGGTACCAGTGACTATGTGTTATCAAACTATGGCTTTGAGGGGTATGGCTGCGGCTTCTGTCAAACAGGGGTCCCCTGTGAATCTAAAATTCCTGGGAAAAAAGACGTCACATAACAGATAGCATAGCACCCCGGTTGATGAACCCGTCGCCCCGCCTTTTCGATAAAGTCCTTGACCGGAATCTCCCCCGGGGGGTATTCTTTTCCCCGGTTTTATTACGATCTTGTTTTTTGGTAGTTGTATTAATCCAGCTTGCACCTGCATACAGAAGGAGCACGTATGGTCTGATTGCCCAAAGCCCTGTTTCTCAAAATGAGCGATGGGGCTTTTGTG
>CAZNBR010000269.1:0-3187 GCA_964571315.1 uncultured Syntrophaceae bacterium
TGTAAATAGTCGATGGGTATTCTGAATACCACTTTACTATCCAATTCATCACCCTGCAAATTCCCCTTGACCAGTCCGCGAGTTAGGTGTATAAAATCTCTCTTCATACTTAAGCCCATATAATTAATTTTTTTAACTGAACATTCAATGATTAGGAGGTGATGAGAAATCGCATTTAAAAAAGGCTTTCGCGGACGAGACGTCCGGACTGCCACCTCGCCTGTTTCAAAGGATAATAACAATGAATGCGATGAGAAATCGCCCATACAGAACACCGGGGCCGCCGGTCCCGTGTAAAACAGAGGCATTTTTTAAACAAAGTATCATAGAGGGGTGCTTGTCATGAAAGAGTTTCTGAAGAGTCACAATAAAGGGGGGAAATTAACAGCATTAATCGTTGGTTTCATGACCATAATTCTTCTTACCGTCCCGGTTCTTGCCGTGGATATGACACCGGAACAAAAGCTTGCCAAAGCGGCAGAATTGTCCGCCCAGGCTTCTGAAATGGCTATTACTGCAAAGGAAACCGGCAATGTAGAAATGGCAAAAGAAGCAATGGCGCTTGCCGACGAGGCCTCAAAGCTTATCGCCGAGGTGGTCGCGTATGCCGCCGAAACCGGCAATACAGTGCTGGCACAGTCCGCCATGAATGAAGCCGCCAACCTTGCGGCAGCGCTCAATCTGATCATTGAGACGGCCCAATATCTCGCTCAGACCGGAACGGACCCTGCTGCCGTTAATGCTGCAAACCAGATTCTGGCGAAGGCCGGAGAGGTTCAAACTCTGAATAACGGCTCTATGGCGATAGCCGTGGCAGCGGGTGCCACACCTCCTCCGCCCGCGGGGTATGAACCGCCGGCGCCACCCACCCTTGGGTCTCCCGTTGGTGGAGAACCTCCCATACAGGACACCGGGGCGGCAAGTCCGGTATAAGGCGCCCGGACCTTTGGGAAGCTGAAGGCCGTTGTCTCAAAACCATAATAATGGGCCTCGCGTCGCGGATATATGATCCGTGTCAGTCATGTTCAGGTTGACCACGCAAAGGAACACAGGGGGGCTGGGGGCTCTAAGGAGGGGGAGATGTCATTCAAAAAAAGACCTGTTATCCTGATTCTGGGGATATCCACGATTTTATTTTTTCTTGTAACCGATTCGGATGCCGAAAAGTTTACCGTCACGCCACGGATAGCATCAAGCTGGCAGACGGACAGCAATTTCTACAAGGCGGAGACCGGAGAGAGGGACGTTAATACAACCCTCATCCAGCCCGGGATCGATCTCGGTTTTGAAACACCCAGATCGTCGATTTCTCTCAACTATACCCTCAACGCGTATTACTACGATGACCGGGATACCGTTCCGGCGGGACAGAGGGAGGCGGACGAGGAAGATTACGTGGGGCACACGGCCGTTCTCGAGACCCGGTACCGGGCCTTTGACCGGCTGCTCCTGGGGCTGGACGATTCCTATTACAAGACCCGTGACTCGGCCCAGTCGGACTATCTCAGCAACAGCGTAAGCAGGGACAAATACTCCATCAACCGGCTGACACCGATGCTCTTCTATGACTTCGGATCCAAATTCACGGCAGGACTGCGCTACCGGAACACCGAGATCAACTATTCAAAGGGAGAAAACGAGGATGCCAGCGAACACCGGGGCATGTTCGACCTGATATACAATCTTACGAGCACGGCATCTCTCGATCTTGATTACCAGCACTGGGAGAGGGATTACGACAAGACCACCTCCGATTACACCTCGGACCAGGCGTTGCTGATTTTCAGAAAACAGCTTAACTACACAACAATAGAGATCGGGGGCGGATACCACCAGCGTGACTTTGACAACCCCGCCCTGGACAAGACCGATACCGTGGCCTACCGTGTCGCCATCAGGGCCCAAAACCCGCCTGCCCCGGAAGCCAGACCGAAAAGCTATCTCGACCTTTCCGCCGAGATGAACTTCAACGATCAGGGTATCGGTGAAAGCTACTACACGGCTCACCGCTTTTCACTGTACGCGGGCCACATCTTCCTGAAAAGGCTGAAGGTGGATGTCGGGGGATACTACCAGATGGCTGATTACGAAAGAGAAACCGGCCTTACCCCGGGGGGGGCTACCGAGCTGCGTGAGGACGATACCTACTTCGTCAAAGGGAGCATCGGGTACATTTTTACCGACTGGCTTATCTTCTCGGTCTCCGCCAGTTACGAGGAAAGGGATTCCAATCTGCAGGGCTATGATTATGACAACAGGGCAATCATGGCCGAGCTGGCATTCAGTCATGATCTGGGCAGCAGATAGACAACGTGGGAGGTTTGTAACTACGCTATTTGTCATCTCTTGACCATATTTGTTATTTTGACCATATTTGGCATTGTGACCATTATTCTGTCATTTCGACCGAAGGGAGAAATCTTTGTTTCGATCATCACTCTGTCGTTTCGATCATCCCTTCTGTCATTTCGACCGAAGGGAGAAATCTTAAACGATTTTCCCCCTGACGGGGACTATAGCTCGTCACGGACGCTCCTCGAAATGACAAAATTCCAAGGTCTCAGCGTGTGAGCGTGGCGCGGGTGATTTAAAGCGATACCTCGCGCCATCTTTTTCGATATAACCGCGACCGGTCGCGCAAGGGAAAGAATGAGTTATCAAGAAACAGCTGGAAATCATCTGAATATCGCCCTTCTTCTGGGTTTGTTCGTATTTCTTGTATTCCCCGGCCCGGGATGGGGTCAGGAAAAGACCAA
The DNA here is from genome assembly GCA_964571315.1 of uncultured Syntrophaceae bacterium. Taxonomy (GTDB): domain Bacteria; phylum Desulfobacterota; class Syntrophia; order Syntrophales; family UBA2210; genus UBA6078. The sequence continues at coordinate 2,757 of CAZNBR010000269.1, forward strand.
TCTTATCGGTCCCCAGGATGTCCTCACCCTTTGCATATATGCCGGCGGAGAAGAGCAGCAGAAGGTGGACCTGACCGTCTCCGACGATGATATGATCAACACGCCCTTCATCGGCCCCATCAAGGCGGGAGGACATACAATCAGTGAACTGGAGGCGTTGATAACCGCGGCGCTCAAGAAGGATTATTTTATCGATCCCCAGGTGCACATACAAAGCAAGGAAGGGGGATATAAAAGCCTTCAGTTTTCCGTCTCGGTGGCGGGGGAGGTAAAGAAACCGGGAGTGTATGGATATCAGAGGGGGATAACGGCGCTTAACACCTGTATCATGGCGGGCGGTTTTGACAAATTCGCCGCGCCGAACCGCGCCAGTATCATACGCAAGGAGGATGGCAAACAGATTGTCATCAAGATCAACCTCAACGACGTTA
>CAZNBR010000270.1:0-3173 GCA_964571315.1 uncultured Syntrophaceae bacterium
TGGTTGACGATGCCATTATCATCGGAGAGAACATATACCGGAAACAGGAGGAGGGACTCCCCCCTCTGCAGGCGGCAACCCAGGGAGCCCTTGAGGTGGGGCACCCCGTCATCTTCTCCGTCCTCACCACGATGGCGGCCTTCGCGCCGCTTCTGATAGCAACCGGCATGATGGGAAAGCTGATGCGCGGCATACCGATCGTGATCATGGTTGTCCTGACCGGATCACTGATCGAGTCACTCTTTGTCCTGCCCTCTCACCTGTCCGGGGGCAGACATGCTGGGCCCCGGCAGGGCTCCGGGGAGCAGAGAGAAAAATGGACGGCGCGCCGGCTGCGGACGTTTATCAACGGCCCCTATCTGAGAGCGGTGGATTTCTGCGCGAGGTGGAGATATGCCACGGTGGCACTGGGGGTTGCCCTCCTGTTCATAACGGTGGGAATCATCCGGGGCGGTATCGTCGGATTCACCTTTTTTCCAAAGGTAGAGGGAGACACGCTGGAGTGTACACTCACCATGCCCGCGGGAACCCCCCTGGAGCGTACGGGCGAAGTGGTCGGATACCTGGTGGAGACCGTCCGGAAGACCCTGGCGGAGGCTGACCGGAAGTTTCCCGACTCGGACCCCCTTTTCGAGTACAGTTTCTCCCTGATCGGGGCACAGGTGGACGAGCGAGGAGGTCTGACCGATTCGGGTGGGCACCTCGCCCACATCTGGATACAGATACTGGAAGGGGAAAAACGGAAAACAAGCGCGACCAGCCTTGCGGCGCTCTGGCGTCAGAATGCGGGCGCGATTCCGGGAATCGAATCGATCGCCTTCAAGAGCGTCCTGCACAGCGCGGGAAAATCGGTGGAGGTTCACCTGTCACTAGATGAACAGGAAGGTCTCCTAGCGGCCGCCGAGGGGTTGAAGGAAGAGCTGAAGAGCTACCCCGGCGTCTACGATATCAGCGACAGTTTTCTGCAGGGAAAACAGGAGATGCAGCTCAAGCTGAAACCGACCGCCCGGAGTATGGGGGTGACCCTGGGCGATATCGCCACGCAGGTGCGGCACGCCTTCTACGGCGCCGAAGCCCTCCGCATGCAGCGGGGCAAAGACGAGGTCAAGGTCATGGTCCGCTACCCCGAACGGGAGCGGAGGTCTCCCGGACAGGTCGAAGAGATGCGCATCCGCACCGCCGAAGGATCGGAGGTCCCCCTCAGCGTGCTGGCCGACGTCACGACGGAACAGGGGTACGTTTCTATCGAACATGCCCAGAGACGGCGCGTCATCAAGGTCTATGCCGATGTGGATGAAACGGTCACCAATGCCAATGAGGTGCGGCAGACCCTCGAAAAGGGGTTCCTCACGGATCTCACCTACCGGTACCCCGGCCTGCGGTATTCCATGGAGGGCGAGGGGAAGGAACAGAAGGAATCTCTGGGTGATGTAAAGACGGGCTTTCTGTTTGCCCTTTTCTGCATCTACGCGCTCCTGGCCGTCCCCTTCCGGTCGTTCACGCAACCGTTTGTTGTCATGATGGCCATACCGTTCGGCATCGTCGGCGCAGTTGTAGGACACCTCATCATGGGGCTCGATATCACCTTCATCAGCCTCTTCGGGATCGTGGGACTGGCGGGCGTCGTCGTCAACGATTCGCTTGTCCTTATTCATGCGACGAACCGGCTCCGCCGGGAGGGCGCCAATGCGCACGACGCAGTCACACAGGCGGGGGTCCTGCGATTCCGGGCCATTATCCTCACATCACTCACCACCTTCGCGGGACTCACACCCATCATTCTGGAGAGGAGCCTCCAGGCAAAATTCCTGATCCCCATGGCGGTCAGCCTCGGCTACGGGGTGCTCTTCGCGACATTCATCACACTGCTCCTCATCCCGAGCCTCTACCTCATCCTCGAGGATTTCCTGAATTTCACTGGAAGAATTAAGGAGAAAATCAGGCCTTCCCGGGGCTGAATTGCGAAAAATTATTACTGTTTTGAATACAATTTTATTCTGTGTTACCATTGCAGAAAATTATCGATGAGGTGAGGTGTTGTAATGGAAACAAAATTAAAAATGATTTATTGGAAAGGTGAAAATTTCTGGGTGGGAAAGCTTGTTGAATATCCCGACATAATGACCCAGGGAAAGACGCTTGAAGAGCTTGAGGAAAACATGAAAGATGCATATATTCTAATGACAATGGACAATGTTCCGGCAGAGCATCAGGTTAAAGAACTCACCTTTGCCGTATGAAAAGAAAAGACCTCATCAAAAAAATCACTTCTGTCGGATGTGTTCTTCTGAGACACGGCAATCGACACGACCTTTACAGTAATCCTAAAACCGGCAAGAAGCAACCTGTTCCAAGGCATAATGATATAGACGAAACCCTTGCGAAGCATATTATAAAAGAATTGACATAACACTTCAGCCGACCGATTTCGGGTAATCAGGTAATTATTTGATTTCAAGGGGATATTCGTGTAGGAAAATATTATCCAAGGGAAAAATTTTGTTCGGATCGGTATAGCATGTTGACATGTATATTAATTGTTATGCTAAAAAATGATACATGAAATTATACATAAGAGGGGGAACACTTAATGGGGGTTTTCAGCAGTTTTGGCAATAGCAGAAAAAAGCAAGGTGAACGAATAGCAGATTTCATAATTGCATTATCAGGTGATAAGGCGTTTGCGGAACTACTTGTATCTACCCCCAAACCAATGTCTCTGAGAATCCTAGTAGATCACATTATTGTCTGTTCAGGGGCAGCCACATATGCGCTTGCACTCAGTATGAGAGGTAACCCCAATGATATGAAGCAAGTCTATGGTAGCATGATGGAAAGAATGGTTTATCATCTAGAAAAAATGAGCGATGCCAGTGTAAGTATGAATGTCCGTGACATCATCGTCAATGATGATGAAAAAAATATTTTTCGTAGCCAAGGCTGGCAGCTAAATGAGACTACAAGCATATACACAATCTTCAGTGTCATAGGTGACTTCCGTATGAAGAACTAAACCGCTGCGCGGTGGTCCTTGTTATCCAACCTTTGTATGTTCAGGACAGACTGTCCCCTCATTCCATTCAACCCTGGTTTTCATTTGCGCTTGTTGATTGATCGTTGAAGTTCCCCCGAAATGATGGACACACCGAAAAGTTAGAGATAAAGAAAGAGAG
>CAZNBR010000271.1:0-3172 GCA_964571315.1 uncultured Syntrophaceae bacterium
CCTCGCTCGCCGCACCCGACATAGATGTTCAGTTGTGTCTGAGACCACCGCGCCATCTGTTGAAGGGTGACGGTCTTGCCGGTTCCGAATCCTCCGGGTATGGCGGCCTTTCCCCCCAGTGCCAGGGGGAACAGGTAGTCGATGATCCTCGTACCAGTCACCAGGAGGTCTTCGGGATTAAATCTCTGTTTATATATCCTGGGTTTTCGTGCCGGCCACTTCTGCATGAGGGTCAGAGGCTTTTTTTCACCTTCGTGCTCCAGGAGCGCGACGGTTTCTTCTATGGTAAAATCCCCTTCCGCTATCTCCAGGATGGTCCCCTGCGTCCCTATGGGTACCATGATCCTGTGTTCTATCAGGCCGGTCTCCGGGACAGACCCGATGATATCACCCTCCTGTACGGCGTCGCCCACCTTCACGGAGGGGGTGAAGTGCCATTTTTTCTTCCGGTCGAGGGCGTCCGTCCGTACCCCGCGCACCAGAAAATCGCCGATGTCGCCCATCATGGTGACGAGGGACCTCTGAACGCCGTCGTAGATATTCCCGACAAGTCCGGGTCCCAGTTCCACCATGAGGATCTCGCCTGTTCCGGTCACCGGTTCGCCGACCTTGAGCCCGACGGTATCCTCGTATACCTGGATGACCGCCTTATCCCTCTCAAGACCGATAATCTCCCCCGTAAGTCTTTCATCACCCACATCGACAACCTCGTATACCTGAGATCCTCTCATGTCTTCGGCGATTACAACGGGCCCCGAAATTTTCCAGATCTTACCCATAGGTCATGCCTCACTTTGGTCGTATGTTTGGTCTACAGTGAATCCAGATGGCCTCATCATCAGATGTTCACATTAAATCCTATCAGTTTCTTTGTGTATGTCCTGTAGTATTCCTTTACATCCTGATCTTTTGTCTTGAACCCTGAAGGGATCTCTATCACGATGGCGGAACTCCTCTTGCTCTCCTTTATATGCCTGATCGTATCTGCCGCATCCCTGCCCCAGTCTTCCGGCAGCATGATGATTCCGACGGAGCTGTCACCCGCCAGTTCCATCAGGGCTTCTCTGACCTTCTCACGGGTGTCATTCCCCTCTTCTATGATCCGGCATTTTTCAACGCCGGCAATCCTCATCAGGGCTGTCTGGTCCCTGTTTCCTATGATGGCTATGTTTATATTTTCGGTCATGCCGCGATCACCAGATCCTTTATCTCCGCCGCCGGTATCCCGTCTGCGAGCATCTTAAAGGTCAACCTCAGATTCCGTATCTCCAGTTCCTTGAGCAGCAGATACCATAGCATGTTGGAGGTGGACAAAATCCTGGGAGAGAGAAGATCCTTGAGCATCCTGAACCTGTGTTTCTCCGTTACCTTGTCTACCACCGTGATCTCTCTGCCCTTTTCATAGTCCTTGGATACCTCCTGCGCCATCACATGATATCCTGTATTTTCCAGTCTTCCTGTGATTTCGGCCATCTTCAGCGTGAGCAATTCCTGTACGGTACCCTCCGGGAGCATACGGCCGCCGATGAGGATCGGCGCTCCCGTGGTGTGATTGTCTCCAAGGGATATTCGGAAGACCGTCTGGAGGTTTGCCATATCGATACCGATCTTGAAGGCCTTCTCGAGGAGATGTCCATCTGCCATGCCCCTGAATGCCTTCAGCACCTTCTGATGATACAGGTTTTGCAGGGCAACTTCTCCCTCGGATACGGATTGCGGATCCTTTTCGTTGATTTCCTCTATGGCCTGGATGTAGTCCCCCAGATTGCATGCCGCGAGGATCGAGAAAAGCTCGTCCCTCTCCCGCGCGGCAGACATCTCGTGCAGGTACCCTCCGTTGTGGATCTTGCCGGTCGGCACCATGGAGGATGGTGTCTTTTTCAGGATCATTCTCAGCGCTATCCTGATATTCAGGACATCGTACTTCTCGGCGTACAGGCGCGCTATGCGCAACATATCCGGGGGTATATCGAAGCCCTCGAGACGCCCCAGACATTCGTTCAGGTACATCCACAGATGCTCATCTGCGTCATCGAAGGTCTTAATCGGCTGATCGAGCAGGTATTCGCCGATATCGGTGTCCCCGATAATTTCGAGGGCATCCTGCATGGTCGCGGACCTCTGCAGCACCTCGCCGATCTGCTCGGAGGTTACAGCCCGGGACTCTTCGCCTTTGAGATAGGCCGACATGAATGCATACCGCGCGCTTATCAGGTTCACTGTTTGGTCTCTCCGAAAAGTTTGCTGCCCAGTTCGGGCATGATCTTCGGCGTCAGCATCCCCAGTCTCACATCAAACGTGTTGTCAATGCTTACCATGCCGTCCATCGATTCTGCCACAACACCCCCCAGGCAATCACGTTCCACGACCTCTGCTATCTGTTCTTTCATGCCGTCATCTTCTTTTACGACTTTACGGGCGATGGCGACATCTCTCGGGGATACGAGGATTCTGAGCTTTTCTTCCGATTCAAAGGCCTCGACCGCCTCTCTGATGAGGATGGCAAAGGCTTTTTCGTCGGTTTTTCCCTTTGCAAGACCTTCCTTTGTCCTGGCTATGATCTCAGTGATGACGGCGTCTTGTTCCTTCAGTACCTCCTGCCGCGCCTTGAGAGAGGACTGTGCCAGTATCCTCGATGCCTCACGCTGCGCCTCCGATATGATGCGTTTTTTCTCCTCTTCGAACCGCTTTTCCTTCTGCTGCTTCGCCTGCGCCATCAGGTCTTTGGCCTTTGCCTTGGCGTTGGCCACGATTTCTTCCGCCTCTTTACGCGCTTTCTCGAGGATAGCCGCTCTTATCTTGTCGGTTTCCATGCTGTTCACCCTCTTACATGAGCTTTAGTATACTGAGTGCCATGATGGTAAAAACCAGGCCGAGTACGCCTATCAGTTCCACAAAGACGGCGAGCATCATGGAAGCCGTCAGTATCCGCCCCTTTGTCTTCGGAAGGAGCGCTATACCCGAGGCGCACACCGACCCCTGAAATATCGCAGAGAAGAGTTCGGCGAATCCGGCCATAATGCCGATACCCAGCACCATAATCCCCGCACCGGCGCCGGCGATAGCGATCTTCGGCAGGACCACCGTAAGGATTATAATCAAAATGATAAGACCGTAGAAACTCTGTGTCATGGGAAGGGATGCCAGGACGATCACGTTTCTCAGCTGCCCC
>CAZNBR010000272.1:0-3159 GCA_964571315.1 uncultured Syntrophaceae bacterium
GGTGTAGAGGAGCCTGATCCACTCGATCCCCCCTATCAGTGCCATCTCTCTCAATAGGCCATGCAGGCGAGGCCCCGGGCCGAGGTCTCTCCCGTACCGGGTGGTCTCCTGGGCCGTCAGGACAATCTCTTTCACGCCCCCCCGCGCGAGCATTTCGGTCTCCCGCAGTATGTCATCCATCCCCCGGCTCCTGAATGCCCCCCGGACGGTGGGTATCACGCAGTAGGAGCAATGGTTGGAACACCCCTCAGCGATCTTGAGGTAGGCGGTGTGTGGGGGCGTGGACAGAAGGCGTCGGTGTGACGAATTCATCAGAAAATCGGGTTTCCCGATGACGGATCGCCGCTCCGGTCGTTCTTCACCTTGAAGGGATGCAATGAGGGTGGCTATGCGGGGGATCTCCGCCGTCCCCAGGAAGAGATCGACCTCGGGGATCTCTTCCTCGAGCAGGGTTCCGTACCGCTGAGGCAGGCAGCCGGTCACCACCAGGTGCCGGCATCGCCCCTCGCTTTTCAGCTGGGCCATGCGGAAGATTTCATCGATCGATTCCTCCTGTGCCGGGAGGATGAAGGCACAGGTATTGATAACGATAACCTCCGCGTCTTCAGGGGAGGGGACTAGCTCAAAGCCGCCCTCGACCAGAGCGGCGGCCATCACTTCCGAATCGATCAGGTTCTTGGGGCATCCCAGACTGGTGATATGGATTGTATTCTTCACGTTACCGGGGGAGCTTTCCGGCCAGTATCTTCCGCGGCTTGGCGCCGTCGGACGGGCCCACGACACCTTCCGCCTCCATCTTTTCCACGATGCGGGCGGCCCGGTTATACCCGATCTTCATGTACCGCTGAACCAGGGATATGGAGGCCTGTCCCAGATCGGTAACCAGTTCGACCGCTTCATCGTACTTTTCATCAAATTTTTCTTCCGCACTCGACCCTTCCCTTGAATCCGGATTGTAGGCAGATATCGTTTCGTCGTACCGGGGCGCCCGTTGCCCTTTCACAAAGTTCACAATTTTTGAGATCTCCCCGTCGGACACAAAGGGGCCATGAATCCGCACCAGCTTCGATGTGCCTGGCGGTACGAACAACATATCACCCGCCCCGAGGAGTTTCTCGGCGCCGAGTTCGTCCAGTATCGTCCTCGAATCCACCCGCGACGATACCTGGAATGATATCCGTGTGGGAAAATTGGCCTTTATGACGCCGGTAATAACGTCCACGGAGGGTCTCTGGGTTGCCAGGATGAGGTGTATGCCGGCGGCCCGCGCCATCTGCGCCAGGCGGGCAAGGGAGGCCTCCACGTTTCTCTGCGCCACCATCATCAGGTCGGCCAGCTCATCTATGATGACGATTATGTAGGGAAGTTTCTCCGGGGCCGCTTCGCCCTCTTCCCCGGAGAGGGGGGCAGAGGATCCCAGCAATTGCTTTCTGAGCATATCCTGCTGCTTTTCTATCAGCCGGTTGTACCGCTCGATACTCTTGACACCCGATCCGGCTATGACAGCATATCGTCTCTCCATCTCATCGACGGTCCACTTGAGTGCCTGAGATGCCTCCTTGGGATTGACCACCACCGGGTGAAGGAGATGGGGTATCCCTTCGTATCCCGACAGCTCAAGCCTCTTCGGGTCGATCATAATAAACTTGGCCTCGTCCGGCGTCGCCTTGAACAGGATGCTGCATATCATGGCATTGAGAGATACGCTCTTCCCCGAACCGGTTGTCCCCGCGATCAGGAGATGGGGCATCGCGGCAAGATCGGCGATCACCGTTTTCCCCGTAATATTTTTCCCCAGTGCTATCGGCAATCTGTATTTCGACTCCAGAAACTCCTCGCTATCGAGCACATCTCTGAGATATACGGATTCCCTCTCCTGGTTGGGAATTTCGATGCCGATGGCCGCCTTTCCGGGGATGGGCGCCACGATCCTGATACTCTGAGCTTTCAGCGCGAGGGCCAGATCATCGGACAGGTTGGTTATCTTGTTTATCTTGACCCCGGCTGCCGGTTCGAGTTCGTACATGGTCACCACCGGGCCCGGCTTTACCTCCGTGACATTCCCCTCCACCCCGAAATCCGCCAGCTTTTTCTCGAGGATGCGGGAATTCATGATGAGGCTTTCCCGCTTCATCCTTGTGTTTTTGACCTCCACCTTGTCAAGAAGGGTCACGGTGGGGAGACTGAACGCACCTTCGGGCTGCAGGAATCCAAAGGAGATCTGCTCGTCCTTCTTGACATCTTCCCTCTGCCCGGCCTCAGCGGAGATAATCGGCACATGCGTTGAAATCCGCGGGTTTCTTCTCGTGACGGTCTTCTTCCTCCTCACTCTACCCATCCAGACCACCACAAAGGTCCTCAGCCTCAGAAGCGTGACCGACAGCACTATCGTCAGTCTCCTGACAAGTGCCACGAGCGAGACATCGAGCGTAACCATCACAGAAATTACCAGCGTGACAACCAGAACGATGTCGGTTCCTATCCGATTCAGGCCGGAATAGAGTATCCCCAGCGAGAATTTTCCGAGAAGCCCTCCCGGGTTGAGATCAGTCCCCAAAAAAGAGATAGCGCCGTGCCGTGCCGCCAGAAGCGTCGATGTGGCAAAAATGAGACCCATAAAACCAAGGGTGGACGAGAGGACTATCCTGAATTTCCCGCCAAGGAAGAGCCTGAAAGAAAACAGGGCAAGCACCACGGGGAAGAGATACGAGGGTATCCCGAAGATCCTCAGCAGACCATCGGAGAGATAGGAACCCACAAGACCGCCATAATTGGCTATCCTCACCTTTCCCGCCACGTAGTGCGTAAGCGAGGGATCGTGGGGATTGTAGGAGAAGAGGCACAAAAACACAAAGACGGCAAGGGCGATGAATATGACCCCGGCTATCTCCTTCATCCGCATGCCTTCTCTGCCGTCACCTTTTTTACTCAAATCCAAACCCCCGCTGTTCGATAGAGATTAGATTAAATCATTCTAATAATCAATGTTGAAATTCCAAGAAACCAGCAGTAATAAGCAAAGATACTCAATTTGCGTTTTCTGATTACAAAGAGGAGAAGTCCCAGCGTCAGAAAACCCGTCACGGCGGCAGCGACCATTCCGGCGAGGTATATCGTCATATCGGACGGAGGAACCGCCTCTACATATTTCAATTCAAG
>CAZNBR010000273.1:0-3145 GCA_964571315.1 uncultured Syntrophaceae bacterium
AGGATCAGTTATTGTTAAACTCGCTTACTAAAAACTCAATCGGGCAACAGCCCGTCAAGACCTGACCCCATGATTTCGCTGAGGCACTCTACCCAGGACACATAGACAACCATCAATGTCCCTGGGTTCCCTCTTTTGCTCTACTCTTTGGCCTGTTGAAGGGCGAGGACGCCTGTTCGCGCGATCTTATCGACACCGAGGGGCCCCAGAAAACTGATGACCGTCCCAACATCTTCCCTGCTCCCGGCAACCTGGATGATGCAGTAGTTGTTCCGCATGGAGATAATCTTACAGTCAAACATACCGACGGTCTGCAGCACCTCCTGTCTGTTTTTCTGATCCAGGCTGATCCCTATCAGTATCATCTCCCGCTGGGCGGACTGCCCGGGGAGCAGTTCCGTCACCTCTATGACATCCACCAGCCGGCTCAACTGTTTCTTTACCTTTTCGATAAAGTCGGAATCCGCGTTGGTGATCGACGTTATTCGTGAGATCTCGGGAGAGATCGTCTCCGCCACGCAGAGGCTCTCTATATTGTAACCAAGCCTCCCGAACACACCGGCGACCCGGGCGAGGACGCCCGGTTTGTTGTTGACCAATATCTCAAGTATCCGTTCTTGTATCCCCATCGTATACCCGTCCTTTCATATAATAATCGTTTCCCGGCACCTTATCCCTGCCGCCCGCCCATCATATCGATGTTCGACCTCCCCGGAGGAATAATCGGATAGACATAGTTATCGGGATCAACCATGACCTCCAGCAGGAAGGGACCTTTGGCGGCTGCCATCTTTTCTATCCCCGCCGCGGCATCACCGACAGCGACCCTGTCCGCCTCGATGCCGAAGCCCCTGGCCACGGCAACCAGATCGACCTTGCCGCCCAGATCGATATCGCAGAAACGCGCCCCGTAGAACAGGTCCTGTATCTGACGTATCATGCCGAGGTGGCCGTTGTTGAAGACGACAATCTTGATGGGGATACGGTAACAGCTGACCGTTGCCAGCTCCTGTATGTTCATAAAGAAGCCGCCGTCCCCGGAAAAGACAACCACGGTGTGATCGGGCACTCCCATCTGCACACCGATTGCCGCGGGGAGGCCGAATCCCATGGTCCCCAGCCCGCCCGGCGTGATCATGCCGCGGGGGGTCTTTGTCTCCCAGGAACGGACCGTCCATATCTGGTTCAGCCCCACATCCGTTACAACGGTGGTCTCCTCCGGCATCGCCGCCTGGACATCCTTGATAAAGACGCCCGCCGGTCCGCATTCGTCCCTCGATGTGTCCTGACCCTGGGCCTTTTTCTCTCGTTCTATCCTGCCCAGCCACTCCCGCCTCTCCTTTTCCTCCACGAGGGGGGTTAACTTCGCGAGGGCCTCTCGGATATCACCCACCAGGGATATATCCGTCTTGACGACCTTGCCGATGGAAGACGAATCGATATCGATCTGCGCGATGGTGGCCAGCGGGGCAAACTCCTCGACGATCGACGTGCTGCGGTCACTGAAGCGGGCCCCTATCGTCAGGATAAAGTCGGAATCGTGCACGATGCGGTTGGCCAGTTCATTGCCGTGGGTGCCGATGAATCCCAGATTGAACCCGTTTGAGGCACACACCGAACCGATCCCCATCATGGTCGAAACGAAGGGGATGCGCCCCTTTTCGATCAACTCGGAAAGCCCGTCGCAGGCCTGGGCGAGTTTCACGCCGCCGCCGATGAGGAGGACCGGCCTCTCGGCCCTGTTCAGATAGGCGGCGATCTTTTTGAGCTGTTCGGCGTCCTTTTTCCCCTCGGAACGGGGTTTCACCCGCGACGGGACTTCCTTCGCATCACTGTATTCGCAGGAGGCGGCCATCACATCCCGCGGAAGGTCTATCAACACCGGCCCCGGCCGGCCGCTCCTGGCAATATAAAACGCCTCTTTCACCGTGGAGGCTATGTCACACGGATCACTGATCAGGTAGCTGTGCTTCGTGATGGGCATCGTAATCCCGATAATGTCCGTCTCCTGAAAGGCGTCGCTCCCCAGAAGACCTGTCGTCACCTGCCCGGTCAGGACAATGAGGGGTGTCGAATCCATGTACGCCGTCGCTATGCCGGTCACGAGATTGGTCGCCCCCGGTCCCGACGTGGCCAGGCAGACTCCAACCTTCCCGGTCGCCCTAGCGTACCCGTCCGCGGCATGGGCGGCCGCCTGTTCATGTCGCACCAGGTAGTGCCGTATCGGGCTCTTGATCAGGCTGTCATGGATAGGCAGACTGTTCGCCCCCGGATATCCGAAGATGACATCCACCCCTTCTTCTTCCAATGTATGTATCAGTATGTCGGCTCCTGTTGTTTCCATCTCTTCCCTTCCTGATTACCTTGTTATTGTATAACCTGCTCCTGTGTACCCCAGGGGAGCAGTCCTATAAAAAAAGCCGCAGACTCTCTTTTCGAGATGCGGCTTTTTCACAAAAAAAGCCGCGGGGTTTGGGGCCCGCGGCCTGATTTCTCTCTTAGTCCATAAGAATCAAGCGGCGGTCCCCGTAAGTACTACGACGAGTACGAGTACGTTTACCAAAAGGACTACCGCTGTTCCAAACGGACGTATCACTAATCCTTACTCCTCAGATGAACTGTAGGGGCCGATTCTATACAAAAAGATTCTTTTGTCAAGATAATTCTCACCACTGCTGGTTTTGCGGGCTAACGGCCTGGGTAACAGGCTGGCTATGTAGCGTAGCGGAATTGCCAGCCCGAGTTGATGCGGTGGTTATATGGTGGTTTTCTTTTCATCTTTATAAATTCAAGGCAATCAAAATTGTACAATGATAGCCGTAACTTCACTCTACTATGGACATAGCAACGCAGAATTTATAAATTTTGTTTTAAGCTCTCATTTTAAAATAAACTTTGGTGAATGGATATTACCCTCAAAGATAACCTGTATAATGTCTCCTATTGCTTTTCTCTCAAAACCTCCATCATTAATAAAGGCAGGCTTGTCTTTTATCCTTATCTGGAAGTACCTTCCCCAACCCGATTCTCCGTGGTAAAGGTAAGATTTTAGTGATCTTCCGTTAATTGATATTAAAGATATGTCACATTTGTCGTTTTGATCGGTAGTTCCAAGGAGCAGCCTGTTAAACTCTTTGGGGATTGT
>CAZNBR010000274.1:0-3131 GCA_964571315.1 uncultured Syntrophaceae bacterium
TCCTCCTTGAAGTTTTTAATTGTTTTCAGGCCCTCCATCCGGCAGCCCGGACATGAATTCATTTCTGAAGGCCGTATAATTGTCGTTTCGTATCGCCTCACCGATCCTTTGCATCAGATTCATGAAATACCTGATATTGTGGATGGTATTCAAAACAATCGCCAGGATTTCCCCGGCGATAAACAGGTGTCTGAGATACGCCCGTGAGTAGTTTCTGCAGGTGTAGCAGTCACATTCATCGTCAACAGGCGCACTATCCCCCCGGTAGCGAGCGTTCCTTATAACAACTTTTCCATCGCTTGTAAACAGCATTCCGTTGCGCGCGTTTCGTGTGGGCATCACGCAGTCAAACATGTCTATCCCATGGTAAACGGATTCCACGATATCTTCAGGAAGCCCCACCCCCATGAGGTATCGAGGTTTTTCTTCGGGAAAGAGGGAGGTGCAGGTGGCGGTTATCTCACGCATGATCTCCCTGGGTTCTCCAACGCTCACCCCCCCCAGGGCGTAGCCGTCGAACCCGATATCCACCAGTTCCTCTATGCCCCTTCTGCGCAGGGTGTCATATTCTCCCCCCTGCGATATGCCGAAGAGGGCCTGTCGATCGTTCTCCCGGGCCTCTTTGCATCTTCGTGCCCACCGCAGCGTCATGTCAAGCGATTTTTCCGCGTAGGTGAAGTCGGCGGGGTAGGGGACGCATTCGTCGAGGCACATCATGATGTCGGATCCCAGGGCCCCCTGAATCTCCATGCATGACTCCGGGCTTATGAAGTGTCGTGAGCCGTCTATATGGGACTGAAACGACGCCCCCTCCTCCGTTATCTTCCGCAATGTTCCCAGGCTGTATATCTGGAATCCGCCGCTGTCGGTCAGGATGGGGCGGTGCCAGTTCATGAATGTGTGCAGTCCCCCCAGCTCCCTGATCAGTTCGTGTCCCGGCCTCAGGTAAAGGTGGTAGGTGTTCCCGAGGACTATCTGCGCCCCCAGGTCGGCGACCCTCTCTGGCGTGAGCGATTTGACCGTCCCCTGCGTCCCCACCGGCATGAAGACGGGGGTGTCCACCTCCCCGTGGGGGGTTGTGATCCTTCCCAGCCGCGCCTCCGACCCGCGGTCCTTGTGGAGGAGCGTGAACCCGAATCCATCACCCTGGGATTCCTGCTTTTGAAGTCTCTCTTCTGTGTCCATGTGATTCCTGCTCCGGACAAACCGGGATCAAACAAGATATAATATTTTATCACGAAAGCACGAAAGTACGAAAACACGAAAAATAAGATTTAATTTCGTGCTTTTTTCTTTTCGTGATTGTTTTTAACATGTTAGTGTTTCACTTGAACCCTATGAATCCTTAGAACCCCGCCTTCACAGTATCAGCATGCAATCGCCATAGCTGTAGAACCGGAATCTCTCTTCTATGGCCACCTGGTAGGCCCTGCGTATCAGGTCTCTTCCCGCGAAGGCGCAGACGAGGAGGAAGAGGGATGATGCCGGCAGATGAAAATTCGTCAGCACCCGGTTCACCGCCTTGAAACGATAGCCCGGGTATATGAAAAGGGATGTTTTCCCCTTCCCCGGCTGTACCCTCCCGTCCGGGCCGGATGCCGCCTCCAGCGTCCGTATAGACGTTGTGCCCACGGCCACAATCCTCCCGGCGCCGTTGATCTTTTCGGCCGCCGCTTCGCCTATCTCGAAGGACTCGCTCTCCATTTCGTGGTCCTCCACAATCTCGGCCTCGACGGGGAGGAAGGTCCCGTATCCCACGTGCAGCGTTATCCCGGCAATGTCCGTCTTCTGCCCCTTCAGCGCCTCCAGTATCTCTTCGGAGAAGTGGAGTCCGGCGGTGGGGGCGGCGACCGATCCGGGGTTCTTCGCGTAGATGGTCTGATACCTTTGGAGATCAAGCGTATTTTTCGGCCGGCCCTTTTCTCTCTTTATGTAGGGCGGGAGGGGCGCGCTCCCGAATGTCTCAAGAAAGGTATCGAACCCGGTTTCCGGGTGGAACCGGACAATCCATCTTTTGTCCGAAATCCTTTCCAGTATTTCCGCCCATGAACGACCGTCGAATGATATTCTGGTCCCTACCCTGACCCGCTTGGCGGGTCTCAACAGGACCTCCCACGTTGCGGGTGCGTCTTTCTCCTGGAGGAGGAGCAGTTCGATGGTGGCGCCGGTGGTTTTTTCCCCGGAGAGCTTCGCGGGGATTACCTTTGAGTTGTTGATGACCAGGAGGTCGTTCCTCTCCAGAAACCCGGGCAGTTCATAAAAATGCCGGCATTCGAAAGACCCGCGGCCCCGGTCAACCACCATCATCCGTGAATGGTCTCTCCGTTCACACGGCCTCTGCGCGATCAGTTCCTCCGGGAGGTTATAGTAAAAGTCTTCTGTTCTCATGGCGAATCCGGGGAAATAACCAGAAAAGGATTGTAAAGTCAACAGAGAATTGTGTCGGATTGGACAGGCGTCCCGTGCCGTTACGTGTCGTTATTTTATGAATATTCCGGATCTCAGCTCCTTCCAAGATAGACAAGGAGCAGGCCGGCTACGACCGATACCAGCCCCAGGATCCTGAGAGTGCCCTCTGGCGTGTCATACACCTTCATCAGGTACGACTTGATCTTCTCGGGGAAGGCGAAGTAGGGGAGCCCTTCTATGATCAGGACCATTCCTATGACACAGAGGAAAAACTTCATCGTTTGCTACCTGTCCCTTTCCGTTTCCTTTGCCGTATTCCACAATAAGTCCATCTCTTCCATGGTGGCGCCCTGTGGAGACCGGCCCTCCTTTTTCAGGCTCTCCTCGATAAACGAAAATCTCGCGGCGAACCTTTCCAGTGAAGAGCGGAGGGCGTCTTCAGGGTTCGTCCGAACGAACCGGCACAGATTGACGAGCGAAAGGAACATGTCGCCTATCTCACCCTCAATGCGATCCTTTCTCCCATTCGCGATGGCCCCCTTCAGCTCTGCCAGCTCTTCCTCGATCTTTTCCACGACGCCGGCCGTATCCTTCCAGTCGAAACCCTTTCTCGCTGCCCGGCCGGTTATCTTGTGCGCCGCCATGAGGGGGGGCATGGAGCGCGGCAGGGCGTCGATGGGGGAGGGTTCATCCTCCCCCTTTCCCCGCTCCCGGTTCTTTAA
>CAZNBR010000275.1:0-3110 GCA_964571315.1 uncultured Syntrophaceae bacterium
ATGGGAAGCTTGATCGTAAATTGACAAAGTTTGATTTTTTCAGTGAACTCTAATTCATTGACAAGAAGACCGCTTTATCTTATGGTGCTACGCTCTAAACACCCTTATAATATAAGGCAGATACCCGATTATCTCCAGCAAAGAGACGGTCGGTTTGCAACCGTGAATATCGAAAGAAGCATAGAAAGGCAAGCAACAATGAAATATTCGCAATCACCGCTGAATCATGGATATACCAATCAAATTATTACCATAGATCTGAATGAAGGCACCATCGCCATACTAAAACTCGATCCCCGGGTCAGGGATTTTTTCATCGGCGGACGAGGCTTGGGACTCTATCTGCTTCACCGGCGCTTGACCGCCGACATGACGGCCTATGATCCGGGCAACCCGTTCATCCTGGCGCCAGGACCGTTGGGGGGAATTCCGCAATTTCCAGGAACGAGCAAGTGCATGGCTATCTCCTTATCCCCCATCACCGGGATTCCGGGCGTTTCCAATTTTGGCGGACACTTCGGCGCTTATCTCAAATATGCCGGCTTCGATGCCCTGGAAGTAACGGGCAAGTCTCAAGATCATTGTATGATCGTGATCGATAGTTTCAGCCGGGAGATCTTCGTCACCATGGCTCCGGCCCTAAACCAGGTTTTTGATCTGCAGGATGCCATCGTCGAGCAATTTACCCGGCAGGGTTTGCGCAAGAATGACATCGTCTTTTTGACAACGGGCATAGGTGCCGCCAATACCACCTACGGATGCATCAACAGCCATTATTTCGACAGCGCCAAGCCGGTGGACGGGACGAAAGGACTGTTCCGTACCAAACAGGCGGGCAGAACTGGCCTCGGTACCGTGATGATGGACAAGAAAGTCAGGGCAATCGTCATTCTGGCCCATTACCCGCATGGAGAGAACCCATATGGCGCTGCTGACTGGGATAAGGTGAAGCACGCAGGCACAAAACTCCATAACATCATCAAGGAGGTCGATCCCCAATCCCTGAGTATGTACCGCAAGGGCTCGGCGGGGCTGATCAGCTTCATGAATAAGCAGGAATATCAGTCTCTCCCCGTCAAGAATTACCAGTTTGGTTCAGACCCCCAGGCGGGGAAGATCTGCGGGAAATTTTATGCCGAGAACCTTTTTGATCATCGCGGCAAGGACGGCTGTTTCCCCGGCTGCAATCTGCAATGCACCAAGGGCGGCTGGGTGACTTTGTCATCGGGGGAGCACCGAGGCCGTAAGGTGTGGGTGGATGGTCCTGAGTATGAAACAGCAGCCGGCTTTGGCTCCAACCTGGGTATCTGGAATCCCGAGTTCATTATGGAAGTCAATTGGCATTGCGACAATTACGGCATCGATACGATCACAACGGCCGTCCTGATGGCTTTCCTCATGGAATGCTTCCAAAGGGAATATCTGGTCAAAGACGATGCGGATGGCCTGGCGCTGACGTGGGGAGATGAAGCAGCAGCCCTGACGTTCATTCATCAGATTGCCCGCCGGGAAACGGCCTTGGCCATAGAGGCCGGCAAGGGTATGCTGGAGTTGATCGACTGGGTTGCCGAACAATACTCCGCAAGAACCGGAAAATCCGATCCCCGCCAGGAACTGGAAAAATTTGCCATGCACTCCAAAGGGCTGCCCTTCTCTCTGTACCGGACACATCGCTCCCTGTCGATGCAGGGATCCTATGCAGCCGCCAGCGACATCGGGGCTCATCACGCCGCCGCCTGGCTGGTCAAGGCGGACATGCTGGGTGCCTTTCCGACCTTCCAGGAAAAAGCCCAGGCGCTGCTCACCTATCCGCGGGTCCGTCTGGGCAACGACAATCTCGGCCTCTGCAAACTGCCCTGGGTCGATGTCTTTAATCCCGAATCAGAAACAATACCGAATACGGACAAATATATTAATCCTGCCTCCCAGCAAATCTATGCCGATTTCTATAACGGCATGCTGGGCACCGATATGACCTGGGAAAAAATCTTCGAGCAGACCGATCGGGACATCAATTTGCAGCGGGTCATGAACGTCATGCGCTATGGCGGGAACACGGGCAGTCACGACTGGATTCCTGACCGGGCCATCGGTCCGATCGATGATCTCCTCTACGAGACAGAGCAAGAGTATTACGACCAGGAATTCGCGAAGCTGCTCGCAAAGCCTCTCACGGAGATCCAAGCCATGCCGATCGGAGAAAAACGGGCCGGCTTTATGAGCCGCAGGAAAGAACAATTAAAAGAATTGATCCACGCCTATTATGACGAGCGGGGCTGGAACGCCTCGGGTATACCGACCATCGCTACCTTGCAGAAGATCGGTTTATGGGATTTTCTGAATCAGGAAAGTCAAGAAAAGCTTTTAGAACTTAGCCGGACAGATACTATCATAAACCCTTAGGCCTATGCGAAGGTCCAATTAGCAGTACCTGTTTTATCAAGGTCAGCCCTATCTATAACAAATCAAGTCTTCACGTAAGCTGATCGGGCCAGATCATTGAACGCGGGATGAAACATGCTAATACCTGACAGCTTGTTTCCCGCTCATCCAGGCTAAGGCTTGCTTCCTGTAACCGAGGAAATCGATCCCGATTGGTTCGTTGTATCTTTTTGTAATCAGTAACGTTTAAGCTAACTTGCCGGCTCCGATCTGGCACCAAAAATAACAAAACTTCTTCCGGTCAAGGTGGGCGCCTGGTGAACCATTTTTTTCTGTTGTTTTTTCAAATAGTTATTTTTTTAAGATGTGACCCTCTTTCCTTTCAGACGCGGTTAGCTATCAGCTTAAAATTTTAAATTAATTATGGTTTCCGCTTACCGCCGGAATTAAGCCATTGTATTCCAGTAAACCTTTTCAGACATTTTTCCCCAGACTGCGGTTTTTGCCTGGAAGGCTCTGTAGTCTTCATGCACCTTCAGGGCAAAGGGATCTTTTTTCGCCTCTTCATCTATTACCTGTTTTGAGATTTTCTTCATTTTTTTCATGACCTCTTCAGGATAGACCTGTACGTCCACATGGTGCTCTTTGACAAGGGTGTCGAGCGCGACGCCGCTTTGTGCGTCAAAGGCCGCCAGGGTCCTGATATTTGTATTGGCTGCGGCCACATC
>CAZNBR010000276.1:0-3107 GCA_964571315.1 uncultured Syntrophaceae bacterium
TCCAGACGGCAAAGACCAATACGATGGTGATCATGATTCTCTGCGGCGCCACCTGCTTCACGGGCGTTTTTCTGGGCGTCGGCGGGGGAGACGTGGTGACGGACTTTGTCCTGGGGCTGGGAATGGGCAAGTGGGGAACGTTCTGGGTCATGATGGCGATTGTCTTTGTTCTGGGGATGTTCATCGACTGGATCGGCATCGTCCTCATCTGCTTCCCGCTCTTTCTGCCGATCGCCAAACAATTCGGTTTCGACCCGATCTGGTTTGTCATCATGATGGCGGTGAATCTCCAGGCGTCATTTCTCACGCCGCCTTTCGGTTATGCCCTCTTCTATATCAAGGGCGTCGATCCCGACAGGATCGATATTAGAAAGGTATACCGCGGTATTGTGCCGTTTGTCATACTGATGGTCATCGGCCTCGTTGTCTGTGCGGCATTCCCGGACGCGATAATGTGGCTGCCCAACCACCTCATTGTTGATTGATGATGGATCTCAAGACGGGAAGATTCACGTTCATAGCCTGGAAAGGAAAGAGATATTTATAATAGATAAAAAAGCTGAAAAGGGTTCACTGCAGGCAACACGTACGGCTTCTCAATGGAAAGATTCTGAAAGAATCTGATACTTGTTCATCTCATGCTCCTGCCTGCAGGAACCCTATTTTTTAAAGAGAGCCGTTGTGAATGTATAAGTAAAAATGACCGTAACTGCCGCAGGGAGAAAACCAGGATTTCTCAGTCGTGGTGACTCCTTCGAAATGACGGCGTATCGTTGGCATGACAGCAGGTACCTATGAAAAAATACCATATCGCAGGTTCGTGTAGTCAATGAAAAAACTATTTCTGAATGACCGGGAATTTATTCGATCCGTTCTGAACTCTTCCAATGAAGGCATCGTTATTAGTGATCGAGAGGGGACTATAATCTTCTTAAACACCAGAGGTAAAACTATATTACACCTGGGTGAAAAGAACTGGGAGGGAGAACATTTTTCATCTATCAGCCAGGACTCCTGGGCAGCTTTCAGGAAAATCATGGACACGGGAATACCCCAACTGTCAAAGAAAGTTCATGTGGGCGACGAGGTATTAATCGTAAATCGAACCCCCATTAGATGCGGTGAGGAGATTGTTGGCGTCCTGAGTATCTATCAGGAAATCTCAGAGGTGGAAAAGGTTATGCCTGAGCTGGCGACGTATCAGCGGATGCTCAAGGAAATGGATGTAATTTTTGAATCATCCTATGACGGGCTATACGTTACAGATGGTGAGGCCAATACCCTGCGGGTAAATTCATCGTGGGAAAAGATCAGCGGACTGAGGGCAGCGGATGTTGTTGGAAGAAACATGTTCGATCTGGAGAGGGAGGGATATTTTTCCAGGACGGCTACCACCCTGGTGCTCAGGGAAAGAAAGCCGATGACGACGCAGCTCACGGTGCCAAGCGGCAGGGAAATTCTTGCTTCAGGTAATCCCGTTTTCGATGATGATGGAAACATTACCATGGTCGTTACCAACGTGAGAGATCTTACCGATATGCGCAGATTGTCCCGTCAGCTCGAAGAGTCCAAAGAGTTAGCCGAACAATATCATGGTAAGATGGAGAAATTACGAGTACAGCTCTTTGAGCATGAAGATATCGTGGGTGAGTCCAAAAAAATGAGGGAAGTGTTGGAACTGGCCATGCGTGTAGCCTCCGTGGATATTCCCGTTCTCATAACGGGTGATACCGGAGTCGGCAAAGAGGTCGTGGCAAAATTCATACATAAGAACAGTGAAAGGTCTTCCGATGGGCTGTTCTTACAGGTTAATTGCGGTGCCATACCGGAAACTCTCCTGGAAACAGAACTGTTCGGTTATGAGGGCGGCACCTTTACGGGGGCAGACCGTAGTGGCAGACCGGGGCTTCTTGAGTCGGCCGAAGGGGGGACCGTAGTTCTGGATGAGATTGGGGAACTTTCGTTGAATCTTCAGGTAAAATTATTGAAGGCTCTCCAGGATTTTGAAATAACCCGTGTGGGTGGCAGAAAGCCTAAAAAGATAAATGTACGTTTAATTTCCATCACCAACCGGGATCTTGAAAAGATGGTAGAGGCGGGTACATTCAGGGAGGATTTATATTTTCGTATTAACGTGGTTCCTATTTATATTCCCCCCTTAAAGGAAAGACGAGACGACATTCTCAATTTAATCAACTTTCTTTTGCGGAAATTCAACTGCAAGCATGGGAAAAAGGGTCATTTTACCCGAGACGTTGTTGATCGTTTACTCTCGTATGATTGGCCCGGGAATGTTCGGGAATTGAGCAACATCGTTGAAAGACTGGTGGCAATCACACCTCATGATGAGATTGTAACAGGCGATCTGCCCGACAGCATTCGTCAGCACTCTTCCGATTTTTCCATCGATCAGAGTATTCCCCTGAAGGATGCGGTTCACCGGTATGAACTGAGTTTAATGGAGAAAGCCATAGATAGATATGGGAGTGTCCAGCATGCCGCCTATTTTCTGAAAGTGGATCCGGCCACCATCTATAGAAAAATGAAGACTGCAAAATTGCAAATCGGGTAGCAAAAATACCAACCCTTATTATCACATTGATTATATTAATATATATTGCTCTTACAAGTCTGACTCGTGGTCAGATGTCATGCAAATCTGCAATTTTCGGGTCGTGCCTTTCGTGCCTTTGCCCCTATTTTTTTCTTAAATCCGATTTTTTGTCCCTGTAATATCAACACAATTGGATTGCCATGCCTGTTGTTACGGATAAGTGGTATCATGATTGCTACTAGCGGGGCCGACACGTGTGTGTCTGTGGCTGATTTGTGCCCGATTCAAGCTTTGCAGTAATGTTGGCTAACGCGTGAAAAACTTGCAAGTTGAGCGTCAAGAAATCATCCTGAAACAGGAAACGGAAGCCTTTTGAAGCCCGAATCCCTGTTGATATTCTGTCTCGGGATGGTTTCCTTTTCTTTCAGCACTGCCGCAAGTCTTCTCCTGGCCAAACTCATGAACCTGTTCATGAATGACAGGATCAGTTCCCTGATCGGCGCAGCCGGTGTGTCGGCCGTGCCTATGGCTGCCCGTGTTGCGCGGGTCGTAG
>CAZNBR010000277.1:0-3098 GCA_964571315.1 uncultured Syntrophaceae bacterium
GGATCAAATTTTATATGGCATCGGATATTTGAAGGAACGCGTTGCCTGTGGAGAAATGATATCAACAACGGAAAGATAAAAAAAGGATAAAATATGAGACTATCCGAACCGAGAGTAACGCCGCTTGCGGTATCCGAAATGAGCGAGGAACAGCGGGAGATCGTCAATCGAGCCGCCGGTGATCAACCCCTTCAGGAACACCATCCCCATACGGGTGAAATATTCCAAACTTTACTTGCCCGCAGTGTTACAAATCCTGTATAAGAAAATACAATTACAGCCGTATGGAGACGAAGGGGGATAATAATGAGCGAAGACAGAAAGAAGCTGATCGAGGAGATTGGAGAAAAGGCCGTACAATATGATATGAATTACACGGGGTGAACCCAGTCTGTTCTTGCAAGTTTGCAGGAAAATATGAATATTGGGAATGAGTCCACCTTCATGGCTGGCTCAGCTCTGGCGGGAGGAGCGGCCAGAGGAAGCGAAACCTGCGGTGCCTTGGCGGGAGCCCTTATGGCCATCGGTATCGTGGCCGGTAGAAAGCGGATAGATGATGTAGAGGCGTACCAATCGTGCATGAAACTTGCCATAGAGGCGAGAGAAATATTTCGTGAGCGCGTGGGAGACTCTATGTGCGCTGAGATACAGAAGAGTCTTATGGGCAGATCATATAAAATGACGGACGCCAAGGAGAGGGAACAATTTCACCATGATGGTGGACACACCCGTGACAAATGCCCCGGTGTCTGCGGAAAGGCCGCCGTCATTGCCGCCGAGATCATCTTTAGAGAGGGACTGAATCCTTAAAACATGGATCTCTGTGGAGGGAGTTTCTGCCAGGAACTCCCTTTTTCGTAAAGGGAGTATAAGAAAAACGACCTTCAGTCTCAATGGAATAATGACCACACCATAGGGTATGGGGCGCCGGTAATCATGGGGGGGAATGGGCCCGGATACCTAACGTATCGAAACAGCGATCCGCTTTTCGCCCGCTTCATTCGCCACGATGGCAGGTTCAGGCATCATTCGAGCGGACCTTTCCTGCACGCCCATGATACATGAGGTGTCACGACTGATTGTGCCCTTCAGGGTAGATGAAGCTATCCCGGAAATATTCAGGGCCTCGGTGATATTGTAATAGCCGTAAGAGCGCACCATCTGTTCGCCCCGTCTAAGACGAATGCGTAGTGGCCAGCCATGCCATGCAAGCACCTGTTTATCCTTTTGCCTTTGGAGATATAGACAACCGTTCCTTTCCGATCCAGGCAGGTCATCTACATCGCGCCGGAGCATAACCATTCAGGAGGAGACGTTTCCCATGCTGTGGTACAGGCGGTTTGCTCCTGCTCACCGGTCACTTGTTTCAAGCAAAAGTCCAGGCGCTTCTGATGAAAGTTAGAGGCAGATAGTTTAACAGTTTACTGCCTGCCTCTACTGATAAACATCCTTGTTTAGTCTTTAGTGCGCTTGGACGCCATGCCAAGTTGCGCGGCGATGGCGTGATAGATGTCGGGATGGAGCGGTTCTCGCTGCATCTTGTAGGTCTTTGGTATCCGGGAATCGTTTGTTTCCAGAAAACGGAGCCCGGTCATGATTTCGTCTACCTTGGCAAGCGGCATACTGAAAATCATCTCGTCGTTACCGGCCATGGCGAAATAGTGGTCGCCACGGCAGGGAATGGCAACGTTACATTCACCGCTTTTCATGGAGGGCACGATACCGTAGACACAGGCGGCGTGTGATGAAAGATGAAGACTGAGATCATGTCCGTCCTTATGCTCCCTGGCAAGCAACAGCAAACTGAGCTGTTCAGAGTCGACGTAAAGAGCGACCACGTCAGGCATCACGCTGGTGGTGCCCAGTGGCGCAGCAACCACACCGATATATTTGCCGGCGGGTATCTTGGGCATATCGGCGGCGTAGTGGCTGCCCGCTTCCAGACTGGCGACATCCCGCGGATAGCGGTTCTTACCGTCAAGAAAGTCCTTCGGCGGCTCCGCCATGCCGTAACCAATGACCGGCTCGAAACACCACATGTCATCTATCAGTAGGGCAACCGTCGTCCCTTCCCGGCGGCACAGTGCGAATGCCTGGCAGAGATCATAGTGATAGCCTTCGTCCCGCATCGGCCTCATTGCTTCCTGCGGGATTTGATCTTCGCGTTCAATCAGCTTCACTGCCAATGGGTATGTCCTCAAATGCAGTCTCTTCACCAGTTCATCCGAATAATCATGAAGCGTCGTCAAATCCATCCGTGTTCTCCTTCCTTCATAAAATAGTTAGTCCCAGCATGCCATATTACAGCTGCTGCGAGCAATTAAAAAAATAACCGTATTTCCCTAAGTTAAAACTCTTACTCACCTAGACATCGGGCTGGTTGGCAATATGCTTTCGGGACCTGGTGCCGTAAAGCGGATAAGGCCAGCCGTTGGTGCTGGCATCAAGAAATTTGGTATCGCTGAAACCGGCACCCTGCAGGAGACGGTGCGCCTAATACGCCCTGATACTGATACGGCAAAGGATCACGATTTCCGCATCCTTCGGCAGTTTATCCAGTCCCTGCCTTAGCTGCGGCAGCGGGATTTGAACCGTCTGCCTTGCCTCTATATGGTTCTTTTGCCACTCTTCGGGAGCACGTACGTCCAGCAGGATAAAGTCCTCATCTCTCTCCAGTTTATCCTGCAACTCAGCCGGAGTTATCGCCACCGCCTTGGGGCCACAGGCGAGACCGCCGATAATCACGATGCTCTTCTGCTCCGTCATTTTTCCTCCCATATATTGATGTCCGATAGGGAACTCTTTTTTCGTACAGGGAGTATAGGGAAAACAGCCTTGTGAGTCAAGGGGTCAGGCAACGGCGTGATACCCATTAAAGCCAGGGATAGCATTTCTTGCGATGCCTTGCCCAGCCATCTATGCCAAACTCTTTTATGGTTCGTAAATTTTCCAGGGGTGTGTCACCATGAAACGGCTTCAGGAAATCCAGCTTTTCACATCCTTCAAAAAAATCGCATTCCCAGCATCCTGCAAATGCTTTTTCTTTAACCTTAATCCAGAGCGAATGATTAATGCGTACCCTGAGAGCCATTTTCATT
>CAZNBR010000278.1:0-3097 GCA_964571315.1 uncultured Syntrophaceae bacterium
TAACAAGCCTGTATCATTAAGATTTCTCGTTGCTGACGCTCCTCGAAATGACAAAGGGGGGGGGCGAAATGACAAGATTCATAGTAGCGTTGCCTCTCTGTGGGCAACATGGTGGGGGGGCAGAGACGCTTGTGGGGCGCAGAGGCCCCACGCTACCGCGGTCGAAATGACAAAATTAAAGCTCTCACTTCAGGGGGGAAATGACAAACGGAACTTGGTCTGCTTTGCTCCTCAAAAATGACACGAAGCACAATTTTTTAAAGCATCTCATTTTGTCTTTGACTCATGCAGGATGATGTAGTATATAAGCTACAACCATGGAACATTTGGTGACCATTGAAATCTACGTAACGCCCCGGGGAAGGAAACCATTTATTGAATGGTTGCAGCGCATTGATGATGTAAAATTACGCGCCATCATCAGGGCGAGGCTCAATCGAATCCGGTTGGGCAATTTCGGGGATTGTCACTCCGTTGGAGATGGCGTTCATGAGTTTCGCATAGACTACGGCCCTGGGTATCGGATTTATTTTGGTCGTGTGGGTGCGAGAGTGATTCTCCTTCTCTTCGCCGGCACGAAACGGGGTCAGCAAAAGGATATTGAAAAAGCCAAGTTGTACTGGAAAGATTTTATGGAGGAAGCATGAAAAGGACCAGCTCCTATGATGACGAATTGATGGAGGCCCTCAAGAATCCGGAAGAGGCCGCGGAGTATCTGAACGCCGCACTGGCGGATCCTAATCAGGAAGTTTTTCTTCTTGCTTTGCGGGATGTGATCGCAGCCCGGGGCGGGATATCCAAACTCGCCGGAAGCGCGGCTTTGAATCGCGTCAGCCTCTACAGGACCCTTTCGAAACGAGGGAATCCGGAACTTCGCACGCTTAATCGTATGCTTGTGGAATTGGGTTTAAGTCTTTCGGTCAAACCGCAAGACTCCATCAGGTCATCGGTTTAAACCGCTTTCTTGATTACCAAACGAATAGTTGAGAATTTAATTAGGGACAGAGCCCCTATTGGGGTGGAGAGGTGTGGAGTAAGGCGTAAGGCTGATGGCTGGTAGAAAATAGCTCATGGCTCGTAGTTGGTGGCTGGTAAGATAGGATTAAGGGATTAAGGGATTAAGGGTTCATGTCAACGACACTCTGTCATTTCGAACGAATGTGAGAAATCTAAGATTTCTCAGTCGCTTACGCTCCTTCGAAATGACAAGGGGGGGTCGAAATGACAAGAGAGTGTCGGAATGACAAAGGGGGGGCGAAATGACAAAGGGGGGGCGAAATGACAAAATTAAAGCTCTCGAAACTTGCGTGAGTTTTTTTGACGGATGTCCGAATGTAATGTACCCTTACTGTAAGGAGGTAAGGAATGCTTGCCAAACTCACCACAAAAAACCAGCTTACACTGCCGCGGGACATTGTTAAAGAGTTCAAAGGAATCGAATATTTCGATGTCGCTGTGGCAGATGGACGTATCCTCCTGGCGCCCGTCCGGATGCAGCCCTTGGGCGTCAACTTGGAGGGGATCCGGAAGAAAATGGAGAAACTCGGGATAACGCCGGACGACGTGACCGGCGCGATCTGTTGGGCGAGAAAGAAAGAGACGTGATCCTAGTCGTTCTGGATACGAATGTCCTTGTTTCTGCACTGCTTTTTTCAGGAAAGATGGGATGGATCGTCGAAGGTTGGAAGACCGGCGTAATCGTTCCGGTCTTTTCGCGGGAAACCTTCGACGAGTTCAGAAGGGTCCTCTCCTATCCGAAATTTTCTCTGACGGTTCAGGAAATCGCCGCCCTCATCGAAAACGAAGTGCTGCCTTTTTGCGAAGTCGTCGAGATTGGGGAGGAGATCCTCAGCGTGTGTCGGGATCCGGCGGATGATCCATTCCTGTCATGCGCCGTGGCCGCAAGCGCCGATTGCATCATAAGCGGAGACAAATATCTCCTTGCTCTCGGCAGCTTCCGTAATATCCCCATTGTGACCACCGCCGCTTTCCTCCAAAGGCATGGGAAATCGGGGGAGGGAGTTGGTAAGAAAAAAAGCTGGTAAGCTGTTAGCTGATGAGCTGGTAAGATAAGGATTAGGGATTAGGGGTTTGCGCAGGAGAAGCCGGGCGCGGAGGTTTTGCGTCCCTGGCCGGCGAGTCCGGAAAACAATGTTTTTCTCTACAACAACGCCTTCGGTAGAATAAACCCGGTCATCTTCGAATAAATGGAGGAACAAGTGGGTAAGAATGTCTGGTTGACAAATTCCTACCTCTGGTGTAGTCTGAACTTACTAAGAATTTTAACCACTGAGGTAAAATAAATGGAAACGATACCATCCAAGGTCACATCAAAAGGGCAGGTTGTAATTCCCAAAAGACTGAGGGAAAAATATGGGATATGCTCGCTCACAGCGATTCGCTGGATTGAAAAGGATCAAGGTATTTTGATGGTACCCGAGTCAGAGGATCCGATTGTGGCGGCCCGCGGGATGTTAAAGGGTGCTGGAATATTGAAATCCTATTTGAAAGAAAAAAGACTCGAAAAACAAAGGGAGGATGAAAGGCTTGCAAGAACCAAATAGTTTTGTCCTCGATAGTTATGCATTAATTGGATATCTCGAAAATGAATCCTTTTCTGACCAGATCCAACACGCCCTCACTCAGGCGAAGAATGGCGCTTTTCGCTTATATTTCCACGCAATTCACATGGGTGAGGTTTATTATATTACATTAAGGGAACAAGGCCAGGATTTGGCAGACTTAGCCTATTCCAGAATTAAAGCTTTGCCGATGATTCTGATAGAGCGCATCGATGAAGAACTCCTTCTGAAAGCTGCCGGTCTTAAAGCAAGGTATCCTATTTCGTATGCGGATTCTTTTGCAGCGGCTTTAGCGATGATCAAAAACTGCCCCCTTCTCACGGGAGATCCTGAATTTAGACCGCTTGAAACACAAGGTATAATCAGTATCGAGTGGCTGATGGCTGGTAGAAAATAGCTCATGGCTCATAGCTGGTGGCTGGTAAGATAGGATTAAGGATTAAGGGTTCATGTCAACGATACTCTGTCATTTCGAACGAATGTGAGAAATCTAAGATTTCTCAGTCGCTTACGCT
>CAZNBR010000279.1:0-3092 GCA_964571315.1 uncultured Syntrophaceae bacterium
CGGCGCGGGAGACCAGGGGATCATGTATGGATATGCCTGCGATGAAACCCCGGAATTGCTTCCCCTTCCCTATGTCCTGGTGAACCGGATGATGCGGGCATTTGAGGAGTGCGGAAACCCCATATTTGCCCCAGACGGAAAAGGGCAGGTCACGGTGAATTATGATAAGAACGGCAAACCCACGCATGTCGCGAAGGTCCTCATGTCAAATGCTATCGATTATCGGCATGTGGCGGAAAATGAGGAGATCGAGGAAACGGCGAAGACGATAGCCTTTGGATGTCTGGGGGAGTGGGTGAATGAAAAGACCGAATTCCTGTTTAATCCTACGGGCGAATGGCAGGCGGTCCACTCGTGCAGCGCGGCCGACACCGGCGTCACGGGTCGCAAACTTGTCTGTCAGCTCTATGGAGGGTACCCCGGAGCGCAGCTTGGGGGGGGAGCGGTGGTGAACAAGTCGCCTGAGAAGGTTGACTGCTCCGCTGTATTCGGGGCGCGCTATGTGGCCAAACATATTGTGGCTGCGGGTCTTGCAACCCACTGTTCGGTGCAACTAGCCTACGCTATCGGTGTTGCACGGCCCATGTCCATCTATGTCAACACATTCAATACGGGTCGTATTTCGGATGAAAGATTGTCGGCAATCGTGGAAAAGTTCTTTGATCTTACTCCCAAGGGGATGATAGAACGCTTCGACCTGCTCAATGGCGATACCTACAGGAAGATATCGAAAACCCTCTTCATGGACGACTATCCGTGGGAAAAGACGGATGTGACGGAAAAGCTGAAGAAAGCGGCAGGGGTCAAAGAGTAGGAATCAGAGGGCTGAGCCTCGCAATCAGAACTTTTGATGCCCATCTCTTTTGCCGAGATGGACATCGGTATATATCTTTCGCACAGAGACGCGAAGAAGAACACTCGGGAGGAACAATGGATTTCGATATCAGGGACATACAACTGGCGGAAGAAGGGAAATCGAGCGTTGACTGGGCAAACAAGAGTATGCCCGTCCTAAACAATATCAAAAAACGATTTGCGAAGGGAAAGCCGCTGAAGGGCATCAGACTGGGGGCATGCCTCCATGTCACGACAGAGACGGCCAGCCTCATGGAAACACTGAAGGCGGGTGGTGCCGAACTTTCCCTGTGCGCATCGAATCCCCTGAGCACGCAGGACTATGTCGCAGCCTATCTGGTAAAATATCAGGATATCGCGGTTCATGCCATCAACGCGGAGGATACCGATACCTATTATCGTCACATAAACTCGGTCCTGGATACAAGGCCGGTAATAACCATGGACGACGGCGCCGATCTCGTATCGACGATACATGCAAGCCGCCCGGATCTTATAGACGGTATTATTGGGGGAACAGAGGAAACAACCACCGGTGTCATACGCCTGAAATCCATGGCAAATGAGGGGGTACTGCGGTTTCCTCTGATAGCGGTGAATGACGCGAACACAAAGCACCTGTTCGACAACCGGTATGGCACGGGACAGAGCACCATGGATGGAATCATACGGGCGACCAACCGGCTGATAGCGGGTTCTGCCTTTGTTGTATGCGGGTACGGATGGTGCTCGAGAGGCCTTGCCATGAGGGCATCCGGGATGGGAGCCAACGTTATCGTGACGGAGGTCGATCCCCTTCGCGCCCTGGAGGCGGTCATGGATGGGTACCGGGTCATGCCGATCGCCGAGGCCGCCGAGCGGGGAGATTTCTTCTGCACCCTGACAGGGGATATCAATGTCATCCGGGCGGAGCACTTTCTGAAGATGAAAGATGGAGCCATCGTGTCCAACTCGGGCCATTTCAACGTGGAGCTTGATATAGAGGGCCTCAAGAAGGTCTCCGAATATACCGGCAGGATACGGAAGTTTATCGACGAATACACGCTGGAGGATGGAAGACACATCTATGTCCTGGGGGAGGGGAGGCTGATCAACCTTGCCGCCGCCGAAGGGCATCCCTCAAGCGTCATGGACATGAGCTTTGCCAACCAGGCCCTTGCCGCCGAGTACCTGGTACGGCATGCGAGCGAACTGGAAAATCTTGTCTACAGCGTGCCCGAAGATATCGACAAAGAGATAGCCCGGTTAAAGCTGGAATCGCTGGGGGTGAGGATAGACACCCTGACGCCGGAACAGGAGAAATACCTGAACTCCTGGGAGATGGGGACATAAAGGAGTAAGGAGTAAGGAGTAAGGAGTAAAAAGATAATCCTTACCCCTCTAATCCTTAATCCTTTCAGTGGTTACGTCTTTACACGCATGAGCATAATCATGGCTGCGAGGCCGAATAGCAAGTTTGCGGCCCATCCCGCCACCACGGGTGGTATGGTTCCGGCGCGCCCCAGGGATATGGCGAAGGCAAAGACGATCCAGTATGAAAACCCGATGATGATCCCCAGTCCGATACTCTGGGCGATCCCCCCGCTCCTTTCCGATTTCAGCGAAAAGGAGACGCCCAAGATTGCAAGGATGACGCTTACCAGCGGAAACGCGATTTTGCCGTGCATATCTGTCCGGTATCGCATGGTATCATATCCTTCCGAGCCTATCTTTTTTGTAAACCTGATCAGCTCCAGGAAGCCCATCTCTTCGGTGTCCTTCTGAACGGCCATAAAATCCGAAGGTTTTTCCGAAAGGGCGATATCCCGTGATGGTACCCTTTCGATTGAAGGAACCCCGCTTTGGTTAAAGGTTGTTACGAGCAGATCTCCGAATAACCACCTGCCGTCTTTCCAGACCGCCTCCTTTGCGTCAATTCTCTGAGAGAGGTTCATCCCGCGGTCAAAGAAATGGATCCGTATTCCCTTCAGGGTGTTTGTCTGGGGATCGAACATGGAAAAGTTGTAGATCCCTTTCTCTCCCCTGTACCAGATCTCGTTCTGCTTGAAGCTGCCCAGCTTTTCCCTCTTCTGCACTTCGATCAGTTTGACATACTTGGCCCTCTGGTTTGTGTATGGCGTTATAAACTCACTCAGAAGAAACGCCGCTATACAGATCGCAAAGGAGGTGACAATAACCGGGAGCGATATACGATAAAGGCTCAGGCCGTTAGCCTTCATGGCCGTTATCTCGCAGTT
>CAZNBR010000280.1:0-1775 GCA_964571315.1 uncultured Syntrophaceae bacterium
AGAAAGACGGAAAATACGAATTTTGCCCTGATCAATACCATCGCGCTCACCAAGCCCTTTTCCGATACGACGGAATTCGGGCAGATCATCGCCAAACAGTTCTTCCTGCTGGGCGGGGGCAAACCGGTCGTTCAGAGGATCGGGGACTTCCGGGAGGGGAGAAGGAGCTCCGCGTCAACCTTTGACAGCGCAACCCGCCAGTTCGGGGCATGCAAGGCCACCTGCAATGCCGCCCCCGGGGATATCACCCTGGGTATGCCCGCCCGCATCATGGACAATCTCTGGGAATCGCTCAAGAAGCTCGACAAGATCGCCCCCGGCATCCTTCACCCCTCCACGCTTCTGTATGCGCCGGAGATCAAATTCTTCGATACGCACTTTCCCACGGACCGGCATCTCGAGACAAACGTGCAGGGTATCTTCGTCGCCGGCGACGGCACGGGGAAGAGCCGTGGTATTGTCGGAGCCGGCGTCTCGGGAATCATCGCGGCGAAAGGAATCGCCGGGAAGTATTTCAGATGATCACTGCTTACCGTTTTTTGAAGCACCTGAAGGATGGGTTAGTTAATGACTATGGGAAGGATAAAACTGCAAAATGATTTTATAATGTTTAGAGAACATTGCATGATCATTCGCAGGGATTTCAACACATATAATGCTTTGTTTTTTTCTGGGGCTGATGATCTGTTGATAAAAACTGCATCGACATTCTTTAATGATATAGCTGAAATCATGCTGGGAAATTGGCTTTTACAGATATGCAAGTTGATGGATCCAGCGGAAACAAAGCGAAACGGAACAGTTTTAGAAAATATTTCCATCAAGCTGATTAATTTGCAGTTAGAGAACGAAGGGCTTTTGTGCCAAGAAATATCTAGTATATCTGATGCACTATTAACTTACGGGGAAAAGATTGTTCCAGCCCGACATAAACGGTTTGCGCATTTTGATAGAGACCATCAAATTAGAAGGGTGGTTCTTGGCTCCACAACGGAAAAGGAGCTTGAGAACTTTCTGGAGAATATTCAAAAGTATTGTGACGCAGTAGGACGGGCAATAGGCATTGGTCCGCTTGATTTTACAAGTAGTCGCTGCCCCGGCGATGTTGAAGATCTTCTAAGAATCCTAGAAGATTATCATAAAGATACCTAACAATTCAAAAATAGTCTGGCGACATTCCCCCAATGCGGGTGATCCCTGAGGAACAGGAATCACCCGCTGATCCTACTCTTCCATCTCCACTCTGAAGCGGCAGACGCTGTCCCCCTTGGTGAGGAGCTTGCTGAATCCGGCGGTCTTGAATTTCGGATTGAGCTCCGTTGCCATTCCCTTCAGTGACTCTCCCAGGAGGATCTCGCAGAGCTCCGGGGCCTTGGACCACTGTCTGGCGACCGGGCAGGTCTTGAGCTCCTTCTCGAAGGCCTTCGGCGTCTGTTCGACGTACCCGTCCCAGTAGTTCGCGAAGGTGTCGTCGATGAGGTCGTGGACCTTCGGCAGGTTCGAGCAGTCCCTGAAGTCTTCCTTTGTCGTGCCGGTCAGGGCCATCCACATCGCCGCCCCCTTCTGCCCCTCCTTGTAGTACTCCTCCTTCAGCCGTTCGACGAACCTCTCGCCGCCTACCTCTTTCCCCACCCGGAAGAGGAGCACCATCTGCCGTGCCAGGCTCTCGGTCCAGTTCTTGTAGCGCTTCCCCATTTCTTCTTCGCCGACGGGATACTGTTCGTATACGGGAATCTCTTTCATCAGGCATTGCCCCCCTTGTCATGAATGTATCC
>CAZNBR010000280.1:1875-3075 GCA_964571315.1 uncultured Syntrophaceae bacterium
TATGGCTCCTAAACTGTGGAAGATCCTGTCGAGCACCCAGGGTAAATCATACCGGGTGTTCAGTCTGCGCACCGACCGGGCGCGTTCTCCCCGGACGGGGGAGGCGCACGATTTCTTTGTCGTCGAATCATCCGACTGGGTGAACGTCATCCCCCTGACCCCCGACAACAAGGTGGTGCTGATCGAGCAGTACCGTCACGGCGTGCGGGATATCACGCTGGAGATCCCGGGGGGACTCATTGAGGACCACGACACCCCTGCCACCGCGGCTGGCCGGGAACTGCACGAAGAGACCGGGTACCGTGAGAAGGAGTTGATCCCCCTGGGGTGGGTGCACCCGAATCCAGCGCTTCAGAACAACCGCTGTTACACCTTTGTTGCGAAGGATGTGATACTGGAGGGGAGCCAGACGTTGGATGAAAAGGAGGACATCGAGGTGGTGCTGTATCCGCTGAAAGAGATCCCCGGCCTCATCCGCGACGGGGCGATAACGAATTCCCTGATCCTCGCCGCCTTCTACCGGTTTTACAGGGAATATCAACTGCCTGAAGCGTAGGCGAACACGCGGGAGGAGGAAGCCGTATAGATGGACAGGGAGATACAGGGCATCGAAGACCTGGGGCACGAGGATCTGGCGCGTCTGATCCTGGATATGCTGCACCGAACCGTGGTGCATCACACCCTCTGGTTCAGGGAGGTGGAGCACCAGATGGGATTCGAGAAGGCGCTGGAGGTCTTGAAGACGGCCTACCGCGGCAGTTACGACGCGCAGATGAAGCGGCTTTCGCGCGATCTCGGCTTTGAGATGAA
The DNA here is from genome assembly GCA_964571315.1 of uncultured Syntrophaceae bacterium. Classification (GTDB taxonomy): domain Bacteria; phylum Desulfobacterota; class Syntrophia; order Syntrophales; family UBA2210; genus UBA6078. The sequence continues at coordinate 2,686 of CAZNBR010000280.1, forward strand.
AGAGGGGATCCCCTCGCCGCTCCTCGATATGCCGAGGGCGAAGCTCCTCGAACTGGTCGGCAGCCTCGGCGCGAACTGGATCGCCGGGGACGGCGTCTGGTTCCAAGCCGTGGAGGCCGCCTACGGGATGAACGACGCCAAGCGGTGCAACGATTCCTGCTGGACGCGCTTTTCCCCCTTCGAGGCCTGGTCCATCAAACAGTTTCTGGGGCTCCCCGAGCGCCCGGGGCTGGAGGGACTGAAGCGGGCTCTGAGATTCCGGATGTACGCGAGCGTCAACGTGCAGTCCGTCATCGATGAGGACCCGGACAGTATCGTTTTCCGGATGAATGACTGCCGCGTCCAGTCGGCGCGCAAGCGCAGGGGGCTTGACGATTATCCCTGCAAGTC
>CAZNBR010000281.1:0-3058 GCA_964571315.1 uncultured Syntrophaceae bacterium
TGATAATCAGCAGGACGGCGAACAGACGACTGGTATTGTTTGTCGGATGAATGTCGCCGTATCCCACCGTCGACATGGTGACGATGTTGTAGTAGAGGGCTTCAGGGAAGGAGAGATCCTCCAGGGCCATGAAACCGGCGGTTCCCATCGCGGTTACCACAACGAACAGGGCCAAGAATATTTTCAGCCTCCGGCGTACCGCCTGCATGATGTATTCCCCTTATATTTTGTCTACACCGCACAGCAGGCATGGGACAGGCCATGCCTCGCGCGCAGCCACGGTCTCTCATATGCGGAATTTTCCGCATCATGGAATTACGTGTGCATCTTACAATGCCAAGCCCGTTATATCAACCACCTATCGTTGTCCGATCCCGCGACCAGCTCAGCGGGTATACCCCACGGTGAGGTGGTAGTCCATCCTGTCGTAGAGGAAGATGATCCGGTTGTTCAGCTCCAGCGTCGTGTAGATCTGTAGAGGTGACCCGAGAATCCTGCGTTTCATGACCTGGGCCCAGATCGCCTTTCTGCTCAGGGCCATCGCGCTGAGGACAGAGGGCAGGGGGACATCGCGATCGCGAAGCTGTGTCCCCGCCTTGATGAACCAGCGGGCATCGAAGGCATCCTCCTTCCCACGCAGGAGATTTTTCACCTCCTCCAGGGCCCTGACATGGATCTTCGAAATCAGTTTCATCTGGAGGCCGATATCCGGGATAATCCTCTCTACATCCTCCATCCAGTTGCCTGAAATCTCATCCTGGTGCCGGTCGATGATCCGTACCAGGACATTTGAGAGGAAGGCCTTTTCTTCGTGCTGCTCAATCGCCGGGATATCGGTCTCTCCCATATCGGCAAAGAGGTGCCGGTAGGAATCGGTCATGGCCCAGGCGTCACGGTACAGGGCAAGGTACCGGTCGACGGCCTTCCGGTTCGATTCCCATGCCAGCGGCGGAAGGTCATCAATCGGGATGTACCGAGCGTCAACGGCATCGTCTCCCGCCATCAGCTTCCCCCCCGTCCTGCGAATCTCGTAGGTAATGATGGCCATGCTCCCGTAATAAGCGTCATCCACGGTATCGACATCGACCAGTCTGACGATCTCCCCCTCCAGGCCCGTCTCTTCACGAAGTTCTCTCAGGGCGGCATCCCGAATCTCTTCGCCCGATTCGGCGAAACCGATGGGGAGACACCACATCCCGAGGTACGGCTCATTTCGCCTCTTTACCAGCAGGAGTTCCCTCTTCCTGTTGACAACGATGGCGCTGGCAACAGGAAGAGGGTTTTCATAAAAGATGGTGTCACAGCGGGGGCACCAGCCCCTCGTCTTCCCCTCGATCATCTTCTCGTCCAGCGGGTTTCCGCAGTGGCTGCAGAAGCGTCGTTTTTTCTTCACGGTATACCTCGTTTACCTCCCGGGATCGAAGCATCTGAAAATACAGTCGTCCTTGGTAATGACCACCGATCCCTGTCTGTAGGCGCTTTCGCGGAGTTCACGGTAAAAACACGATAGCGCCTCATCGATCATCTGCGGATTCGTGTCGAATATCTCCTTAAAGAGGAGATTCCGTTTTTTACCCAGGTAATCGATACAGTCCTCTATGTCGTCCCGGGGAAAGGAGAGATCATTCTCAAAGAGGATTCTTTCAATCCTGCCGAAATGTTTTTTGAGCTGCGCCTCTCCGTTTTCCAGAGAAAAGACCCGCAGGAGCCTTCCGATGGCCGGTTCCCCCGGGGCTTCAAGGCCAACCGACCGGATACAACCGGGGATCAGCCGGATCACCTCCTGGAGTGACGACTCCGTATGGGTAATAGCGATAAAAATCCCGTTCGGTCTCAGGAGCCTCGCAATCCCTCCGATAAGGTGGGGGAAGAAGTAGAGTGAATAGCTGGCCACAACAAGGTCGAGACTGCCAAAGTCCATATCGCCTATGAGATCGGCGCTTCCCGCGACAAACCTCCCCCGGTATCCCATTGAATCCACAACCGCAAGGAAGAGATCCCTGTTGGCCTCATCGACAAGATCGAGACCCGTGACGGTGGCACCCCTTTTCAGACGCCCGGCGAGTTTCTCCGTAAAAAAGCCGTAGGCGCAGCCCAGATCCAGGGCATTTTCGACACCGGTCAGATCGAGTCCTCCCAGGGCGCTCTCCCGGATATCCTCCCGATTGACGGAATACCGGGAAATCAAACGGCGTGTTTCCACGTGATCCCGAACTGCCTCGTAGGTTTTTCGTATATCTTCTACGGAATAGAGGCTGTCTTCGCTCATGGCCACGGCCCTATCCTATCCCCACAAGGGAACATGCAGGCATCGCTGTCACAAAACAGGGTACGATTGTCAGATCGTTATCTCTGACGTGTCTGCTCTGTGACCGTTAAAAAATATGGATGCGTCCCCCTGTCTCTACTGTTGGTACTACCCAGAACCATCCGCAAAAGTCAAACGGAGATTTAGCCCCCTTTTCCTTGTTGGCAGGGTCTTCGGTGATTGGGAACAGGGAGGTGCCTCCAGGCCCTTTCAGTCGACCGTGAGAATCAGCTTATTCGAAAATCAACTGAGCGGGAGGGGATAGAATTATTATTGTCTATTTGCAGAATTGCGTGATACTATAAGGAAAATTATTTGTGGAGGAGGAAAACAATGATACCGAAAATCAAGCGGGTTCTCTACGCAACGGATCTTTCAGAAAACTCAATGTATGCCTTTCGATATGCCGTCAATACCGCGGAAAAACATGACGCGGAGATGATCGTCCTGCATGTCATCGAAGAAATGCCCGCGGCCGTCCGCGCATACACCATCGAAAGGGATCTTGCAGGCCTTAAAAAGGAAACCATGAAAGAGTTGAACCATCGTCTCGACGAATTCTGCAAGAGTGAGCTTCGGGAAAGACCCGAGTGTCTGAAAAGGATCAAAGGGACCAAGATAGTGGAAGGGTATCCTGCAGAAGTAATTCTCAAGGTCGCGGACGAGCAGAACTGTGACGTGATCATCATGGGAACCCATGGGAAGGGGATCATAACCCACACCTTCCTGGGGAGTGTCGCCGAACGGGTC
>CAZNBR010000282.1:0-2994 GCA_964571315.1 uncultured Syntrophaceae bacterium
ATCCCCCCCGCCATGACAAGGTCCCGGTTCACCTGCCGGTAATGCTGTGTCACCAGATCGAGAAGCCGTGTCACGGACAGCGTGTGTTCAAGGAGCCCCCCTATGTACGCGTGATGAAAGCCCTTCGCGGCTGGCGCCTTTCGGAAGGCATTCGCCGTCTCCTCGTCGCTGAATATCAGATCCAGGAGGGCCTTCAGGTGCGGGTTTTGTATCGTGCGTATTATCTCCATGAGCGCCTCAAACATTTCGGAAGTATCGGAGGCGGATGACGGCAGATAATCGGCGGGTGTGACTGCCGGGTCATTGACGACAGAGATCTTTGAGATGGAGAGCTGGATGACGTTTCTGAAGCTTACCGCCTGGGACTGGATCTGGATGATGTCCCCCGTCCGGAATGTGTCGTTCATCTCGGCCGCCCTGTCCCATACCCTTCCATCGATCTCGCCCGTTTTGTCTCTGAGCTTCAGATTCAGGTAAGGGTTTCCCTTCTGGGATATGGCCATATTCTTTTCCGTGACGAGGAACAGATCTCCGATCCGGTCCCCCGCGTGTATATCCTTCACATAGATGTTTTTCGTGTTCAAAACCGTACCCGCCTTTCGTTGGAATATACCTTGAATGTTCCACCTCTCACGTGGCCTATGAGGGTGATGCCCGCGTTCTTTAAGATGCCGACCGCCTCGGAGGTCGGAACCGAGTGGGAGATCATGATAGGGATGCCCAGTGTCCACACCTTCTCCGCGATCTCCGAGGAGACCCTTCCCGTCTTGACGATGATCTTGTCGGAGCAGTCGATGCCGCCAAGCAGGGCGTATCCGCCCAGCATATCGATGGTATTATGCCGCCCGATGTCGTCCCTTACAACAATGATCTTCTTCGTGTCGGCGAGAGCAGAGCAATGCATGCCGCGCGTTTCCTTGTGGACCGGTGATGAAGACAGCAGTTCCTCCATGAATTCGATCACCTTCTCCGCGGATATGGAAGTATCGGATGTAATGGGATCTTTCCTCTTTCCCGATCCCATTGTCTTCGCGCCGCTGGAGAGGACGAATAGCTCCGAAGAACCAGATCCCGTAAGGGTTTTATCTTTTGTCAGGACGTTGACCCTCGATTCTTCAGGAGTTGTCGTGATGGTCTCTATATCTTCCCGAGCCGTGAGGGCACCGATCCACCGAAGGAATCCCGTTGCCAGATCCTCAAGGTAACCCCCCGTGCAGGCGATGGTCGCTATCTTTCGGCTGTTGAGGAATATTTCCACAGGCTCCTCCCTGACAATCGGTTCAGAGATACGGGAGACCTTTCCCTTGTTGTAAAAGCTTACGTCGACCTTCTTCGTGGGTGCCTTCACGTCGTCCTTTCCCTGAGCATTCGGTGGTTTTCCACCCTGATGGTCAGTTTCGTTTTGTCAAAATATTCCATAAGTGGAATTATGAACTTGCGCGACAGGCCGGTCAGCTCCTTGAAGGTGGCGGGTGTCGCCTTGCCGTCTTTGATGAGGAGCGCCCGGTAATCCTCCTTCAGCCGGTCGAGGGCCTCCCGGTGGAAATACATATCCTCATTGAGCTTGACGAGAACGTTCTCGCTCAGCATGACATTCAGGATATCGACTGCCGCCTTTCTCTTCCCGGAAAATTTCTCCATGAGTTCTTTTGTCAGAGGGGGTGTCAGTGCCGCGTTCTGATAAATACCGGTAATCTCTTCCCTGAGTTGTATCTCGTCGTCTTTCAGGTTGACCGCGTGACCCTCGATTCGGACATTCTCCTTTGCCGCGACGATCTTTTTGTTATCCTCCAGGTCTTTCATAGCCTTGTTGAAGAGCTTGGGATCGATAAAACCTCCGAGGGTGGTTCTCAGTTCTTCCCTTGAGATGCCCTCCTTCAGGGGATATTTCCTGTGGTATGCCGCTATCTCTGACAGTACCCGGTCCTGAAAATCCCGGTATGCCCGGGAGGAGACAACCTTGCGTTCGTCGCGGTCGATCAGGAGGGCCTTTTTTCCAGACAGCATCTTCTCAAGGATCTTCTCCTGCTCACCGGGGGGAAGACCGGTCCGTATCGCAAGGCTCAGGGTTGAGATGCCGTCGAGGCCGGCCCTTTCCAATATGATATCTGTTTTCTCCTCCCCTGTCCCCCGGTGGAGCCTCTCCGCTTCGCCGGGTGCCGAGTGTTTTCGGCGCTTTTGGGCGAGGGGATCCGTGATCTCTCCCCCCCCGACCGTGGTAATCGGAGAATAGCTTCTGATGACAAACCGGTCCCCAGATATGGCCACCACCGGAGTTGCAGGGATCACCTGCGCGTATGTCTCTTCTCCCGGTTCCAGTACTTCCCGGTCCGGCAGTATGATCCTCGAAATCGTTTCGCTGGTCCCCGTGTGGAATCTGACAAGCGCCCGATTTTTCAGTTTCTTGCCAGCGCCGGCGAGGTATTTCATGTAAATGTCCAGGCGGTTCGATGTCTCAAGGGTAGAGGGGCGGGTGAGGACGTACCCCCGCTCTATCGTTGTACGGTCAGTTCCCTGGAGGTTGATGGCGGTCCTCTGCCCGGCCTGCGCCACCTCCGCTGTCTCGTTGTGGACCTGGATGCCCCGTATCTTTGCCTGCCCCCCGGAAGGCATGATTGCAACGCTGTCGCCGACCCGTATCTTTCCTGAGGCGAGTGTCCCGGTCACCACCGTGCCGAATCCCTTCATCGTAAATACCCGATCCACGGGAAGCCTGAAGAGACCCGAGTCCGTTCTCTCATCCAGGGTGGAGATGATGTCGCTGAGTGCCTGAAGGAATTCCGGGAGCCCGGCGCCGGTAACCGATGACAGCGGAACGATCGGAGATGCCTCCAGAAAGGTTCCCTCGAGGAAGTTCCTGACATCTTCCTGCACGAGAGCAAGCCAGTCCTCGTCCACCATGTCTATCTTCGTGAGGGCGACCAGCCCCCTTTTGATACCGAGGAGCTCGCATATCTCGAGATGCTCCCGCGTCTGCGGCATGACGCCTTCGTC
>CAZNBR010000283.1:0-2954 GCA_964571315.1 uncultured Syntrophaceae bacterium
TCAATCTGTCAAAGAACAAACTTGTTATCAATGAAATCTAAACCCGAAAGTTGAGATCTAAGTTATATGTATTGACATTCGAGACATGATTAAAACCTTATATTTAGTTACTTTTTTTGTTTACTTTCTTTACCTTCTTATGGACAAGCACAAGAGAAGGGGGATGATATGAAATCTCAGAAATTTAAGTATACAAATCACCTCATTCAGGAAAGCAGTCCGTATTTGCTGCAACACGCCCACAATCCCGTGAATTGGTATCCGTGGGGAAAAGAGGCCCTGGATAAGGCTCGGAGGGAAAATAAGCTTATCATCGTAAGCATTGGTTACGCGGCTTGTCATTGGTGCCATGTTATGGAACACGAAAGCTTCGAAGACGAAGAAATTGCCAGGTATATGAACGATCATTTCGTGGCGATCAAGGTTGATAGAGAGGAGAGGCCCGACATTGATCAGGTGTATATGAATGCCGTGCAATTGATTACCGGGAGGGGAGGGTGGCCTCTGAATTGTATCGCGTTGCCTGATGGACGACCTGTGTATGGCGGTACCTATTTTCCAAAACCGCAGTGGATCGATATGCTCACGCAGGTATTAAATTTTGTAAAACAAAATCCTGATAAGGCAGAGGGGCAGGCACAAGCACTCACACACGGAGTGCAAGCCAGTGAAATGGTGTATGTGAACACCGAAAAAACGGGATTTACCATAAACGACTTGGATCGTATCTTTGCTGCCTGGAAAGGCGATATAGATTACATTAATGGGGGACACAGGGGAGCACCAAAATTCCCATTGCCGGTCGGCTACCAGTTTCTGCTGCACTATCATCATCTGACCGGAAACGCGGACGCACTGAAGGCCGTTACAACAACCTTGGATAAGATGGCCGATGGTGGAATCTACGACCAGATAGGCGGTGGTTTTGCGCGATATTCTACCGATGAGTATTGGAGGGTACCGCACTTTGAAAAGATGCTGTATGACAATGCGCAGCTCGTCAGCCTGTATTCCGCCGCCTATCAACAGACCAAAGACCCTCGATACAAACTCATTGTGAGAGAAACCCTGGATTTCATTCAAAGAGAGATGACATCAAAGGAAGGTGGTTTTTATTCTTCATTTGACGCTGACAGTGAGGGCGAAGAGGGAAAGTTTTATGTGTGGACAAAGGGTGAATTGCAGAAAGTACTTGGCGATAAGGCCGATCTGATTATTGGCTATTACAGCGTCACAGAAGATGGAAACTGGGAAAACGGACAGAACATCTTGTTTAAATCTGCAAGTGATAAAGAAATAGCGGATACATACAAGATCACCGAAAGCGAACTGGCAAAACGAGTCCTGGAAGCAAAAAAAATAGTATCAAAAGAAAGAACCAGGCGGATCCAGCCGGGGCTTGATGATAAAATCCTCACCTCATGGAATGCCCTTATGCTGAAAGCGTACGTTGATGCTTACCGGGTTTTTGACAATAAAAAATATCTGGATACAGCCCTGAAGAATGCCGAATTTATCAATGCAAGAGTCAGATCATCAGATGGCAGATTGAGCAGAAATTATAAGAATGGCACGATCTCGATCAACGCATTCCTAGATGATTATGCCTTTACTGTCTCCGCCTTTATCTCTTTATATCAAGCCACATTTGATGAGAGATGGTTACGGGATGCACTGCAATTAACGACCTATGCCATTGCTCATTTTTATAATGAAGACAGCGGAATGTTTTATTATACGTCAGATCTTGACCCGGCATTAATAGCCAGGAAGGTGGAGGTAACCGACAATGTCATTCCCTCTTCAAATTCCGAAATGGCAAAGAATCTGTTTGTGCTTGGGCAGTATTTTTACGACGCCGAGTATATCCGGAAATCAGAAAGAATGCTGGTCAATGCAGGGCAAAATGCTTTTAAAGGCGGTGCCTATTACGCGAATTGGGATATTTTGATGGCCTGGTTTGCCAGTCAACCTTACGAAGTAGCTATTGTAGGAAAAGAATGTGAAGCCAGACGAAAAGAACTTGATAGGCATTACTTGCCCAATGTTATTTTATCAGGTGGAAAAAATGAAGGAACGTTATCCTTGCTTGAAAATAAACTGATAGAGGGACAAACCACGTTGTATGTCTGCCAGAACAAAGTGTGTAAATATCCTGTCACTGAAATAAAAGAAGCTTTGGAACAAATCTTCAAATAAAAAGATACCGCTTGGGAAATAGGCCGGATTTAAACAAAGTGTATGCGCAATTGCCGATGAGTCTGTAAGTTTTTACAGAGAAACTTTCATTAAAGGTCAGTGAAGCCTGATCGTTCAGGAGTTTTGGAATTCGCTACTGCCGTACAGCAATATTTTCTCCCCCCAAAGCGGTTTTTAATCCCCCCAACATATGGTTTAACACATGGTTTGTAGTCGTTTATAAAAATCCGATGGTTAGCCTGGTCCGATCCATTGATACCGCATGAACCGTCCAGCAATGGGTATCGTCTCTTTATAATGCTTGACAACGGTGCATCGTTACCGTTGAATTGAATACGACAGCCTCCCGGCGGGGGGGAGACTCACAGACAGGAGGGATGCTGCGTGAATCGCGAGAATGGCACCCATCTTAAATCGATAGGCTATGTCCTGTGGCTCTTCGGGTTTACCGGTTCTCACCGATTCTACTACGGCAGGCCGGTCTCGGGGACCGTCTATTTTTTCACCTTCGGCCTCCTCGGTATCGGATGGCTGGTTGACCTGTTTCTGATCCCCTCGCTGGATCGGCAGGCGGACCTGCGGTTTTCCGAGGGGTGGATCGATTACTCCGTTGCATGGATTCTCCTGACGTTTCTGGGGCTCTTCGGGGCTCACAGGATGTACATGGGAAAGTGGTTCACGGGGGTGGCGTACCTGCTGACGGGGGGGCTCTTCGGCCTGGGATATCTGTATGACTTCTGGACGCTGAACGATCA
>CAZNBR010000284.1:0-2938 GCA_964571315.1 uncultured Syntrophaceae bacterium
AATTTCGACGCCGTGCCCCTCAAAAGATCGCCCATGGTAATTTTTCTGAAACCAGGCATATCTTCTTCTTCTCCAAAAAATCTGGCAGGTTAGCGAAAAGTGAAACCCCTAAACTTATGTTTATTTGTATATTGCTTTTTTTACTAGTGTCAAGAAAAATAACGTTAATGAAAACAACTCAAGCCCATCAAAACACCATATATTGTGTCTCAATTGTCGACAACACATCCCATAGTGTTTTTTCTTTACAAAGGCATATGACTCTGATAAATTTTCCGGCATAGATGTACAGGTGAAGGGGATTCCCCGTCGGTGGCACCGACAGAGCAGCTTCGAGGGCTCAATCCCTCCTGAGAGTGGTTTTGCCGGCACCCGGCACAGGATTTTGCCACATGAAACTGAAAAAACTGGAAATACTCGGATTCAAATCCTTCAGGGACAAAACCCCCATCGATCTCTCGCGCGACATCAACGCCATTGTGGGCCCGAACGGTTGCGGAAAAAGCAATATCGTGGACGCCATACGGTGGGTCATGGGGGAACAACGCATCTCGATGCTCCGCGGGAAGAAGATGGAGGATGTCATATTCAACGGAAGCGACGACGCACCCGCAGTGGGCATGGCGGAGGTATCCATAACTCTCGAGAGCAATGGCCATCAAGTGCCGGAAAAATACGCCAGTTATCGGGAGGTTACCGTCTCACGCAAGGTATTCCGTGAAGGTGAATCTGAATATTACATAAACAAGGTCCCCTGCCGGCTCCTCGATGTGAAGGAATTTTTCATGGACGTGGGTGTCGGCGCACGAACCTACTCGATAGTAGAGCAGGAGAGGATAGCAAACCTCGTTGAGGCGAAACCGGAGGAGAGGCGACAGTTCATCGAGGAAGCGGCGGGGATCATGAAGTACAAGACACGGAGGGAATCCGCTTCCCGCAAGATGGAGGCAACGAAACAGAACATCCTGCGCCTCAACGACATCCTGAGAGAGGTGCGCTCCCAGCTGAATTCCACATCACGACAGGCAAAAAAGGCCGAACTATACCGGGCGCTGAAAAAGGATATAAAGGGATATCAATTGGCCCTATCGCTCCAGACCTACTCGGAACTGGCCTCGAAAATAAAGGATTCTGAAAGGTTGCGCATCCCTCTGGATGAAAAAGTCCTAGCGGCCCAGACGGAACTGAAGGCCCTGGAGTCCGCCATTGAGGAGATCAGGACCCGGCTCGTCGAAAGCGAAGACGCGATAGGAGCCCTCCAAGACCGGTATTACGGCATAAAGAACGAAATCAACATAGGGGAACAGAAGATAAAATTCGCCCAAGAGACCATCTTGCAACTGGAGGACAAAAAGAAAAGGGATCTCACAGAGATAGGAACGCTCACGGGACGGAAAGCGGCAACAGAGGGGGAAAGAGCCCGCCTGAAGGAACAGATGGCCGAATCGGACGGGATCATTGCGAGCATGAAGGGCTCAATCGACGGTGACCGGGAAGCAGCCGATGTCCTGAGGGCTGTGGAGCGGGAACTGAGCGAAGAACTGGAAAGGGAAAAATCCAGGCATATCGACGCGATAACCGAAAACGCCCGGTTGGGAAATCTCCTCATGTCTCTCACAAAGAACCTCGAAGACCTGAAAAAAAAGGCGCAGAGGGAAGACGGGGAGTTGGATGAAAACAGCAAGAAACTGCGTGGCCTGGAGGAGGACCTCGCGGCCGTGAAGTCCGCCCTGTCATCCGACATGGAGAGGATCGAACTCCTCAGGAAAAAGGAGATATCCACAGGGGAAGATCTCGGAGCTGCAAAGGATGATCTCAGGGCCATAGACACACAGATTGAAACACTCAGGGAAGAAACAGGGGCAAAGAGATCGCGGCTTGCGTCCCTGAGGGAGCTTCAGGAGCGGCACGAGTGGTGCGACGAAGGGGCCAGGCACATACTGGAGGCGACGCGCAGCGGCACATTGCAGGAAGATATCCATGGATTGGTGGCGGATCATATCGAAGTCCCGAAGCAATATGAGGCCGCCGTCGAGGCCACCCTGGGCGACAAACTCCAGTACGTCATCGTCGAAAGCCAGAGAAACGGGATGAGGGCTATCGACTACCTGAAGAAGAACGCCTCTGGGAGAGGAAGCTTTGTGCCGCTGAGCACCGGAACGAAACCTCACCCCGCCCGGTCGGAGTGTCCCGACGGGGTCTTCAGACTATGTGATCTTGTCCACGCCACCGATGAGGAATTCAGGGGGGGCATTGATCGCCTCCTGGAAGGTATCTTACTGGTCCCTGATCTGGCTACCGCCGTGCGCCTGTCGGGGGAGCGCGACCCCGGGGAAACCTATGTTACGCCTGAAGGAGACATCCTCAGGCCTGACGGAGTGCTGACGGGGGGAAGCAAAAACAGCGGGGGCTCGTCGCTGGGCGGCAAAAGAGAGATCACAGAACTGGAGGGACAGATCGAAGGGCTGACAGATGTTTTTGAAGGCGAAAAAGAAAAGAGGGATGCACGGGGCAACACCATAGCCCGGCTCGAGGAGGAAGCCGCTCAGGTAAGGTCGGAAACACACAAACTGGATCTGGAAATCAACGGACGGGAGAAAGATATAGAAAGACTGGAAGGCGAAATCAGGTGGATCGGGCAGCGTATCAACGTTCTCGTTTTCAACAGGGAGAATCTCGAATCCGAGAAAACGCACACGGTGGAAAAGATAGCGGCCGTCAAGGGCGATATCGATTCCCGCAAGAGTGAGGCGGAGGAGGGGGAAAGACGCATCGCGGCCCTGCACGAAAAATGGAAAGAGGCCAGGAGAGAACTGGAGGAGGGAGAGAGAACCCTGACTGAAAAGAAGATCCTCCTGACATCTGCGGAGGAGAAAAGAAAATCGGGCGTTGAAACCATTTCAAGGCTGGAAGGGACAATATCAGAAATAAGTGCCCG
>CAZNBR010000285.1:0-2906 GCA_964571315.1 uncultured Syntrophaceae bacterium
CTTTCGGTTAACGGTTTTCAAGACCGCCGCCTTCGACCACTCGGCCATCCCTCCGGTTCTGCACAACGACGGTACTCTACTTACTCCGAACTATCCTGTCAACCCCATTCATATAGGGTTTGAGCGCGTCAGGAACAATCACACTCCCATCCTTCTGCTGGCAGTTCTCCAGGATCGCGACCACGGTCCGACCCACGGCAAGCCCCGAGCCGTTGAGCGTGTGGACATACTCGACCTTCGAACTCTCCCCGCGGCGGAACCTGATCCCCGCCCTGCGGGCCTGGAACGCCTCAAAGTTACTGCAGGAAGATATCTCCCGGTACGCATCCTGTCCGGGCATCCACGCCTCCAGGTCGTACGTCTTCGCGGAGGAAAACCCCAGATCGCCCGTACAGAGGGAGACGGTCCGGAAATGGATGCCGAGCTTTCTCAAAACCTCTTCGGCGTTGGACGTCAGTTTCTCCAGTTCATCATAGGATTCCTCCGGCCTGGTGAACTTAACCATCTCCACCTTGTTGAACTGGTGCTGCCGTATCAGCCCCCGCGTGTCCTTTCCGTAGGAGCCCGCCTCCGCGCGGAAGCACGCGGAATAAGCAACGTAGGAAACCGGCAGGTCCTTTTCATCCAGTATCTCATCCCGGTGGATATTGGTGACGGGGACCTCCGCCGTGGGGATGAGGTAGTAATCCGTGCCCGATACCTTGAAAAGGTCCTCCTCGAATTTGGGGAGCTGTCCCGTTCCTCTCATGCTCTCGCTGTTCACCATGAAAGGGGTGAACACCTCGGTGTACCCGTGCTCGGTCGTGTGGAGATCGAGCATGAAGTTTACCAGTGCCCTCTCCAGCAGAGCCCCCGCGCCCCGATACAGGGTGAAGCGCGCGCCGGTTATCTTGGCCCCGGCGGCAAAATCCAGTATATTCAGATCTTCACCGATATCCCAGTGAGGTTTCGGTTCAAAATCAAACTGTGGTTTTTCCCCCCACTGCCAGACCACGGGGTTGTCCTCGTCACCCGTCCCGCGGACGACCGACTCGTGCGGCATGTTGGGGATGGTCATGGTCAGACCGTCCAGCAGCGCCTCGGTCTCCTTGAGCGACTCGTCCAGTTCCTTTATCCGGGAGGATACGCTCCCCATCTTCGAGATAATATCGGCCGCGTCCTGCCCGCTCTTCTTCCGCGCGCCTATCTCCTTTGAGACGCTGTTTCTCTCGCTCCTGAGGGACTCCACTTCCTGAAGGATATCCCTCCTCTTTCGATCCATCGCGATGAACTGGTCCAGATCGACGGCGTCTCCCCGCTCCTCCAGCTTCGCCCTGACAAGATCGATGTTTTCCCGTATGAATCGTATGTCCAGCATATCTTCACTTCCCTGCAGTTCCCTATAAAAAGGGCACATCACTAACATTTTGACCCTTGTAAGTCAATATAAAATACCGCGCGCCACGCAAAAGCTGTTGCAATAATTCGCCTATTGTGAGTAAGTTACCCGCTACCCGCGGCACTGGCACCCGGGAAAATTATGATTCATCCAGGGAAAGGAACAGACGGATTGTGAAAAAGATTGCGATACTTCCGGGGGACGGGATAGGCCCGGAGATCATGAAAGAGGCCGTCAAGGTGCTGGGGGCCGTACAGGAAAAATTTTCGCTTGACCTGAGTTATGACTTCGCTGATGTGGGGGGATGCGCGATTGACAGGCACGGCGAGGCACTCCCCCCTTCCACACTGAAGCTGTGCGAGACGAGCGACGCGATCCTCTTCGGCTCCGTGGGAGGTCCGAAGTGGGAGACACTCCCCCCCGACAGGCAGCCCGAGCGGGCGGCGCTCCTCCCATTAAGGAAACACTTCGGGCTGTTCTGCAACCTCAGGCCGGCCAGGGTGTTCCCCACCCTCGCGGCCGCCAGTCCGCTGCGCCCCGATATCGTGAGAGGCGGTTTTGATATCCTCTGCGTGCGCGAGCTTACCGGGGGCATCTACTTCGGCACCCCCAAGGGAAGAAAGGGAAGCGGCCGGGAGGAGGCGGCCTTCGACACGATGATATACACGCGCGGAGAGATTGAGCGAATCGCCCGGATGGCCTTCGACGCGGCCCGGCTGAGAAAGAAAAAAGTAACGTCGATCGACAAGGCCAATGTCTTGACCTCCATGGTCCTCTGGAGGGAGGTGGTAAGCGGGATCGGGAAGGAATACCCCGACGTCGAGCTCAATCATATGTATATCGACAACGCGACGATGCAGCTCGTCAAGAATCCCCACCAGTTCGACGTCCTCCTGTGCGGCAACATGTTCGGCGATATCATCTCCGATGAATGTGCCATGCTGACCGGTTCAATGGGTCTTCTGGCATCGGCCAGCCTGAACGAGACGGGGTTCGGTCTGTACGAGCCGGGGGGGGGATCGGCCCCCGATATCGCGGGAAAGGGAATCGCAAATCCGATCGCCCAGATACTGTCGGCCGCGATGCTCCTGCGCTACACGCTGCACCAGGAGGAGGAGGCCGGAGCCATCGAGCGGGCCGTCGCAACCGTCTTGAATTCAGGGAGCCATACCCCCGACATCGCCGCCGCCGGTACGGTCATCGGGACGGCCGAGATGGGGAGCGAGATCGCGAACCGGGTAACCACTTCCTAGCACCACTTATTTTCTGATTGAAGAAAAGGGTTCAAGGATTCAGGGGTTCGTTCTCTAAAGACTTTATCGGTGTCTTTGATCCCGACTTGTCGGGACTTTCTGCTATATCTTTTTTTAGTATTACCCAATAAACCTTTCACTCGACCCCTTGAACCCTTGGCTCCTTGAGCCCTTCTGATAACTACAACTACTCGGAAGATGATCCTGAACACATGATTATCTTACCCCAAGTTTAACCCCATTCTGAGCACAACTACAGTAATATCGGGGGGTTG
>CAZNBR010000286.1:0-2906 GCA_964571315.1 uncultured Syntrophaceae bacterium
TCAAGGAGATCTATGTCCCGAAAAAACTGGTCAATATTGTCGTTACGTAGTAATAGTAGTAATAAAGGATACCTGGTATTTCCAAGGGCAGGTTTTTGCGGGGCGGGTGTCCCCTTGAACGAGAGGGTTTCTCATGAAAAGAAAATGGATTATACCGGTTGTCATGGTGCTCTTCTGCATGGGATGCGGGTATCGTTTTGCTCCGGGCGGGGAGCATATCGATGCCGGGTTGCAGAAGGTTTTCATCGGGGCGGTTTCCAACAGCACGAGCGAAGCGAATATTGAAAACTATGTGAGAAACGCATTCTTCAGCCGTTTCAGAAGGGGGAGCAGATTCACACCGGTCGCAAGCATCGATGAGGCGGACGCGTCTCTGACGGGGAAGATAGTGAGTATTACCACATCTCACCTTGCCTACACCAGCAGCGACCTGGCCAAAGAGGATAGCGTTTATATGACCCTGGAGGTGGTGTTCAAGAGGACCGACAACGGCGAGGTTATCTGGACGAACGCGGGCCTCTCGGGGAGAGAGGCTTATGCGGTGAACGCGAGTACCACCACAACCGCTACAAATAAAGAAGATGCCCTCAGGAAACTGTCGATTGATATGGCCGACAAGGCCTACCGGAATATAATGTCGGGATTCTGATGTTATCCCAGAGCGTTTACCTTCTTCGTCAGTCGTGATATCTTACGGGCGGCTGTCTTCTTATGGAATATTCCCTTGGCGGCCGCCTTGGCTATGACCTTCGTTGTGTCAAGCAGGACCTCGTGTGACTTTTCTGCGTCTTTTCCCTCAACGGACGCGAGTGTCGCTTTGACGGCCGTCTTTACGCGGGATCTCGCGGAGGCGTTTCTCATTCGTCTCTTTTCGCTTTGCCTGGCCCTTTTTTCCGCGGATTTGTGATTTGCCAAAAATATCTCCTCCCTCATGAAGTTTTGAAAGAAACTCCCTATAGTACTTTACAGTTCATGTCAAGCCCAAAAACTGCTGGTGACCGGTGGTGAAAAAGGGTTGCTTTGTTATCCCCAATTATGGCACAAGGGAACAATCCACAGCTCCAACGGAGGGGGACTCTGATTTGAAGACAAGGATAGGTACCTCGCTCATCGCGGTGCTGACGGCGTGTCTGATTGCCACGTGCGTGTATGGACGTGACGATTTTCCGAAACCCGTGGGCGCCATCAACGATTTTGCGGGTGTCATCTCCCCCAGCTACACGCGGTCCATGGAGTCTCTTGCACGGGAAGTTCTTGAAAAAACGAAGACTTCAGTTGTGGTGGTCACCATGAAGGAGATCGGTGGGGATGATCCGGCCGATTACGCGAACCGGCTGTATGAGGCGTGGGGTATCGGCGCAAAGGGGGAGGACAAAGGGGTCCTGATATTCCTTACCATCCAGGAGAGAAGGATCAGAATTGAAACGGGATACGGCGTCGAGGGGATACTTCCGGACGGTCTCGTGGGAGATATCCTGGACCGGGACGTGATCCCCTATCTCAAAAAGGGTGATTACGACAGCGGCCTGTCAAGTGCGATGGTTGCCGTGTCATCGGTCATCGCGAAGGACGCGGGTGTGTCCCTGACCGGGGCGCCGCAGACGCGCCGGCAGCCGGCATCACGACAGAAAAAGGGCAGCAGCGTCTTCTCCCTTGTCATGCTCTTTATTGTCATGTCCCTGCTCCTGGGCACCAGACAGGGCAGGAGGATGCTTCCCTTTATATTCCTTATGCTCCTGATGGGCGGAGGAAGAGGCGGCGGCGGTTTCGGTGGTTTCGGCGGCGGCTTCGGAGGTTTCGGTGGAGGCATGAGCGGAGGCGGCGGCGCAGGACGGGGATTTTAACCCTTTTTCAGTATCGCGGAGGAAGTGAGAAAGATGGCAAAGATAGAGAAACCGGAAGAGATATTTGCCGATATCACCGGGGATTACAGAGAGAAGTATGGCGATGACCTGATATCAGTTATCCTGTACGGCAGCGCGGCGGGGGAAGACTACCGGCCGGGGAAGTCGGACCTGAACTTTCTGATCGTCCTTTCCGAAGAGGCCATAGACCATCTGGACAGGGCGCTTGAAACGGTTTCCCGGTGGCGCAAGAAGGGCGTGGCAACCCCGCTGTTCATGACAAAACCGTATATTGCCTCCTCACTCGATTCGTACCCGCTCGAATTCCTCAACATGCAGAAGGGGCATGTCCTCGTGTACGGCGAGGATGTACTGAAGGGCATATCCTTCGAGCCGGAGTACCTGCGGCTCCAGTGCGAACGTGAGATCAAGGGCAAATTGCTCCTTCTGAGGGAGCGATTTCTGGAGACGGAAGGGAAGGCCCGAAGGGTCCAGGACCTGATAGCTGAGTCGATAACCGCCTTTGTCTCTATCTTCGGGGGGCTCTTGTCCCTCAAGGGCGCGGCAATCCCCTCTTCCAGACGGGAGATTGTGGAGGCGGTCGCCCGGGAGTTTCCGGTTGACGCGGGCGTCTTTATGCGTTGCCTGGATATAAAGGAAGGGAAGAAGAAGGTCGCGTCCTCCGAGATACAGGATATTTTCATGGCGTATCTGGCGGAGGTGAGAAGATTGTGGGGGGTTGTCGACGGACTGGAGTGAGTGAAAATCTCTGAACAACCAACCCCGATAACCGGGATACGTCCCACTAAAGGGGATAAGCCCCGCTAAAGGGGATAAGCCCCGATAAACGGGATAAGTGCGTTAACGAAATTATTCCCTGCTGGAAACGCAGAAAATAATTTCTAACTTACTAATGCGATAACGAAATTATTCCCTGCTGGAAAACGCAGAAAATAATTTCTAACTTACCAAGGAGGAGTATACAGATGACTAGGGGCAAGAGGAATCTTTTGATCGCGGTGGGGGTGATCGTCGTGGTCCTGCTGATGTTTTATTCCGGCC
>CAZNBR010000287.1:0-2833 GCA_964571315.1 uncultured Syntrophaceae bacterium
CTTTGACATATATTGTTGCCGGAGTAATAATATAAGGAGTGTGAAAGGAACGATGCAATATTCAGAGGCACAGCAGGGTCGAACCTTCGTGCTGCGGCTGGAGGACGGGGAGACGGTCCATGAGGAGATTGAACGGTTTGCGCGCGACAATGGCATAACCGCGGCCGCCCTGATCCTTATCGGCGGGGCCGCGGGGGAGAGCCGGCTCGTTGTCGGCCCGGAGAGGGGGGATGTACGCCCCGTCAATCCGGCGACGCACATCCTGGGTGATGTGCATGAGGTCGCGGGGACCGGTACCCTGTTTCCGGATGAGAAGGGCAGTCCCACGCTGCATATGCACATGGCCTGCGGGAGGGGCGATCATACGGTAACGGGATGTATCCGCGCCGGCGTAAGGGTGTGGCAGATTATGGAGGTCATCCTGTTTGAGCTGACCGATACCCCCGGCAGACGCGTCGGTGACCCTGATCTGGGTTTCGAGCTGTTACAGACATAACATGCATGCCGAACCGTACGTACCGGTGACACGAACCGCAATCGAGGCACTGTGTGCCCGGAACGCGACCCTCCGGACAATCAGGGGGAACGGAGACCTGTATGATCAAGCGCTGTATCGAATCCGATTTTGAGTCGATCCATGAGATTATCAATGATGCCGCCCAGGCATACCGCGGTGTCATCCCCCCCGATCGATGGCATGAGCCGTACATGAGCACCGGGGAACTGTCGAATGAAATCCGGGACGGCGTCATATTCCGGGGCGTCGAGCGTGGCGGAACACTTGCCGCTGTTATGGGTATTCAGGACAAGGGGGAGGTGACGCTGATCCGTCATGCCTATGTCCGCACACAGGACCAGGGGAAGGGGATCGGGACCGCCCTCCTGCGCCATCTTGAAGGAATGACGGATCAGCCCCTCCTGATCGGGACATGGGCCGACGCGACATGGGCCGTCTCGTTCTACCGGAAGAACGGGTACGCACTCGTCACGAAGCAGGAAAAAGATCTGCTTTTGAGGCGGTACTGGCATATACCGGACAGGCAGGTCGAGACATCTGTCGTCCTGGCGGATGCAACCTTCCGGAACAGGATGGGGAGATGAGTGGCGCATGATACCTTCATTCCTCCATCATCCGTGTCGGTTGCCGCATCCTGTGGCCCATTTTTCATTGACACACGATACAATAGTATGTTCCCTTACGCCGTCTTGTTTAGAAAGCAATGTTTTATCATTCGGCTATCAATATCAGTTGCCTCCGGAAAAAACAACCGGTTAGGATCGTTAGGAAATCAGCTGGATCACGGCGGCTCGGGTCTTGTAGAACACGGGACAGTCAGCTTCCGGGGTTATGGTTTGATCGGACATTCAATGAGGAACGGAGAGGGTTGATCGGCATGAACGAGCGAGATGATATGCCCGCTGGGGAGGGGACAGAAGCACTGCGTCGGCGAGTAGCGGAGCAGGAGCAGGAGATCGCCGACCTGCGGGAACGTAATGAAGCGCTGCGCAAGAATGAACAGAAATACCGCCTGATCGCCGATCATTCCGGCGATTGTCTCTGGATGATGGATCTGGCGACCCTCCGCTTTACCTATGTCAGCCCCTCCGTCACGCAGCTCTATGGATCCACCCCGGAAGAAACGATGGCACAGGGTATAGACGAGGTGATGCCCCCCCATTCGCTGGAGATCGTGATGAAGGCCCTGGAAGAGGAATTGGCTCTCGAAGCGAGCGGAGTCGATCCCCGGCGCACGCGCATAATCGAAATCGAAGAATACCGCCAGGACCGTTCGATTGTCTGGATCGAAACCGTCCTGTCCTTTTTGCGGGACGAACAACAGCAGCCGGTGGGAATTCTTGGTGTGAGCCGGGATGTGACGGAGCGCAGGCGTCTCGGAGAGGAACTTCGGAAACTGGCAGTGACGGATCCCCTGACCGGCGCCTTCAACCGCCGCCCTTTTATGGAGGAATTGCACCGTGAGATGGGCCGCAGCAATCGGTATACCGTTCCGTTTTCCCTCATCATGCTGGATATCGATCACTTCAAGGCCGTCAATGACCGCTTTGGTCACGAAACGGGGGATCAGGTGCTCGAAGGACTGGTGAAACTGATCCGAAAGCGGATTCGCGCGTCGGATTTTCTGGCCCGGTGGGGCGGCGAGGAGTTTCTGGTCATGCTCGTCAATACGACTCTTGCGCAGGCGGTACAACTGGCGGAGGCTCTCCTGGAAGGGTTGCGGACTTGGCCCTTTCCCGATGTCGGGTCACTGGCGGCCAGCTTCGGCGTCACGCAATACCGGGGTGGTGAAAGTGTCGATACGCTTTTAACCCGGGTAGACAACCTGATGTACCAGGGCAAACAAGGGGGTCGCGCCTGTGTTGTCCATGATCCGATTCACGACGCTGATCCTACCACATCCTGATACGCGCCGGACGGTTAAAAAGATGGGCCCCCTTTCGTAAAACGAGAGGGGGCCCTTGAGTCTCTGAGGAAGACTGCCTTCTAGTAAAAGTCCTTCAGCAGCTCCAGAAACTGGCGTTCCTCGAGAGGGACGGGGTTGCCGACGATATTGACCACATCCTTTGACGCCTCGAAGGCGATCCTCGGCAGGTCTTCCTCCGGTACCCCCAGATCCCTGAATCGGGTGGGCATGCCGACCTCTTCATACAGCTTACGCAGCCCCCCTTCCAGGGTTTTCGAATGGTTCAGCGTCCAGGCGAGGTCCTCGAAATCCTCCCTGCAGGCCTTTTCGTTCACCCGGGCAAAGCAGAGCAGACCCGGGGCGATCGATTTTCCGTGGGAGATATGATACCGGGCACCGATGACGTGACC
>CAZNBR010000288.1:0-2827 GCA_964571315.1 uncultured Syntrophaceae bacterium
CCGGAAGGCCCTGGACCATTCGCCAGTATGCGGGTTTTTCCACGGCAACAGAATCGAACGCGTTTTATAGAAGAAATCTTGCGGCAGGCCAGAAAGGGCTTTCCGTGGCCTTTGACCTTGCAACCCACCGGGGGTATGACTCGGATCATCCCAGGGTTGTCGGTGATATCGGAAAGGCCGGTGTTGCCATAGATTCCGTGGAAGATATGAAGATCCTCTTCGATCAGATTCCGCTGAATGAGATGACAGTTTCCATGACCATGAACGGCGCCGTCCTGCCGATTCTTGCCGGTTACATCGTTGCCGCAGAAGAGCAGGGAGTATCTCAGGATAAGCTGGCGGGCACCATTCAGAACGATATCTTGAAGGAATACCTGACGCGTAATACCTATATCTATCCGCCGAAGCCCTCCATGAGGATTGTATCCGATATAATCGGGTACTGCTCCGAAAATATGCCCAAGTACAACACCGTCAGTATAAGCGGCTACCACATAATGGAAGCCGGGGCGAATTCCGTTCTCCAGACGGCATTTACGCTGGCTGACGGTCTGCAGTACGTGAAGGCGGCCATCGAAGCCGGGCTTGACATAGATGCCTTCGCCCCGCGTCTGTCGTTTTTCTTCGGGATTGGAATGAATTTTTTCATGGACATTGCCATGTTACGAGCGGCTCGTTTTCTATGGAACGAGATGATAGGCCAGTTTAACCCGAAGGACGTAAAATCAACCATGTTGAGGACGCATTGCCAGACCTCGGGATGGAGTCTGACGCAGCAGGATCCCTATAACAATATTATACGGACAACCCTTGAATGTATGTCTGCCGCCCTGGGCGGGACACAGTCATTACATACCAATTCCTTTGATGAGGCTGTCGGACTCCCCACGGATTTTTCCGCGAGAATCGCACGGAATACACAGATAATCGTTCAGGAAGAATCCCAGATCTGTCATGTTGCCGATCCCCTGGGTGGTTCGTATTACATTGAGGCCTTGACCGACGGAATTATACGCGAGGCGCGAAAGATTATTGAAGAGGTTGAAGAACTGGGTGGTATGGCCAAGGCCATAGAGACGGGTATGCCGAAGATGCGCATAGAAGAGTCGGCAGCCAGAAAGCAGGCCCGGATAGACCAGGGTCTGGATGTTATTGTCGGCGTCAATAAATACATGGTCGAGGATGACAAGGAACTCGACATCCGTGAAGTATCAGAAGCTGTCCGTGAAGAACAGGTCGCGAGGCTCAAAGAGATAAAGGCAAAACGCGACAATGCTGAAGTACAAAAAACCCTTGAAGCCTTAACAAAGGTCGCTGAATCAGGAGGAAATCTGCTTGAAGCGTGTATCCCCGCTGTCAGGGCACGGGCGACTGTTGGAGAAATCTCGGATGCCATGGAAAAGGTCTTCGGCCGTTTTACAGCAACCACCCAGTGCATATCGGGAGCGTATGCCGCCGAGTACGGTGACAGCGAAATATTTGCCGCTGTACGGAAGAGAACGGATGAATTCGAGAAAAGAGAAGGGAGAAGGCCGAGAATCCTTGTTACCAAGATGGGACAGGATGGTCATGACCGGGGTATCAAGGTAATCGCGACGGCCTATGCGGACCTTGGCTTTGACGTGGATATCAGCCCCATGTTTCAGACCCCGGAAGAGGCGGCCAAAATGGCTGTGGAAAACGATGTTCACGTAGTCGGTGCCTCAAGTCTGGCCGCCGGACACAAAACCCTGATTCCGCAACTTGTGGAAGAACTCAAGAAACAAGGCGGCGGAGACATCCTGACGGTTGTCGGCGGTGTTATCCCTCCCGGTGATTATGACTTCCTTTATAAAGCGGGAGTGGTCGGTGTATTCGGTCCCGGGACGGTTATTATCGACTCCGCCAATAAGATATTAAATGAGTTGGATAAGAGGTAATAGGAGTAG
The DNA here is from genome assembly GCA_964571315.1 of uncultured Syntrophaceae bacterium. Taxonomy (GTDB): domain Bacteria; phylum Desulfobacterota; class Syntrophia; order Syntrophales; family UBA2210; genus UBA6078. The sequence continues at coordinate 1,929 of CAZNBR010000288.1, forward strand.
TGACAAAGGCTAGTGTCCAGGATTATACCCGTGGCGTACTGGAACAGGACAGGCGGATGCTTGCCAAGACCATTACGCTGATTGAAAGTACGCTTCCGGCTCATCAGGAGCTGGCGCGGGAGGTTATCGATCTGCTGCTTCCCCATACGGGGAAGGTAGTGCGCCTTGGAATAACGGGAGTGCCGGGGGCAGGGAAAAGCACCTTTATAGAAAGCCTCGGCACAATGCTTGTGCAGAAAGGTCTCAAGGTGGCCGTTCTTGCCGTTGATCCGAGCAGCGTAAAAAGCGGCGGGAGTATCCTGGCAGATAAGACACGCATGGAGAGGCTCTCGGTTGAGGAGAAGGCCTTTATCAGGCCTTCTCCCTCGGGAGGCACACTCGGTGGCGTTGCGCGAAAGACAAAGGAGTCAATGCTTGTCTGCGAAGCTGCCGGTTTTGATGTGGTAATTGTTGAAACGGTGGGAGCCGGTCAGTCTGAGGTGGCCGTGGCTTCAATGGTTGATTTCTTTCTGATACTTATGATTCCGGGTGCGGGAGATGAACTCCAGGGAATGAAAAAGGGTATTATGGAGCTGGCCGATGCCGTTGCCATCAATAAGACGGATGGTGATAATGTCAGGAAGGCGAACCTGGCAAAAAGGCAGTATGAAATGGCCCTCCATTTTTTAAATCCTTCGTCCCCCAACTGGACGCCCCCTGTTCTCACGTGCAGTGCCCTGGAGATGACCGGTATAGATGAAGTCTGGGAGACTGTTTTAGATTACAACAAAAAGCTTACTGCTACCGGCGAGCTCGAAGTAAAAAGGAAAAAACAGAACATTGACTGGATGTGGTTTCTCGTAAAAGAAGGACTGAGAGAGTGGTTTTATAAAAAACCATATGTTAAAAAGATGATACCA
>CAZNBR010000289.1:0-2816 GCA_964571315.1 uncultured Syntrophaceae bacterium
TGATTTTTCAGCATCTGCTCGATCTCGGCCTTGAGCGCCAGCTTGTCGACCTTGCCGTTCGCGAGGAGCGGCAGCAGGTCGCGGACAAAGAACTTTTTGGGCACCTTGAAATTGGCCAGCTTCGATTTGCACAGCTCCCGCAGTTCCTCTTCTGTGGCGCTCTTGCCCGGGATAAGCATGGCAAAGGCCCAGCCGACTTCCTGGAAGATCTCGTCGGGCACGCCGATGACTGCCGCGAAAAGCACGCCGTCATGGGATTCGAGCACATCTTCTATCTCGCGCGGGTAGACATTTTCCCCGCCGGTCTTGAACATCTCGGAACGTCTGCCAGTGATATAGATGTAGCCCCGCTCATCCTTATAGGCAAGGTCGGAGGTGTAATGCCAGCCGGCCCCGTCGATCACTTCGGCCGTGAGTTCGGGCTTGTTGTAATAGCCTTTCATCAGAAACGGCCCCCTGACGGCGATTTCCCCGATCTCGCCATCCGGGAGTTCGTTGCGTCTTTCATCCACGATCTTGAGCTCGAAGGGTTCGGCGATCCTACCGGCACTCTTCATGAGGGTTTCCAGGTCATCGCCCTTTTCGGTGTAGGTCACAAAACCGCATACCTCCGTGCTGCCATACCCCGTAATCAGATGAGCCCCGGTCTGCTTGCAGATACCGCTGAGGACATCGATCATGATCTTGGGGGCCGCGGCCCCTGCCCACATAAATCCTTTGATGCTGCTGAAATCGGTGGTGAAAAATGAGGGGTCTTTGAATTCAAGCAGAAACATGACCGGCACCTGGCCCAGTACGGTGACGCGTTCTTTTTGGATTATCTTGAGAACTTCACCCGGATCAAACCTGTCCATCATGATCAGCGCGCCGCCTCCCATGACTGCCGCGAACCCGATCTCAACGTCCGCGGCCACATGATTGATGGGAAAATGGAGGAGGCCTCTGGTGTTCTCGTCAAAGTAGAACTTGGGCAGCTCGACCTTTATGTTTTCGACAATGCTCCGGTGTGTGTGCACTACCCCCTTGGGTTTGCCGGTAGAACCGGAGGTGTACATCAGCAGGGCCTCGTCCGAGCCCGCGACCACACCGGCGCGTGTCTCCAACGCATCATCAAGTTGGGGTCTCGGCTGTGCGGTAAAGGCGGCAAAGCTCTCGGTCCCTTCAACTGCCTCGCCGATCACGAGAACCTTTTTGATACAGGAAAATTCGCCCTTCAGAGTTGCGATTGTCTCCGCGAGGTCGTTATCCAGATACCGCCTGAGTGTGATCAGGACGGTCGGCTGTGAATCGCCGACCTGATACCTGAGTTCATCCAGGGTAAGTTTTGGTGAAAGCCCCAGCCAGATCGCGCCGATCTTGCCCGCCGCCATATAGGTGATCAGAAAATCATTGCGGGCCATGGAAAGCATGGCGATCCGGTCCCCCTTTTCGACACCGATTTCAAGGTAGGCCTTGGCCGTTTTGTCCATCCTGTCTTTAAAATCCCCCCAGGTCAGCCTTTCATCCCCGAAAATCAATGTCTCAACCGCGGGCTTTTTTCGGCCCACTTTTCCACATAGTGCCAGGTTAGATTTAGATCTTTCCAGCCCATGATTTCCCTCTTTTTTATACGGGATTCAACTTCATGTATCCATGACTTAATACCTTTTTACCTTCGGCATTGATGACGTCGAAGAAAAGATCCGTCCCGCTGCCGGACACCTTCCGGAGCAGGCGGACAGTAATCTCGCTGCCGGGAAAAACCATGCCGCTGAACCGGCAGGACAGGGAGTCCACGGCCAACGGATTGCCATCCCCTTCTCTGTCGATCAGTTCGCGGACCGCGTAGGCAAGCGTGGCCGTGCCCTGCAAGATTATGCCGGGGAGACCGACATCATGCGCGAATTTCACGGATGTGTGGATCGGAAAATGGATTTTGGTGCAGCCGTCATAGACAAAGGGGGCGCATGCATCGATGTCGATCGCGGATTCCCAGACGGGCTCGGCCTCATCTGGAGAGGAGGGAACCTGCGGCAGATCTCCGGTCCCCTGTCCCTCATCGGCGCAGGTGACGCCGCGCAGCAGGGCGCCGTTATGTTCGGTGAAGACGGGTGATCCCTTGCCGTTTGTCGCATCAAAGCGGATGACAATGTGGGTGCCCGCCTTGTGCGGCATGATGGCTACAATGGTACCCCGAATCTTCAGGGCATCACCCGGTCGAATCGGTTGGTAAAATCGCAGGTGTTCGGTGTAATGTACCTGAGTCAGCAAAGGCTCCCGGGGGAAATCCGGGGCCTCAATGTATTCCCAGATCTTCTCCAAGATCGGCCAGGTAGCGGCCACTGCGAACATCGGGGGGGCAACAATCCCGTCCGGGCGTTCATCATCAAGGTAGCAGGGATTGGTATCACCCAATGCGGCGGCATAGTTCATGGTGTCACGCCAGGTAGCGATTGTTTCGTACGCTTTCAGGCGTGCCCCGACGAGGTGCGATGAGATTTTCACAGTAGTGCCTCCCATATGTTTGATAAGGCATTACTTTTTCATAAAGCGACTATAAGCGGAATGGACTGGCCTGTCAATAGAATACGGCCCATAAAATACGGCCCGTACGGTATACCTCCAACTATAGAAAATCAATTGACAGAATATTTTTAAGATGTATTGTTCTTAGGAACATATTTTTTGATGTATTCGTAAAAAGCCGGGCTTAGCTAATATGTCATTTCTACCGAAGGGAGAAATCCTTGTTTCGATCAAAGAGAGAAATCTTTCTTTCAGTATGTTACGATCATTAAGATTTCTCGTCGTTAACACTCCTCGAAATGACAAAATTC
>CAZNBR010000290.1:0-2805 GCA_964571315.1 uncultured Syntrophaceae bacterium
TTGTCAAACATTACTTAAGGTACCATTCGTATGTCTTTTCTATCCCTTTTTCAAGGGGGGTGTCTGCTCTCCAGCCCTTGCCCTGTATTTTTGAAATATCGAGAAGCTTCTGCGGGGTACCATCCGGAGTTTTAGCGTCCCATCCTATAGATCCGTTATAGCCTGTGATTTCCGCTATCATATCGGCCAGATCCCGTATGGTTATGTCTTTGCCGGCACCGATGTTGATGAATTCGCCTATATCGCTCGCGTCGTACCGCTCCATGAGGAAGACAGCGGCGGCGGACAGGTCATCCGCGTAGAGAAATTCCCTCTTCGGCTCTCCCGTGCCCCACAGGACGACTCTGTCAGAGTGGATGCCGAATCCGGACAGGTGCTTTGCAAGCAAATCCGGATCATCGGACGGACTGGCGGGCAGGTTGTTTCCAAACCGTTCAAGGTCACGAGAAATGGCCCGGTAGTTTTTCTGATAAAGGAGCTTCGCCAGGTGCAGCTTGCGGATCAACGCGGGGAGGACGTGCGAGGTTTCAAGGTCGAAGTTGTCATCCGGACCGTAGAGGTTTGTGGGCATGACGGACATGAAATTTGTCCCGTACTGCTCGTTGTAATACCGGCAAAGCTTTATCGCGGCTATCTTCGCTATGGCGTAGGGTTCGTTCGTCGGCTCCAGCTCGGAGGTCAAGAGATACTCCTCCCTCAGGGGCTGCGGGGCCTGCCGGGGATAGATGCAGGAGGAACCGAGGTTCAGGAGTTTTTTGACTCCATACCTGTATGAGGCATGGATCACGTTGGCGGCTATCATCATGTTTTCATAGATGAACTGGGCCTTGTAGGTGCTGTTGGCGAAGATCCCTCCGACCCTCGCGGCGCAGAGGAAGACGTATTCCGGCCGTTCCTTTTGAAAGAAATCCTCAACATCACTCTGCCTCGTGAGGTCGAGCTGTACATGAGACTTGCACAGAAAGTTTGTATAGCCATTCGCCTCAAGCCTTCTCACGATGGCGGAGCCCACCATGCCGCTGTGTCCGGCTATGTAGATTTTATGGTCTGTCCGGTCAAAATGGCTGTTATTTGATGGCATAAAATTTTCCTGAAAATGGTGACCCGCCCCTGCTACCCCCTCTTGAGAGGTTTGAATAACTATCATTAATTGTCATTTCGACCCATCATCCTTGGTCATTTCGAACGAATGTGAGAAATCTAAGATTTCTCAGTCGTGAAAACTCCCTCGCAATGACAGAACGATTTTCCCCTGACGGGGACTATAGCTCGTAACTGGTGCTCCTCAGAAATGACAAAATTCAAAGTTCCGCTTTTAATTCAAACAAGAGAAAGACCGGCGATAGTCTTAAAATGTGTATCCTTTGTGAATAACTGTAAACCATTCTGAAATGCCACGGCAGCAATCCAAATATCATTTGTGGGAACAGGTTTTCCGATCTTTCTTAAATTATGAAGGATTTCAGCGTAAAACTCGGATGTATCTTCATTCACAGAATAAACAACAACCCTGGGACTGTCCAAAAAAGTTTCAAGTTCTTCCCTGTTTTTCAGTTCCCTTCCTCCCCCTTTAAAACCAGAAAGAAGTTCGCCGATGCTGATCACAGAAAATCCTATTTCTTCCGCCTTTCTGAGGACGTCAACAACATCGCCATCTCCTTTAAGGGCATAAGAGTAAATATTGGTATCAATCAGCAGCCGTCTCATTTCCACAATTCCAGGTCAATTTTTCTTTGACTATTAATAATATCTTGAATTTTTTCGAATTCAGCATCAGTCCACTTTCCAAAGAGATGATCCAGATCGTCATGCTTTTTTGTATATTTCTCCCTCTTCTGCATCCCGATACTCTGCCTGATCATATCCAAAACCAGTTGATTCACGCTTTTCTTTTCGTTATTGGCAACCTCTTTCAGCTTTGAAGATACGGAAGAATCTATCCCCCGAATTGTAATTGCTTTCACTGTGGCACCTCGTTTGTCATGATATCACCTAGTGCTATCTTTATGACATTACGATATGATTGTTATTGGGATTTGTCAAGAGAAAACAATGATAGATTATTTCATTCTCACTTCACCTGAGAGCTTTGAATTGTGTCATTTCGAGGCGTGCTAGCGACAAGCCATAGCCCCCGTCAGGGGGAAATCTTAGATTTCTCCCTGCGGTCGAAATGACAAAATAATGGCCGAAGTGACATTTCTTGATTGACAAGACACTAATAGCCGGCGTCGTTCAGGATCTTTTCTTTTTCCGCCAGCTTGAGGTCTGTTTCGATCATCATGTCGATGAGCTGATCAAATCCCGTTTTGGGTTTCCACCCGAGGATCTTTTGCGCCTTGCTCGAATCGCCGAGGAGAACGTCGACCTCGGTCGGCCTGAAGTAGCGTTCGTCTATCTCCACGTGCCTGTGATAATCGAGGCCGAGCTTGTCGAAGACCCGCTCCACGAATTCACGCACCGAGTATGTCTCGCCCGTGGCGATGACAAAATCGTCCGGCGTGTCATGCTGGAGGATCATCCACATGGCCTCCACGTAATCGCCGGCGAATCCCCAGTCTCTCTTCGCCTCCAAGTTTCCCAGATAGAGTTTTTTCTGCAGGCCCAGCTTGATCCTGGTCGCCGCACGCGTGATCTTCCGCGTGACGAAGGTCTCGCCCCTGCGGGGGGATTCATGATTGAAGAGGATGCCGTTGCAGGCGAATATATTGTAGGCGTCACGGTAGTTTTTTACCACGTAGTAGGAATATACCTTGGCCGCCGCGTAGGGGCTTCGCGGCTGAAAGGGGGTCAGTTCATGCTGCG
>CAZNBR010000291.1:0-2791 GCA_964571315.1 uncultured Syntrophaceae bacterium
AATATGTTAAACCATATTACGCCTCGTATTTGTTAAACCCGAAAGTTGAGTATTAAGATGAGACGTTCAAGCGGTACTAATGGATTTTCCCGATATCTTTTTCAACATCTGTCATTGTAAGACCGTGCATAACATGATAGGAGATTTGCCCATGCATAATAAGATGGGTGTTTTTCCCATCACTGTCAGACAAAATCCCATGCTCATCCATTAGAGATAGAAAGTTTGTGACAATGAATCGTAGCTATGAAAATCTTGACGCCATTTTCCATCCCCGTTCCGTAGCCCTGGTGGGCATTACTACTGCCAATCCCGAACACTGGACCCGGTGTTTTCTCGAAGGCTACCTCAACCTTGATTTTCCATCCCAGGGCAATCTGTATCTCGTCAACCCCAAGGAAGGCACAATAGAAGGCTGCAGGGTGTACCGGAACATTCAGGACATACCCGATACACTGGACTTTATTGTGGGGCTGGTGCCTGCACGGAGCGCCCCACAGCTGATCGAAGACGCGGCGGCAAAGGGGGCCCGATGTATTCATTTTTGTACTGCCGGCTTCAGCGAGACAGATGATGAGGGTGATGAAGAGGGCAAAAAGCTGGAGGCGGAATTACTCCGCGCCGCTCGCAGGCACCATGTGAGAATTATCGGCCCGAATTGCCTGGGGGTATACTGTCCGGAAGGACGAATGTCCTTCAGCAACCTGTTCCCCCGGGAAAGCGGTCCTGTGGGCTTTATCAGCCAGAGTGGCGGCAACTCTAATTATCTGATCCGTCAAGCCGCACAGCGCGGCGTTCGCTTCAGCAAGGTTATCAGCATCGGGAATGCCTGCGACCTTAACGAAAGCGACTATCTGGAATATCTGGCTGATGACCCGAAAACAAAAATTATCACGATGTATCTTGAAGGTGTAAAGGATGGCGTTCGATTCCTCCAGGCGCTGAAATATGCGGCGGAGAAAAAAACGGTGGTGCTGCTTAAAGGCGGAGCCACTCCCGCTGGAGCACGAGCGGTGATGGGACACACGTCATCACTGGCAGGTAGCCGCTCCATCTGGGAATCCCTCTGCCGCCAGTTCGGTGTCATACAGGTTCAAAACCTTGATGAAATGACTGACGTGCTGGTTACACTTATGTTTCTGCCTGTGCCTGATGGCAGGCGAGCGCTCCTGTTCGGCGGCGGCGGCGGTTCAAGTATTATCATTGCTGATGAATTTGAAAAGCGAGGGGTGATATTGCCTCAAGTGCCACAACAGGTTATCAAGGAGCTACGCGAGTTTAGCCAGGCGGCAGGCAACTTCTTCAATAACCCCATTGATTACTCACAAAGTATGGAGCCGTCAAACGTACAGCGCGCTCTGGAGATTCTTATGCGCTGGGGACAGTTCGATTTCATGGTGAACTTTGTGGTCCCCACTCAATCCACGAGAGCACGAGATTGGCCTATTTTCCCCGTCACGTATGACCGTAGCCTCAAGCCTGTGGCTATCGTGATACTGACCAGTATCCTCCCTGCAGAAGCCACCAAAATCTATGAATATATCAAGCATTACGCTGACGATGGCTATCCACTATATTTTTCCTTCGCCAGCGCCGCCCATGCCATTGATCTAGCGCTGACTCACTACGAACGGCATGCGTTTAAACAGGGAACACAGCTCAAAAAATCCTCCGCCGTTACTTCCCGTATGACAGGAAGCTCTTTGCCGATTGATGCCGCCGCGCCCGGGAATCCCTGTTCCCTGTCCTCATAAACCGGAGAGCCTGTAGATACAGTGTCACATTTACTGTTGGGATGTACCATTCGATGCCCGAAGGACTCGTGCCTTTTACTGAAAGCCGTTACCGACGATTATAGTTTGAAGAGCAGATCGGCGTACGTCGGCAGGGGCCACATATCCGCTGGCGCCACCATTTCCAGTGTTTCAATATCTCCTTGACACTCATGAGCGCTCTTCCTATACTTTCTCCCGTCAGAAGCAATGTCTTATCAAAATAGGAAGGGAGGGCTTCCATGGAGAACAGAGTAAAGCAAAGGCTGGCCCATATTTGCATATTGGTCCGGGATATTGACCAGGCAATCGAGCATTATGCAAGGATTCTTGGTGCGGTTTCTTCACAGCAATTTACGAAGAAAGTGACCAGGGAAGAGTGCTTCGCGGGTAAAGACCGGTACGTCACGGCATTTTTCAATGCTGCCGGCAGTGCCTGTGACATCCAGCTCCTGCAGCCGCTCGACCCCCAATCACCGCTGTTCAAGCGCTTGGAGACACATGGAGAGGGCGTGCATCATCTTGCTTTTGCCTCGTCCGATCTGGACGACACCGTTCGGCAGTTGAATGAAGGGGGCGTATCTATCCCCAGCGATCAATACTTTTTCGATGAGAAGGCTCCGGACAGTCGGTGGGCGTGGATAATGCCCCAACATACGAATGGCGTACTGATAGAGGTTATGGATGAATACAAGATCATAGAGGAATAGCCGTCCCCTTTTCTCTATGATCGAACAACCCGGATATTGCAGAATCTTTGATCAATCAGGGACACGTCCCTGTTTTCATGGGAAAGATAGGATGGCCAGGAAAGAAATGGGGAAGTGCTCCTATATTCCACTATATTCCATATTCCCCAAATCATTAAATCCCCTTGAGATTAAATGTTGTATGTTTTAATATCTTACTCGTTTTCTAAAGATTTGCCCGGATGACACCCGGATAACATCAGTGGCGAAGAATGATATTACTCCGGCAACAATATATGTCAAAGTTATCGTTCCCGCAAAAGAGGAGGT
>CAZNBR010000292.1:0-2781 GCA_964571315.1 uncultured Syntrophaceae bacterium
ATTTCTCGTTTCACTCGAAATGACAAGCTAAGGAGACTTTTTACGACTCCATCAAGATAGGGGCTCCTCTCTTATCGGAAAAAGGCGGGGGCTATCCTCCCCCTGTCATCTATCTCAACACCTTCAAGGATCAGGAGGGCCTTTTTCATCTCCCCTCCGCCCCCGAACTGCCCTGAACGTCCATCGGACTTAACCACCCGGTGGCACGGAATGATGAGGGGAAAGGGATTGTTGGCAAGCGCTGAACCGACCGCCCGTGCGGCACCCGGTGCATGAATCGCCTCCGCCAGGGCTCCATATGAGGTTACCCTGCCCCGGGGTATGCGCATTGTTTCAAGCAGTACCCTCCTCTGAAATCCTCGGCAACGGTCTATCTCCACACATCTCATGGAAAGGTCGACCCGAGTCCCCCCGAGAAAAGCTGCTATATCTTCGCAGGTTTTCTTCAGATTTGTATGCGATCGGAGGGCGGCACCGGGGTAATCCGACCTGATCCTGCCGGCGGTTGAAATGTCCGCGCGCGGCAACACCACGCGAACAATCGAAGGCGTATTCCCCTCGCTCTGCCACACGACACCGACATCACCCAGGAACGACGCCACCAGATGGTACCAAAAGGTCTTTGTGCCTTGCAAACGCTGATCTCCTCCGGTGTGTAACCCGCAGCGGACCTGTCCCCTGCTCCGATCACAATTTTCTCTGGATAACATAATCCGAAATGGCGAGGAGGGCCTTTTTGGGCATCGAATCTTCGAAGATCTCAAGAAACGACTTTCCCTCTTCGACAAGCCTGCCGGCCTTTTCGAGGGAATATTCTATCCCTTTGTACGTATTCATAAGGGAGGTAATTTCCTGAACGGAATCCTCTCCACCGTCTTGCACGGCTTTTCCGATACGGTCCTTCTCATCCGGTGTACACTTCTTAAAGGTCCTGATAAGGGGGAGGGTTATCTTTCCCTCCTTGAGGTCCATACCGATGGTCTTGCCGAAGTCATCCTCCCTGGCCACGTAATCGAGGGTGTCGTCGGTCAGCTGAAAGGCCGTCCCCAACCTCATGCCGAACTTGGTCAGCGCCTCGATCTCCACCTCCGGCGCCTTCGCCAGGATCGCGCCTATGGCGCATGCCGCGGAGATCAGGATGGCCGTCTTTTTTTCAATAACGGAGAAATATTCCCGTTCGCTGGTGTTGATATCGCCGCACCGCTCCAGTTGGATGATCTCTCCCTCGGCCATGGCCGAGGTGGTGATCGAGAGGAGTTTCTGGATCGACTGGTCCCCATCTTCGGCCAGGACATTGAAAGAACTTGCGTACAGGTAGTCTCCCACAAGGACACTTGCGGAATTTCCCCAGATACTGTTCGCTGAAGGTCTACCCCTCCTGATGACGGCATGATCGATCACATCATCATGGAGGAGGGATGCCGTATGGATAAACTCCATGACCGAGGCCAGGGGGAACCGCCTGTCCCCCCCGTAACCGCACAGATCTGATGCTATTATCAGCAGAAGGGGCCTCAGCCTCTTGCCGCCGCCCTTGATTATGTGATCCGAAATTTCGGGGATAAGCTGCACATAGGAACGCATACGGCTCTCAATGAGGGTTTCAACCTCTCCCATATCATGCATATACTGCTGAAAAACATCCTGTATTTCCATAATGCATTCCCGTCGTAGTGTCATGACAACGACACTCTGTCATTTTGAAGGAGTCTTCACGACTGAGAAATCTTAGATTTCTCCCTGCGGCCGAAATGACATTTCTTGATTGACACGACAGTAGGTCCTTGCCACCAGTCTATATTTTATACCCATCGAAATGTCAAAGATTTTCCGGAAGCGTGCGGTATCGCCATATCGCGCAGGGGGAGGGCGCGGATGGGGCTTGGTCACGGCACGCCGGGAAGACAGGTTTTTGCGAAAGCATCACCCATTGTTTGACATTTTTCATGCAACATCCTATAAACAGGGCGTGAGGTGATCAGACACACGCCCCGCCGCGACACACTCCACACGTCGCGACAGCGGGCGAAACCGGAAAGAGAAAGACACAGCCTATGCGATGGAGGCAAAAACGTATCGGCCTTGCCCTCGGCGGAGGGGGCGCGAGGGGTTTCGCGCACATAGGGGTGCTCAAGGCGCTCGTGCGGGAGAAGATACCCATCGATATCATCGTGGGCACCAGCAGCGGCGCCCTTATCGGCGGGGCATATGCCAGCGGGATGCCCCCTGAAGAGATGGAGCGGAAGATAGGTGAATATCTGAACAGTAAGGAATATCAGTCTTCCGCAGTCAGGACCATAGAAAAGGCGCACGATGGAGAACACGCCTCCCTGACCCGAAAGGTACAGGGTTTTTTTCAAAACAAGTTCCTGCTCCTGCAGGCCATGTTTAAGCCGGGGATACTCTCCGCGGAAGAGTTTCAATCCATGATCGATTTCTTCATACCGGATATACTGACCCAGGATACAAACATCCCCTTCCGGGCCGTCACCACCGATCTGATAAGCGGGGAACAGATCGTCTTTTCCGAAGGCCCCCTGCGCGAGGCCGTCATGATCAGCAGCTCGGTTCCGGGGGCGATAGAGCCCAGACAATCAGGCACAATGCTGCTGTCTGACGGAGGGATCATTTCTCTTGTCCCGGTCAACGCCGCCAGGAGGGAAGGGGCAGATATCGTTATAGCCGTGGATATAACACGGGGGCTCTTCTCTGATGAAAAGCTCGAAACCGCGCAGGAGATACGCGACCGGGCGGCTGATATAGCGGCACACCACCTGACAA
>CAZNBR010000293.1:0-2780 GCA_964571315.1 uncultured Syntrophaceae bacterium
AAGGAGATACAGGGTGTTCATTCCATGAATCTCAGAAAAGGCATCCAGGATCACGGTCATGGCGATGTCATCTATCTGTCGAGCTTCGGGGAGATTGCCGACCATCTGTGCGCCATAACGAGGCCGGGAGATGTGGTCCTTACCCTGGGGGCGGGGAATGTGTGGAAGGTAGGAGAGGATCTGCTGGAAAGGCTGAAGGGTAAATGACAGGAGCAGCCGGAATGATTGCAGACAGGCAGTTTAAGGACAGAATGGGCGCAATTGCCGTCGGAAGGGCGCTTTTCGATGAGCCGATGTCCGCGCACACCTCCATGGGTGTCGGAGGAAGGGCGGATGCGCTGATCTTTCCCGATACCGTCGAGGTGCTTGGTGTCCTGGTTTCCTTTCTCCTGCGGGAGGGGGTCCCGTTTCTGCCTGTCGGAAACGGCACGAATCTGATCGTAAAGGATGGCGGTTACCGGGGGGTGCTGATCTCCCTGGAGGCGCTTCAGGGGGTGGAGATAAAGAAAGAGGCCCGGGGTGCTGCCACCGGGGAGGATGGCGCTGGTGTACTCGTGCATGCCCAGGCGGGGGTTTCGTTTTCCGGTCTGGTTGATTTCTCGGTCAGGGAATCTCTTGCCGGCATGGAGTTTTGTGCGGGTATCCCGGGGAGTGTCGGCGGTGGTGTAAAGATGAATGCCGGCGCGTGGGGAAGAGAGATGAAGGATGTCGTAGCGTCGGTCTCCATTCTCGATGCCGACGCCCGGATGCGGGAGTTCGCGAGAAGAGACCTGCTGTTTGAATACCGGAATCTCGATCTTCCCGATGGGGCGATCATTACGGGTGCCGACTTCCACCTTGTGAGAGGAGACAGGGATGCTATCAGGGAAAGGATCTCGGAGATCACCGCGGCGCGCAGAGAGCGGCATCCCCTGGCGCAGCGAAGCGCGGGTTCCGTGTTTAAGAATCCTCCCGGATGTCCGGCGGGGAAAATGATTGAAGAGGCCGGCCTCAAGGGACTCAGGATGGGGGGCGCGGAGATATCCGAAAAACATGGAAATTTTATCGTGAACAGGGGCGGTGCGAAGGCGGCGGATGTCATTGCCCTGATTGACACGGTCCGAAAGAGGATCCTGGATGAAAGGGGGATCCTCCTTGAGCCGGAGTTGAAGATCATAGGGGATAAATTATGAAAAAATCCCTCAAATCAACCATCTCACCGAAAAGGAACAGATCGAAGCGCCGATCGGGGGTGATTCGCGGAGAAATCTTCAGAACGCTTGTCATTGTAGGGCTTGCCGGCCTGCTGGCATTCCTCATGGTGTATGCGTACAATTTTGCCCTGTGTGCCGATTATTTTCAGTTGAAATATACCACTATAAGAGGCTGCAAGAGGATCAGCGAAGAAGAAATAAAAGGTCTCGCCGGAATATCACTCTCTCTGAATATTCTGACTGCGAATCAGGAAAAGATGGCGCGGGCGATAAAGGGAAACCCGTGGGTCAGGAGTGCCTCTGTCGGGAGGGAACTCCCCGACAGGCTCGTTATCGAGGTTGCTGAGAGAGATGCCGCCGCACTCCTTAAAAAGGGCAACGACCTGTATATTGTGGATCGGGATGGAGTGGTATTCAAGAAGTTCGAAGGAGGTGACAGCGCAGACGTCCCGGTGCTTAGCGGGTTCTATAGGGACGGAAACCTGCAAAGTGCCCTGTTGAAAAAGACCTTTGAATTCTTGGACTATCTTGCCGGGAGCGATCATTTCCCCCGGATCTGGAATGTATCGGAGATCTATGTGGATGACGTGTATGACTTTTCTGTTGTTACGGATAACCATCTGTTTTTGAATCTCGGTTTCGAAGATTACGAGAAGAAGTTGAAGCGACTGAAGAAGGTTATGACAGACCTGGAGCAAAGGGGTTTGGACAAAAGGTATCTGACCATCAACCTCATAGATTCCAGCAGGGTCGTTGTTCAGCAGGGAAATGTTTTCAGTCCGAAGAACCTGACAGGAGATCGCAAGACGAAGATATGACAGCTTTGGAAAGGACAGTTTTCTTCCTTCGTGATGTCCGGATTTGCTCCGAAAAGGCCTTCTACGAATGTGCCGGAATGTGTGATGACGGGAAGGGTAGATAGATGGCAAAGAGAGAAAATATCATCGTAGGGCTGGATGTGGGGACGACGAAAACATGTGTCATTGTTGGGGAGATTACAAGCGCCGGGATAGATATCATCGGGATCGGCACGCACCCTTCAAGCGGAATTCAGAAGGGCGTCGTGGTCAATATCGACAGCACGGTGGATTCAATAAAGAGGGCCGTGGAAGAAGCGGAATTGATGTCGGAATGTGAGATCCGGTCCGTTTCTACCGGTATTGCAGGGAGTCACATAAAGGGATCGAACAGTTATGGCATCGTGGCCGTCAAGGGTGGTGAAGTTGATGAATATGATGTCAAAAGGGCGTTGGAGGCGGCCAAAGCAATCGCCATACCCCTGGACAGGAAGGTGATTCACATACTGCCTCAATATTATAACGTTGATGATCAGGATGGGGTAAAGAATCCCATAGGGATGTCGGGTGTCAGGCTTGAGGCCAAGGTCCATGTCGTCACCGGTTCCGTCACGTCCGTACAAAACATAATAAAGTCAGTTAATCGGGTAGGCCTGGACGTGAACGACATTATTCTGGAGCCGCTGGCCTCCAGCGAAGCGATCCTCAGTCAGGATGAAAAGGATCTGGGGGTTGCGCTGATCGATATCGGCGGCGGTACCACTGACGTCGCGGTGTTTGCCGAGGGAAG
>CAZNBR010000294.1:0-2743 GCA_964571315.1 uncultured Syntrophaceae bacterium
GTCAACGATCCTTTTTATTCACCCCCTTCGGTAACATTTAATATGAGGCAATTCGAACGTTCGCTTTTGTTTGACAATCTGAAAATTGTCTGGTAGTTTACCCGCGGTTACGTTTCCCTCTACAGCAGGCAAAACAAAAAGGGGGTTGCCGGGCTTTTGATGTAAGCGTTATGAAATTGTTCACCTGTTTGTCATCTTGGCCCTGCCCGGACGGCATTGATCTACCCCGCATGACCAGAAAAAGAGCACCACTGAAGAAGCCACAATACTGTCGACGGCTGAACAGGGAGTTACGGTAAGCACAAGTTTGCGGATGCTTTAACGGGCCAAATGATCGAGGCGGCTTTTTAAAAGAGCCGCCCCGAAAAGACCCAGAAGGGTTTTTAGCCCCTAAAGCCGACGATGGGAGTGTCGGGGGCGTAACATTCCACCGTTTTTGCCAGACCAGGCAATGCTCGTCCTGTCGTCGGCAGACGCCGCGATGGTTTGAAGTTGCCGGAGAAGTTCCGCAAAGGCTTCCATGTTCGCCCCGAGAGATGAATAAGCGCACGGTAGTTGCCGGGGCTGTCCCGGCAACTGGAAAAGCGTAATTTTCCGGCTGCGCTTGGGTCTTTTGTTCTTCAAAATGTAAAGGGGGGAATGGACGATGAAAAAACGTTTGATGTTCACGCTTACGCTTGGAGTTTTGCTGGCGGCTTTCACCACATTCGCTTACGCGGCCGAGACAATTTCGATCGGCTTCACCGGTCCTTTGAGCGGTGGTGCGGCGCGTTACGGCAACAACAATTTACAAGGCGTTCAGCATGCGATTGCCGAGATCAATGACGCCGGCGGCATTACCGTGGGCGGAAAGAACTACACCTTCAAACTGACTTATCTCGACGACAAATACAAACCCGCCGAGACCGTTTCCAACGCCCGTCGGATGATGACCACCGTGAGCCCCAAGCCGGTCGTCATTTTCTGCCCGCACAGCGGTGGAATTCTGGCCATGCAAAAATTCAACGAGCGGGAAAACTTTCTCATCCACGGATACACCGACAACGTGGCCATACTCAAACAGGGCAACAAACTGGTCGTCAAGGCCCCCATGTCGATGGCATTTTACAACTCCGGCCCGGCCGACATCGGATGGGAGAGCGGTTACCGCAAGGTCGCTTTGCTCTGCGGCGCCCACGAAGCGGGGAAAATGGCCGAAAAAATCTTTCAGGCGCAGTGGAAAAACAAAGGCGGGATAGTGACCTCCGTGGATAGCATCGATTTCAAGTCCGTCACCGATTTTTATCCTTTCCTGACAAAGGCGCTTTCGAAAAACCCGGATTGCATTTTCCTTTATGGGATGTCCGAACCCACGGCCATGGTGGTCAGCCAGGCCCGTGAGCTGGGTTTCAAGGGCGGATTTCTGCTCGGATCGCAGTGTAAATTGGACGAAATGGCCAAGATCGTGTCGATGGAGGCTTTGAACAACTCGATCGGCGTCTGCCCGGTCGGCCTGATGCCGCTGCCCTTGATGAAGCAGTACAGCAAGAGCTTCAAGGACAGATACGGCGCCGATGCGATTCCTACCTCGGAGTCCGCTTTCAACTATGAAGTCATGTATATCTTTGCCGAGGCCATGAAAAAATCCGGTTCGGTCGCCGACCCCCAGAAGATCAGAGACGCTGTCGCTGAAGTGATTCCGGTCGGCAACCATGCCATCCGCGGCATCAACAAAGTCACACCGGAAGGACAGTTCATTTCCGGTTATTTCGCCATGGCGATCCGTGACGGCAAATTCGCCGAACCCATCAATATCGATCCCGCACCCTGGTACAAGAAATACGGCTCAACCTGGATGGGGGAATAGATCTGAAACGGACAGCGGTCCGGTGAATAGGCCCACGGCTTAAATGCCGGACCGTTATCCAAAACGAGAATATATTAACCCGCGACAATCGGGTGGTGGTGGTGTGGCTTGGCACCGCCACCGGCTCCACGGTGAACAACGAGGATAAAGATGGAACTTTTTTTACAACAGGTGTTAAACGGTATCATGTTGGGCAGTGTCTACTCCCTGGTCGCCTTGGGGTTGACAATCATATACGGCATACTGCATGTACCCAATTTCGCGCACGGTTCGCTTTACATGCTTGGTGCCTATCTGGCCTACCTCATGGTGACCACGCTGGGGCTCAACTTCTGGATGGCCATGATTTTGACCATGGTAATTCTGGCCATCATCGGCATGCTGGTTGAGCGGCTCGTCTTTCGACCCCTTCTCAATGCGCCCCATCTGAACAGCTTCATCGCGGCCATCGGTCTGATCTATATCATCGATAACGGTGCGCTTATACTATGGGGGCCTGATTTCAAACGGTTCCCGGCCATTTACGATCAACTCTACCACGTTTTCGGTATCACCATCACGCTCCAGCGAATCATAATCGTTTTGACGGCGATCGGCCTGATCGGGCTCATGCAGCTGTTTATCAAGAAAACCACCATTGGTGCGACCATTGTGGCAACGGCTCAGGACAGGATCGGCGCACGGCTGGCGGGTATCAATGTGGAACGGGTCGGCCTGATCACATTCGGTATCGGCACGGCTTTGGCTGCCGCCGCCGGGGCGCTGATCGGTCCGATTCTGCTGGTCTATCCGTCGATGGGCGCGGCGCTCATTTTAAAGGCCTTTGTGATTATCATTCTCGGCGGCATGGGCAGTATCCCCGGCGCCATCATCGGCGGGTTCATTTTGGGTCTTATA
>CAZNBR010000295.1:0-2705 GCA_964571315.1 uncultured Syntrophaceae bacterium
AAACAGAGAAAACAAACGAAGTCTAAAAGGGAGGAATAATATTATGTCTACTCGAATTGGAAAGAAGATAGTGCTGATCACCGTTATTGCTTTGGCGCTGCTGGCAACGTCTTTTATCACAGTTTTACCATCAGTTGCGAAGGAGGGTAAAACGACAGTCTGGCGATTCAACTGTAATTTTGCACCTGAAGGCTGGGTTAGCAAAGGAGAAAAGCTTTTCTGCGAGAGAGTAAAGGAACGTACTGGGGGGAGGCTCATAATTGAACCATATTTTGCCGCTTCTCTCGGATTCAAGAGCACTGAAGGAGCGTCTGTATTGAAAAAGGGTTTAGTCGAGATGGCTGAGCTTTGTGGAGGTGCTCTTCGGGGTGAGGAACCCATGGTTGCTTTTGGAGATATACCTTTCATGTGGGCTGATCAGGATGAACAACTCTATTGGTGCCTGAACGATTTTAAGCCGGTGCTTAATGAAAAACTTCATGAAAAGTGGAATTGTGAAGCGCTAGCAGTAATAGTCTATCCGGGGAATGTTAAGGTGTACAGTAAGGAACCGGTGAAGAATTTAGAAGATTGGAAAGGCCTTCGGATAAGAACATGGGGGGGGCCTATCATGGACGCGCTGAAGGCGATTGGAGCCAAGCCAATGACGGTTGACGTTGCCGAGTTATACACGGCATTGCAACGAGGTATGGTAAAAGCGTCGATTACTAGTTACACGAGCGCAAGCGAGGCCCACTTCTGGGAAGTGCTCAATTATATAAACCTTTATACTCTCAGCTACAATCCATGGTGGGTTGCGGTAAACACGTCAGCCCTGAATGCGCTTCCTGAGGACGTGCGTAAAATACTCCTTGATGAGGCTTGGATCTTACAGAATTGGCTGATCGCGCATCGAGACCTGGAAAAAACCGTTTGCCTGAAAATGCTTCTGAATGGGGGCATGAAAGTGGTACCCGTCGACCCTGCCTTCTATGATCAAATCATACCAATGGTCAAACCTATTTGGGAACGAGCTGCAAAAGATGCTGGACCAGGAGCCCAAAAACTTCTAAAAGAGTTGCTGGCGGAGCGGGAGAGATAATGAATTGCATTTCGTGGTGATGGGCAGGGGGGAGTGCCTATGAAATGCCGTCTTTTGCTGTATTATGACGCACCCTTTTTGACTTACGACGGAAAATTAAGTTCTGGTACCCAATGTATCGGGCATAGCTGACACCGAGGGATGAGAAATGCCTCGAAAACGCCTTGAGGTTAGGGCTCCGCATTTCACTCTTTTGGTCAGATGGGTCAAGCTTTCCGGCTCCTCGCTAAAATGTATGGGTAACCAGATTTGAAACATGATAGAGGTCCGTCGTCAAAAGATGAAGGAGGTTGATACGGATCATCATGAGAGACACGGACTTATTTCAGTTGGCATTGGGTTTGACACCGCCATGGCATGTGGTGTCGTGTGAGTTTGATCCGGATAAACATCGTCTGGACATTGAAATTGATTTTCCTCGGGGCAGTCTGTTTGCCTGTCCCATTTGCGGCAGAGAAGGATGTCACGCATACGACACGGAGCGGCACGAGTGGCAGCATTTGAACTTCTTCCAGCACGAGGCCTATCTGGCAGCCCGAGTTACGCGTGTGAGTTGTGAAAATTGTGGCAGAGTGGATTGAGTTCACTAAGAGTGTTCGTCGTCCTTGCTGAGCTTAAGTGAGTTACCCCCCCTAAAGGCGGGGCATTTTGAGAAACAAGGAGGGGGATTGCATCCCCATTACCCCTGCCCCGCATTTATCCCCGCCATAATGGCGGGGTATTCTGCGGTGTTTTCATAAAGTAGATTATGCACATTTACTAGTTAATATAACCTAATGGAGGTGTTTGAAATGAATTTTAGTCCCGACCTTGGTAGCCCGATTACCAATACCCATTTGCGGAATCCCGGCCATGTCGCCGATGTTTCCGGTATGTGCGCTGTCTGTACCGCCGATTGCGTCGGCCCTTGCGAGATCGGCCTTTCGGCGGTACGCGGTGCGGAAGCTATTCTGCCCTTCTCGGCTGATAAAAACCAGTTCGCTTCCGAGAAGCGCTATCCCCTCGACTTTTCCCATTTCAATATTAACGGAAGGGTATTTGGGGCGATTGGTCTTCCTTCCGATCCATACGAAGCAAGTTACCCGAACGCCGATATCTCTTCTTCTTTTGGCGTTGTTCACGCGGTTCCCGTCAATGCCCCTTTTATCCTTCCGGCTATGGCCAAATTGGCCTGGAAAGAATACTTCGCAGGAGCCGCAGTTTTCGGCGTGCCCGTGGTCATCGGTGAGGATGTCATCGCAAAGGACAAAGGACTTATTGTCAACGGTCATAAGGTTATCAAGGCACCGTTAATAGACGAGATGGTTTCTACATTCAGGCGTTATGAGCATGGCTTCGGCGATATCATCCTTCAGGCGAACTTTGATGATGAATATCACGGGGTACTTGAGTACGCTATTGAACAGCTTGACATCAAATCCGTAGAACTGAAATTCGGCCAGGCCGCCAAAGGGATCCAGGGCATGGGTCAAGTCCCGAAAATCGAAGACGCGCTTCGCTTTAAAGCTCTCGGTTACATCGTTCTGCCAGATCCGACAGACGCCACAGTCGCCGAGGCCTATGCAAGAGGAGTCGGACCCGTGTTCGAAAAAATCGGCAAGCTTCCGATGTGGACTTCCGAAGA
>CAZNBR010000296.1:0-2705 GCA_964571315.1 uncultured Syntrophaceae bacterium
TTTGATCTCACCACAGAGACAATGAGCAGGGAATAGCGGGATGGATGACCGCAACGTCACATTTGCGGCATATGGAGGCCTTATCCGGCCCGTCACCTTCGGCGAAACCGGCGGAGAGGATCTTACACGCCGAGATAAGCTTGTCTGACCTTTGGATCTTCCTGCAACTCCTGGCGGGTGCCGGCCAAAACGATTTTCCCGTTTTCAAGGACATAGCCCTTTGAGGCGATCTTGATGGCCATGGAGGCATTTTGCTCGACCAGGCAGATCGCCGTCCCGGTTTGATTGATGTCCTGTATGACCTCGAAAATCCTGGCCACCACCAGCGGGGCCAGACCGAGCGACGGTTCGTCGAGAAGCAGCAGTCTGGGACGGGACATCAAGGCGCGGCCGATGGCGAGCATCTGCTGCTCGCCCCCGCTCATGGTCCCGGCGAATTGATTGCTTCTTTCCTTCAAGACAGGGAAAAGCTCGCAGACGTGTTCGAAATCCTTTTCAACCCCCTCGCGATCGGCCCGGCGTACATAGGCGCCCAGCATCAGATTCTGCATGGCCGTCATTTCCGGGAAAAGCCGGCGACCCTCCGGGCACTGTGAAATACCGAGCTTGACGATGACATCCGTGCTGAGCCCGTTTATCTGCCGCTCTTCAAAGGTGATGGTGCCGCTTTCGGGTTTGAGGATGCCGGAAATCGTATTTAACAACGTCGATTTTCCGGAGCCGTTTGCGCCCAATATGGCGACCAAGCTCTTTTCTTCGATATCGAGCGAAATTTTTTTCAGGGCCTGTGCGTGGCCATAATACGTATCAATATTTTTTATTTCAAGCAGCATATCCAGGCCCCAAATAAGCTTCAATTACTTTTTCGTTCTGACTCACCACACGCGGCGCTCCCTCGGCAATCATCTTGCCGTAGCTCAGCACAACCAACCGATCAGATATGTCCATCACCATTTTCATCTTGTGTTCGATCAGACAAATCGTCGTTCCGCCATCTCGTATTTTTTTTATGATTCGAATCAGGCTGTCATCCTCTTCGATGTTGACGCCACTGGTGGGCTCATCGAGCAGAAGCAGTTTCGGGTCGGTTGCCAGCGCGATCCCCACTGAAAGCCTTTTCTGGGCTTCCTGGGGAATATTCCCGGCAAGCTCGTCTTTGAACCAATCCAGTTCCACGAAATCGAGAATCTCTTCGGCTTTTTGAAAACTTTGCTTTTCGCCTTCACGCTCCTGGGGGCTGCCGAATATGGCACCGAAAATACCGCTTCGGGTTCGAAGATGATGCCCGACGACCAGATTGTCAAAGACGGTCTTTTCGGCAAACACCGTGGTCAATTGAAAGGTCCGGGCAATTCCTTTTTTAGCGGCGGCATACGGCCTTATTCCCGTAATATCTTCGCCCTGCAAATAACAGTGTCCCTCATTCGGACGATGCACGCCGGTAATCAGGTTGAAAACGGTCGATTTTCCCGCCCCGTTCGGGCCGATGACGCTGACGATCTCGCCCTGATCGATATGGAAACTCAGGTCATCGACGGCGGTAAGCCCGCCAAATTTTTTTGTTAATCCGTCGGTTTTAAAAAGCATAGACAGTCTGCCTTTCGTTTACTATTTATCACTTGTTAGCCGCGCCCAAAGAAGCTTCAAACCGCCGACAATCCCCGAGGGGACAAAGATCATTACCAGAACCAGCATAAGACCGTAGGCAACCATACGATAGGCGGCCAGGGCATGAAGCATCTCGGATATGACCGGCAGGATGATCGCGCCGATTATGGGTCCCGCCATGGTCCCGATTCCGCCGATCATGGTGTAGATCAAAACTTCAAAGGTGACATGAAAATCGGAAACTTCCGGACTCAAAAAACCAATATATGACGCATAAAGAGCGCCGGCCAAACCGGCAAAGAAGGTACTGGCCACAAAGGCGATCAGCTTGGCCCTGAAAGGGCTAATGCCGATGGAGGCGGCCAGATCCTCGTTTTCCTTGACAGCCTTAAACGTCCTGCCGGACAACGAGCGGGCAATGCGATAGATAACCAGTACGGTTAAGACCAGAAATGCCAAAAGCAGGTAGTAAGTGGCCACCATGTTGTTTTCGAAGATGATCGTCAATCCAAAAGGAAGTGGAATGGCCTCGGGAGTTGGTATGCCTAAAAGACCCCGTTGTCCCTCCGTAAGGGTATCCCACCGATCGATGATGACCGTCACGATAACACCGAAACACAACGTCCCGATGGCAAAGTAGGCACCTTTGGTCCTCAACGCGGGCATCCCGATCAGCAGACCGAAAATAGACGCGGTAACACAGGCCAACGGAAGGGCGACCCAGAAAGCAAACCCCAATTTCAGCATCAGCAAACCGGAGGTATACGCGCCGATGCCAAAAAACGCCCCATGCGCCAGATTGACCTGTCCCGTAAACCCCATAATCAGGTTCATGGCGGTGGCGGCGATACCCCAGATACACGCCATGATCAAGAGATGATATATGTATCTGCTCTCGATAAACAGCGGAAGCACCAAGGCCGTAAGAACGGCAACCGCCGGAACAAGGTATGTCTTCAAAGTTTTCTTATTCACTTTTAATGTGCCTTCCCGAATAATCCTGTCGGCTTGATTGCCAGAACCGTGACAAGCACGCCAAACGCCAGGACTTCATTATATTGAGTCGTAATGTACCCGCCACCGAGACTTTCTATAAG
>CAZNBR010000297.1:0-2699 GCA_964571315.1 uncultured Syntrophaceae bacterium
CGGGAACATGGATGTGGAGATCCAGAGTATCAAAGAAGTCGTTGTTAATGCCCAGCTCCTTTGCGTTGGAACGGATAAAGCTCATGGCCGCCGTTGCTGATTCCTTCATGATATCACCGAGCTGTCCGGTCAGGGTCAACCCCTTGTTCCCTCGCATGCTGGTGGCCTCTATGAACAGCAATTCACCCCCCGTGGGCGTCCACGCGAGCCCCATGGCGACGCCCGGTTTTGAGACCCGCGTCTTTTCCTCCGAGGTGCGGCGAACGGGGCCTAGGTATTTGTGAAGATCCTTCACACCGATTGACGCGGCCTGTATGTCGCCGACCGCCACCTCGCTCGCGACGCCTCGGCATACATTCGCGATCTCACGCTCGAGGTTGCGCACACCAGCCTCGCGGGTATATCCCGATATGATCGTCTTCAGGGCCGGCTTCGCGATCTTGATCTGCCTGGGTTTCAGGCCGTTAGCGTCGATCTGACGGGGGATAAGATAGCGCTGGGCAATCTTGAGCTTTTCATCCATCGTGTATCCGACAAGTTCGATAACCTCCAGCCGGTCACGCAGGGCGGGGGGAATCGTATCCAGTATGTTCGCCGTCGTGATAAACATGACGTGCGAGAGATCGAAGGGCACATCCAGGTAGTGATCACTGAAGGAAAAATTCTGCTCAGGATCAAGGACTTCCAGGAGCGCCGATGAGGGATCACCCCGAAAATCCATCCCCAGTTTATCGATTTCATCGAGCATAAAGACGGGGTTATTCGATTCAGCACGCCGCAAGCCCTGGATGATCCTACCCGGCAGTGCCCCCACGTAGGTCCGCCGGTGACCGCGGATCTCCGCTTCATCCCGCACGCCCCCCAGCGAGATACGGATAAACTTTCTGCCGAGGGCCCGAGCGATGGAGGTGCCCAGAGAGGTTTTTCCCGTCCCGGGAGGGCCGGCAAAACAGAGAATCGGTCCTTTCGTGTCGGGTTTCAATTTTCTGACGGAGAGGTACTCTATGACCCGTTTCTTTGCCTTATCGAGCCCGTAGTGGTCATCGTCCAGGACCTTCCGGGCCTTTTTGATGTCGAGATTGTCCTTTGTGCTTTTATTCCATGGAAGGGTTGTGACCCAGTCCAGATATGTCGACGCGACCGTAAATTCCGCCGAAGAGGGGTGCATCCGCGAAAGACGGCCCAGCTCGCGCTCCGCCTCCTTCCTCGCCTCCTCGGGAAGTCCCATCTCCTTAATCTTTATACGGTATTCCTCGATTTCGACCTTCGATTCATCCTCACCCTCACCCTCACCAAGCTCCTCCTTGATCGCCTTGAGCTGCTGGCGGAGGAAATACTCCCGCTGACCTTTATCGAGATCATCCTTGACCTGGGTCTGTATCTTATTCCCCAGTTCGAGGATTTCAAGCTGGTGACTCACGACCCGCGTCACCTGCTCCAGCCGTTTCCTGACATCCAGGGTTTCGAGAACCTTCTGCTTTTCCTGGGCATTCGCGTTGATCAGCGTGGCGATCATATCGGCCAGCGCGCCCGGTTCCTTGATAGCGGTTGCGAGGATGCCGAACTCCTGGGGGAGAAAGGGCGAAAGCTTAACGACACGGTCGAAGAGGTTGACCAGATTCGCCATCAGCGCCTCGATCTTGATGCCCTTCGCCTCTTTGTCGGCAAGTGCCGTGACTTTGGCCCGGAGATAGGGCTTGCCTTCGATAAGTTCGGTGATAGTGAACCTGCTGATACCCTGCAGAAGCATCTGTGCCTTGTTTTCGGCCGTCTTTGCCATCTTCAGAATCGCCACGGCCGTTCCGACATGGTGAATGTCATCGTATAGAGGGAGCTCATTGACGGTGAGCAGTTTCTTCGCCATGGCAAAGCCGATCAATCGGTCATCGGCCATCGCCTCATCGATGAGATTGATGGCCCGCTCGCCGGCGACCTCCAGGGGGAATGTCATGTGCGGATACACAACAAGATTAAAAAGTGAAAGGACCGGGAGAACATTCGGTATGTGTATATCTTTTAACTCTCCGGAAAGCTGCTGCTCAATCATGAAATCCTCCACAGATCTTTTGTAGCGTTAACACCCCCGGTTATTCACTCTGAATGGTAATCCTGCGTATTCTTTTCTCCGGCGGCAATTTCGGGATATGGATTTCAAGCATGCCGTCATTGTACGTGGCGGTGACACCATCCGTGTCTATGGGGATGGCTAGAGATAAGATGCGTTCAAAATAGCCGTAGGTAATCTCCGCGAGACGGTACCGGGAATTTTTTACACGGGATCGTTCCATTCTTTTTCCGGCTATTTTCACTGTCCGGCGGCTGATTTCCAGATGGATATCTTCATCTTTTACACCTGCCAGTTCCGCGACGATAGTTATCTCTTCAGCGGTTTCGTAGATGTTAACCGGGGGTTTCCAGATACGTCTGTGCAGGACATAGGCCGGATCGAAGAGGCGCAAGAGCCCCTCACCAACGGTGCCCTGCATCTCGGTATCGGCCGTACCCCGATCATCTCTGAATCTGATTTTAATAAAATCCATTTTCCGCTCCTGCAGACCAGGCTTTTATTTTTACAATGGCATTTTCATATAAAAACATAACAATGTCAATAGATCAAACGGTATTGAAAAAAATGTCTCTCGACCAAAGCCTGAGAGGTGGGCAGGGAGGTCGCCAGCCGAGAGGGGTGTGATACTGAT
>CAZNBR010000298.1:0-2687 GCA_964571315.1 uncultured Syntrophaceae bacterium
ACTTACTATGGGAGGCCCTGTGCAACATGTTTGAAAATGATCGATCTGCCGCGCGTGGACTCATGTCAACACAGAAACTGATCATTTTTAAGCATGACTCTGCACTTGGCAATGCCCCGGCGCACTCGTTATTCAAGCGTGTCAACTTAACCCGAAAAGATGACTCCAAACCGGCTCGTGATTTCAGCGATTATAAACTCGAAATCAATAAAAGCAACCTACCTACAGGGATTGAAGTGCAGGAATGGCCGGAAGAAAGTGTATTCTGAAGACGAGATTTTCCCCCTTATTGGACCTTCGGCTGGCCGCCGCCGCTGGTGTATGAAAAGCGGTGTGAAATTGTTCGTTGACGGCCCGATACATTTCGGGAAAGGCGTTCGGTTAAGGGTTATCTGACTGGGATTATGGGCGAGCAGTGAAGAAACATCTCGTAATTTTATAATCGGTACGGTGCTACGGTCAATGTGCGGATGGAATATAACAAAAGAGGTTTAAAGTGAAGCGTCCGGGACGATATGCTGTATCAGGGCTCATCGAAGGGCAGTTTGAGCCCGGTTCTCGAGGGCGGGTTCTTCGCAATCTGATGGGTGTAAAGGGCAAGAGGGAAATGGACCGTGTAGAGGGTGAAAAACTGGTGGGCACCTTCAAAAAGATTGTCAGTATCTATGATGACACACACAGGTTCAGCGAGGTCGATCTCTGTGACATGCACAAGGAATGGCTCGGAGGTGTTTACGATTGGGCGGGGAGGTACAGGCAGGTGAACCTCACAAAGGGAGATTTTACCTTCGCCGCTGCTCACTTGATTCCCGCGCTAATGGCCGATTTTGAACGTCAATATCTTGCTGTTTACACGCCGTGCCGATTTGTTGAGAGAGAAGAGATAGCCCACGCACTTGCGGTAGTCCACGTGGAATTGCTGCTTATTCATCCTTTCCGGGAGGGGAACGGACGGCTGGCCCGTATGTTGGCTTCACTCATGGCGCTTCAGGCGAAATTGCCTCTTCTGGATTTCGGCATGCTGAAGGGAAAGAAAAAACAGGTGTATTTTGCGGCGGTACAACTTGGCCTCAATCGGAATTACGCGCCGATGGAGAAGATTTTCGGCGAGGTGATCGAGAGGACCTTGCGGTTGCAAGGCCGGTCCTCCCAGTTTGCTTCTTCGTTGTAAAGAAGCCGCTAAAGGCGGACAGGGGAACGCCTTCGATCGCCGAGGAGGTTGCCACATTAAGAACAATTCCGGCTTCCCGCTCGGCGGGATCTTTCAAATAGGGATTCGTTTCTAAGAGGCTTTTCTTTTTCATGGTGCCACTTTAACAGAATCTCTTGTTTTTATCAAAGGGAAAGATGGCGTTTAAGGTCTCCAAATGACTGACTAAAACGATAAGAAGACGACGGTAGGTCTCGTGAATTAGGTAATAACAGCCAATATGGGTAATAAGTCAGGTGATAAGAGGTGGCATGTATAACGAAGACGATCTCCTCCCATTATCCGCATTGCAGCATCTTATCTTTTGCGAGCGGCAGTGCGCCCTGATTCACATCGAGCAGGCATGGGCTGAGAATCTGTTCACCGCCGAGGGCAGGATCATGCACGAGCGAGTCCACAGTGAAGACCGTGCATCAAGAGGGGCTGTCCGTATTGAGTATGGTATGCCCCTTCGCTCATTGCGGCTGGGGCTGATCGGAAAGGCGGATGTTGTCGAATTCCATCGGATAAATGATGTGCCGGAATCGGGGACGGCGAAGTGGGTGCCCTTTCCCGTGGAATACAAGCGAGGCAAGCCGAAGAAGGACGACAGCGATAAGGTTCAGCTCTGCGCCCAGGCTCTTTGTCTGGAAGAGATGCTGGGGGTTGAGGTTGCGAACGGCGCACTTTTTTATGGCAAGACAAAACGTCGATTTGATGTTGTATTTGATGGCACATTAAGGGAATTAACGGAAGAAACAGCGATGCGTCTGCACGAACTGATATTATCCACCCGTACACCAAAGCCGGTTTACGCGAAGAAGTGTGACACCTGTTCGTTGGCCGGTATGTGTCTGCCCAAAACAGTGGGTAAGGGAAAATCTGTGAAACGGTACTTATCGGGAGCAATGAGAGAGCCATGAAACGACACCTCAATACCCTTTTTGTCACGACACAGGGGGCGTATCTCGCCAAAGAGGGGGAGACGGCCGTGGTGAAGGTGGAAGGAGATATCCGGTTGCGTGTCCCGATTCACACGATCGGCGGGATTGTCTGTTTCGGGCAGGTATCCGTCAGCCCTTTCCTGATGGGCTTCTGCGCCGAACGCGACGTGGCGATCAGTTTCCTGTCGGAACATGGCAGGTTCCTGGCGCGGGTGCAGGGTCCGGTTTCGGGGAACGTCCTGCTGCGCAGAGAACAGTATCGGAGGGCCGATGATCCGGATATATCCGCTCAGGTAGCCAAGGCTGTGCTGACCGGCAAGATTGCCAACTGTCGTACGGTCTTGCAGCGGGCATTGAGAGATCACGGTGATAAACCGGGTGCGGACAAGATTCAGCATGCGTCGAAGCGGCTCGCCGCGTCTTTGAAATCGCTGGCTCTTGAGAAATCCCTGGATGCAGTGCGCGGCATTGAAGGAGATGCCGCGAATGTGTACTTCGCCGTATTCGATCATCTGATAACCGCTCAGAAGAAAGACTTTTCCTTTCATGAAAGG
>CAZNBR010000299.1:0-2680 GCA_964571315.1 uncultured Syntrophaceae bacterium
CCATCCTTGAAAGCATCTTCGATACCCATTCAATAGGACACGACGGCGCGGTTGTTATTGAAGGAGGGAACATTGCCAGGTTCGGCTGCCACCTCCCCCTCTCGGTGAACCCCGGGAAATTCGGCAATCTCGGCCTGCGCCACACGGCCGCGCTGGGTCTCTCGGAACGGTGCGATGCCCTCTGCATCGTCGTTTCGGAAGAGCGCGGGACCGTCTCCATCGCACGAGAAGGGGCCCTCACAAGGCTTCACAATCCGGGGGATTTGCTCTCTATCCTCGAACAGTTTTACCGTGAGGGAGCCCCCGAAGGAGAGAGAAGCGCCTGGACACGGTGGATCAGTGAAAATTGGGGGGAGAAGGTTATCGCCATCCTTCTTGCCTGCGGTCTGTGGCTCGCCTTCGGATATCAGACCGAGAGTATCAGGCGCGATTACGTGAGACCCATCGCGTATCGTAATCTTCCATCAGACTGGATCATCGAGGAACAAAAGCCGAAGGAAACAACGGTAACCGTAATGGGCTCGAAACAGGCCTTTGGCCTCCTCAACGAAAAATCATTGAGTGTTACTCTGGATATGACCGGGGTTAAAGAAGGGCGGCAGGAACTACCGATAGGAAGCAACCATATTCAGTATCCTTCAAACGTAACGGTTGTCGGCATCAACCCGGATAAAATAAAATTTGTCGCCCACATGCTGACCCGTTTTGAAGCGCCCATCGACGTCAAGCTCTCCGGGGCCCTTCCCAAAGGGCTGACCCTCAGGAAAGTCACCGTCTCTCCCGCCTCGACCCACCTCAAGGCGCCCAAAAAAGATATTAAACATATCAAGATTACAACGGAGCCAATCAATCTTCGGGAGATTACCGCCACGGCAAGATTCACGCCGCAACTCATAATCCCCCCGGAGGTCCAGTTCGCCGACGGGAAACCCCCCTCGGTAGAGGTAACCATCGAAGTAGGACCAACGAACGCCCCTCCTTCAAAGTAAGCTTCTGATCATGCCGGGCGATTTACGGACAAGGTATGGTGAAGGGGAAACAGCGATGGGCAGAGAATGGTCTGCCGTCATTATTTAAGCCCTCTTTTTCTTCCGTATTTTCTCTTTATATAATAAACACGGTTGATCGGAGTTAATCAATACAGCGGTGGAGGGCGGCTGGGCCGATTTAAAGCCCATAGCTCTGCACCCATGGGGGAAATCTTTGTCCCAGGTGATATAGTAATGCTCGCAGTGACGACAACCGATCATGCCTTACATGCCCTGCCGTGTGATTTGAAACGCTGTATACATGAACGTGGCGATTTGACAATACACCTGCTCCATCGATTGTCAAGAAATTATCAAGGAGACGGAGGTACGGTCTGTCCTTTCGCGGACCGGTATCATCCTTCGTCATCACGTCTGCAGCGTGGGCTTCGATTCCGCCCAGCCTCCCTTCACGCCCCCTTTCGAAAGGACTATCTGCCACAGCTGATTCTTGCGCGCCCGGAATGACCCCGCACAGGAGAGCAGGTAGTATTTCCACATGCGGTAAAACCGTTCGTCATAGAGGTGCTTTATCTTGTTCCAGTTTTTGTCGAAGTTTGCAAACCACGCCATCAGCGTCCTGTCGTAGTCCGCGCCGAAAGTCTGCCAGTTCTCGACAACAAACAGTCCCTCAAAGGCCTTCGCGAGCTGCTTTACCGAAGGGAGCATGCTGTTCGGAAAGATATATTTCTCGGTCCAGGGATCGCATTTCCTGAGGGATCTGTTGCCGCCTATGGTCTGCAGGAGGCATAACCCGCCATCCTTCAGGCAGCGGTGGGCTATCTTCATGAACGTCCGATAGTTCTTCCGGCCGACATGTTCGATCATTCCTACGGAGACGACAGAATCAAAGCGCCCGTCAATGTCGCGATAATCCTGCAGCCGAACCTCTACGGGGAGCCCTTCGCACCGCTCACGTCCCAGTTTCACCTGCTCTTCTGAAACCGTCGTCCCGATGACTTCGGCACCGTACTTCCCGGCGGCATAGCGGGCAAAGCCGCACCAGCCGCACCCGATGTCGAGGACCCTCATCCCCTCTTTCAGGTGTACCTTTCGGGCGATAAGATCAAGCTTGGCCCTCTGCGCCTGGTCAAGGGTCTTCGCCCCCTCCCAGCAGGCACACGAGTAGGTCATACTCTCATCAAGCATCGATTTATACAGTTCATTTCCCAGGTCGTAATGATGACGGCCGACCTGAAACGCCCGCGATTTCTTTTGGAGGTTGAAGAGGCTGGCTTTGAGATGCGTGATGACAACCGTCCAATCCCTGACTTTTTCATCCAGGTCCGCGGACAGGATCTTGTCGAAGAACTGGTCGAGGGCCGGGCAGTCCCACCAGCCGTCCATGTAGGACTCTCCGAGGCCCATGGAGCCCCGGGAAAGGACCCGCTGATATAATCTCTCGTCGTGGATGGTGATATCCCAGGGCCGGGAGCCGTCAATCCTCACGTCCGCGCCGGCAAGGAGTGTCTCTATCTGTTGTCTGAAGCGTTCCATTTCTCATAAACCCGCATGAAGAAATGCATCGTCAAATTCAAACAAACAAAGAGGTGAAGGGCATACTTTTTCCTACTCCAAAAAATCCATTTGTCAAGGATATTACTCCGGCAATTAAACATGTCAAATGTCATGCCGGATCAAGTCCGGCATGA
>CAZNBR010000300.1:0-2676 GCA_964571315.1 uncultured Syntrophaceae bacterium
TGAAGAACTGAGGGTTTTGAGAGAAGAGGTCGATCCCTATCGATACATAATCGGATGATAAGGGATCCTTTCCTTATTGAGCGATTCAGCAGCGATATGGCTCTGAAGGAGGATCAATAGCATTTTTCCATCCCAAAGCTACTAATGGGATCCTCCTGAAACTAACACAAAGAGGGGACTCTGATTCAAAGATGGAGAAATGCAAATAAGTGAAGATAATAGATTGTATCAAGAAGGAGGGTTTTATCTTATGACTAATCAGGAAAAAATTGAATTAATGAGGAAAAAGGAAAGGGTAATCGAGGCTGGTGGTGGCGAAAAAGCTATTGCCAAGATACGCGCCAGCGGACGATTGATGGCACGTGATCGATTAAATTTGTTGTTTGACGAAGGCACTTTTGAGGAAATGGACAAATTTGTTGAGCACAGATGCTATAATTTTGGCATGGACCAAGTAAAGACTCCGGGCGAAGGGGTTGTTACCGGATATGGTAAGGTCAACGGCAGAACTGTGTTTGCCTATTCCCAAGATTTCAGCGTGATAGGCGGATCGTTGGGTGAGATGCATGCATCTAAAATTATCAAATGCCAGGATAAAGCGCTTCAAGCGGGCTGTCCCATTGTAGGGTTGAATGATTCGGGAGGTGCGCGAATTCAAGAGGCGAGCCACGCGCTTCGGGCTTATGGCCGCTTATTCTATAGAAATGTAAAGGCTTCCGGCATGATTCCGCAGATTTGTGCGATCATGGGACCTTCGGCCGGCGGGGCAGTGTATTCGCCGGCACTGATGGACTTTGTCTATATGGTTAAGCGCGATTATGCGCAGATGTTCATTACCGGTCCTGCTGTGGTTAAATCCGTAACGGGTGAAGAAGTTTCCGCTGTTGAGCTGGGAGGCGCAATAACGCACAACAAGAAGAGCGGAAACTCCCACTTTATGGCGGACAGTGATGAAGACTGCATCAGGCAAATCAAACAATTATTGAGTTATCTCCCGTCAAATCATAAAGAAAGGCCGCCCGTTATAGAATGTAATGATGCTGTGAATCGTATGGAAGATGGGCTCAATACGATAGTGCCGGAAAACAGTAACCGCCCGTACGATATGAAAAAATTGATAAAAATGGTTGTCGATGATGGTGAAATCTACGAGAGTCAAAGCCTTTTTGCCCAGAACATAATCACCTGCTTTGCCCGCATGGATGGTTACCCAGTTGGTATTATTGCAAATCAACCTCGCCACCTGGCGGGTGCCCTTGATATAAATGCCTCCGATAAGGCAGCCCGTTTCATTCGTTTCTGCGACTGCTTCAATATACCGCTTCTGACTTTTGTCGATGTGCCCGGCTACCTGCCCGGCATCAACCAGGAGTTTGGGGGAATAATACGTCATGGCGCAAAAATGCTGTATGCTTATCCGGAAGCAAGTGTGCCGAAAATAACGATCGCTGTCCGCAAGGCATATGGTGGGGCATATATTGGCATGTGTTCCGGTGAAGGGGGGGCTGACATGATTTTTGCCTGGCCATCGTCGGAAATTGCCGTGATGGGGGCTGAAGGCGCCGCAAATATTATTTTCCGCAAAGAAGAAGGTGAGGAAAGGCAAAAGAAAATTGATGAATATTCAGCCGAATTTGCTACACCTTACGATTCCGCCAAGTATGGTTTTGTGGAGCAAATCATTGAACCCAGGGAAACACGTCCAAAAATAATTAGAGCATTGGATATGTTAAAAAATAAAGTTGACGAACGGCCCTGGAAAAAACATGGGAACATTCCTTTATAGTACTTTAATTTTGGGTTAATTCCCCTTCATTGACACCTCCCGCTGTGTGGTTTTTTACGAGACTGTCAATTGCAGCCTTTACAAAAATAACAATGTATTCCCCGCTACCGTTTCCTTAATCCGAGGATTTCCCTTGTTTCATTCGGGGTGGCTATCTCCCTGCCATATTCCCTGCAGATACGGACAACCCTCTCGACAAGCTCGGCATTGGTTTTAGCCATGACCCCTTGCTTTAAGTAGATATTATCTTCCATACCTACCCTGATATGTCCCCCCATGATGAGTGCCATCATTGCCATGTGGAGTTGTTGCCTTCCGATACCAATGTTTGACCAGGTTGCATTTTCAGGAATATGTTCATAAAAATGCAGGAAGGATTTGGGCGTTGCGGGGGCACCCCAGGGGGTACCGAGAACGAATTGAAAATGGAGAGGATCCTCCAGTTTACCTTCATCTCTCATGTGGAGGGCTGTCATTATCATGCCGAGGTCAAATGCCTCGATCTCGGGCTTGACCCCTTCTTCTTTCATCCTTTTGGCGGCTTCATCAAGAAAATCGGGAGGATTGCTAAAGACACCACTCCCCAAATTGATCGATCCGGCATCGAATGAGGCTAGTTCAGGTTTTAACACCAGAGGAGCCAACCGTTCATCAATCGGAAGGTTCCGCCCTGGAATGCCGCTTGTAGTCAAACAGAGAGCAAGATCAGTTTTTTCCCTGAGAGGTTCTACAACTTGCCGAAAAAGATCAAGGTCCTGGCTTCCAAGCCCCGTTTTGGGGTCCCGAACATGGATATGGACAATGGACGCACCGGCCTCCCAGCATTCTATGGCGGATTGAGCAATTTCCTCCGGCGTGATGGGTATGTAAGGCGCAACATCCCTCATCAT
>CAZNBR010000301.1:0-2671 GCA_964571315.1 uncultured Syntrophaceae bacterium
TGAAATGACAGGTCATAATCCACGCAGCTGGACTTGGAGCAACGATCGACTTGTTACCTGGGGAGGATGGGCCAATAACCTGTTCTTGAAATTTCTCCTTGACCAGCATGGATATGGAAAGGCATCCAGTTTTGATGCCTTTGCCCTTGAAGGCATCAAGGAAAGAGATGAGATTAATCCTGAGGCCATATCTGAGCTTGTTCGGAATTTCACCATTAATCTTTCTCTCCGTGAAGCAGAAAAGTTTCGGGAGCCGTCAAGGTTTTATCACTATCTCAGTACCGCCCTTAAGACAAAAGAAGCCGAGAGTGCTGTTCCTGTCGCCGAATTTACCCAGTGGCTCAACGACTGCATGATGGATGCACCTGTGAGTCATCCGGCATTACTCAAATAATTTCCTGCATTCTTCTCTTGATAGATTACTTGCTTCTTCCTTGTTGAAGCATCTTCGTACGGGATACATCCCGGATCAAAATGGCGAGGAAAGCCAAAGGGTTCTTTCACCCTTTGATTAATCCCTCTTGGGGTTAATTCCCCGCCGCTTGCGGCGGGGTAGTTCATTCGGCTACGTCTACAGGGCTATAATACTCTTCAGAACGAGGTGCGCGATGGAGTAAATGTTCCACTCATAATTCATCGCTCCGAGGGAGGAGAGGTTTGGGTCCAAGCACATCACCCTCTCGTCAACGAACCGGCCATGCTATCTCCGGTCAGAAAAGCTGCCGAAGCAGCTTTCGTTGAATTATGTCCGCTTGATGTCTTCATGCTCAGACATGACCTTCCAAATGCATTCAGAAAGTTGCAGCTAGAGAGGCTTCTGATGTCCAGCGAACAATTTTACTATCTTACGCAGTCATCTGAATGGGCAACTCCGCCCAAGAGGTCGGGTGATCGGGCCAAATTATTAAATGCGGGATGAAACATGCTGCTGCCTGACAGCTTGTTTCCCGCTCATCCAGCCTAAGGATGCCTTCCTGTAACCGAGGAAGCTAATCGGGATGTAGTGATTGTATATAGATATAGTTTCCTGAAATAGAGAAAAACAACCAAGGTTGTCAGAGCGTTGCCACCGTTATAATCCCAACCGGGTTATTAGATAACAAGGCTTTTAGAATTCATATCATTATTATGCAATGTGAACCGTGTTTACAGTTATTCACATCCTTAAATCATCCAAAAACTCCGATGCCGGATCGACGCTCGTTACCAGCAGGTGATCCCGTGCGCGGGTGCAGGCGACGTAAAGCAGATGGCGTTCCGTGTTGTATACTTCTTCCAGATCCTTGTCGTCCGAGACCGTTTCGATTCGTTCCTGTAGGGGAATGACTTCATCGTCACAGGCCATCACGACAACAGCTCGGAACTCCAGGCCCTTGGCAAGGTGCATCGTGCTGACCGACACATATCCGCTGATCGTCTCAACGTTCTCGTCGAGCACCTTGAATGGGAGCCCGGCAGCCTCGACTGCGGCGCGGCTCCTGTCCAGTTCGGCTGCGGAACGAACGAAAACGCCAATTTCGTGGGGTATCAACCCCTCGCTTATTCGCTCGGAGAGCCATGTGCCGACCGTTTCAATTTCGTCTTCCTGAGTATCGAAAACCGTGATTGTCGGTTTCGGCCCGTTGAATACCGAAATTGTGCCGCGCCGTTCTTCCGTATTGCCGTCAACATCTGATAACTCGGGTCCCAAAAGGCGGTCGGCCTGCATCCTGATCTGGTGCGACGTTCGGTAATTGATTCTCAGCGTGTGCGAACGTCCGCGGATATCAACGCCGAGCGCTTTCCAGGAGAATGGCTGCTGGAAGATTCGCTGTCCAAGGTCCCCGGCAAAGAAAAGGCTGTTCGGTCGCCCAGCCCCAAGCGCGGCAAGAAAGCGTAATTGGGGCACAGAGATGTCTTGAGCCTCGTCTACAACAGTAAATTCGAAGGGTGGATGGTTGCTTTCTGCAAGCTGAGACGCCAGCCGACTGTACAAATCGGAATACGTTACCAGTTTCCTGTCCCTAAGCTCAGACCGGACAAGATCGAAAATCGACCAGAGCACACTGCGCTGTTTTTCAGGCAACCGCGTTTTGCGGCCCAACCGCATGACATCACGATAAGCCTCCCAGGTTTCCAATTGCCATGCGTCAACAACCTGCTCCCACTCCGTCATCAAAAAATGCTGGCTGAACTTGTGCCCATCAACCTTTCCGGCAGCCTTTTCGATGATCTGTTGTATCACCTCCCGGGATGCGATGTGCGGATGACCGAAGTTCAGTTCATAGAGCCGCCGGCCGATCGCCTCCATGGCGTACACCTCAAGGCGTTCGCCAATGCGCGGTTCGTTGCTGATCAACCGCCTGAGTTTCGTTCTCAGCGCATTTGCCAGGGTGTCGGAAAAGGTTGTGAGCAGCACTCTGGCATCGGGATTGGTGCGAGCAAGAAAAACGGCCCGGTGGAGTGCAACGATTGTTTTCCCTGTGCCCGCCGAGCCCGAAACCCGCGCGGGGCCATTGTATTCCCGCTCAACCAACTGGCGTTGTGCCGGATGGAGAAAGACGGTCCATTTCTCCCAGGGATATTCGAGGGCGCGTTCAAGTTCCTCAACATTGTTCATCACCCGGAAACGGCGCTGAGCATCGGGATGTTTGAATGGATCTGCGTCGTCGGCAACCGGCTGGGCTACCTG
>CAZNBR010000302.1:0-2024 GCA_964571315.1 uncultured Syntrophaceae bacterium
CCGTGGTCCCGGAGACCGAAATACGAGAGCCGTCAAGAAATGCCCCCTCCCCCTTTCCGGCCACAAACAATTCGTCTGATACAGGGCTGTAAATGACACCCGTTATGATCTGTCCGTCTTTCTCCAGGGCAATTGAGACGCAGAACATGGGGAAGCCGTGGGCATAGTTCGTTGTCCCGTCAAGTGGATCAATGACCCATCGGTACCGTGAACCTCTCTCTATCTCCGCCGCCTCCTCCGACAGGATATTGTGGTCGGGAAATCTTCTGCTGATTTCCGTGACCAATACCTCCTCGGACATCCTGTCCGCCTCCGTGACGATATCGATTTCCCCCTTGTAGTCGATCCTGTGTTTCTCCTTGAAGCGATCCTTCAGCAATGACCCCGCTATCCTGGCTATGGATATGGCAAAATCCCCCTGCTCCGGCATGTCTTCCTCCCTGACAGTGTATTATAGGCAAAGTTCTTAACACGGTTTCAGGAAAAAGTTGAGACAATTTCTGTTGCTTCCCCTGTGGATCAGTGATAAATATTTCGGTGTTCAGCAATCTTCGGAGGGAATTGCATACACCGTTATGGATGAAAAGGAGCAAGACAGCAAAACGGAAGATGTGGATGTGAGTTCTGAAAAACCGGAAGAATCCACCCTTGACCTGAGGGGGATCAGAAAGTCCAAAGGGCTCACCTTAAGGGACGTGTCCTCCTCCACGAGGATAA
The DNA here is from genome assembly GCA_964571315.1 of uncultured Syntrophaceae bacterium. Lineage (GTDB taxonomy): Bacteria > Desulfobacterota > Syntrophia > Syntrophales > UBA2210 > UBA6078. The sequence continues at coordinate 718 of CAZNBR010000302.1, forward strand.
ATCCTTCAACTCTAAAGGCTATTGAAGAACAAAAGTTTGAACTGCTTCCGGAGCCGATATATGCCAGGGCCTTTATTGGCATGTATGCCAAGGTCCTCGATTTTGACAGCAAAAAGATACTTTCGCTCTATGACACATACCTGAAAAGTCTGGAGTCCGATGAAGACAAGTATGATGCGCTGGAAAAACTTGCAGCGAAGAGACGCCGCCCGGGAGTCTGGATATGGGTGATCATCGTATCAGGTTTACTGGCCCTGATAGGGTCCTTCTACCTGTACCAGTGGAGCACGAGTGGCCGTCAGGCAGCAGAGGGGTTGTCCCCTGCCGGGAAGACTCAAAACGCCGGGGAGCTTCAGAAAGCCCCTGAAGAGATACCCGCGGGTGAAAGCGGTGATGTGGGCATCAAAGGAGAGAGCGAACCTTCGGAGGCGGACACCGCGCCGTCGGCAGACCTTTCCGTGGCGGATAGCATACAGAAGAAGGATCAAACGATCAAAGAAGATACCCGGCCCGCGATTGAAGGTGAACAGCCGAAAGAAGCTGTCGGCCCCGATACGACCGTTCCCACTGAAGAAAAACCGTATACCCTTGTGATCGAGGCATCGGAACTGACCTGGATACAGATAGACAGAGATGGAGAGCCGTCATTCGAGGTCATGCTGAGGCCGGGAGAGCGAATCACGAAAAGGGCGTCGGAGAGATTCGGCCTGCTCATCGGTAATGCCGGGGGGGTGGACATCCGTTTTCAGGGAAGGTCACTTGGTCCTCTGGGAGGGCACGGACAGGTCATCCGCGTGACACTGCCCGTAAACGAGTGAGACAGGCGTTGCCACAGACAGCCGTATAATAGTTTTAAAGAGAGATTCTGAGAGGTGAATCGAATATGTTCGGAATAGGCATGCCCGAGTTGGTGATCATACTGGTCATTATCCTGATCATCTTTGGTGCCGGGAAGCTTCCCGAAATAGGGGGGGCTATCGGTAAGGGTATCAGAAACTTCAAAAAATCTTTTCAGGAGACCGATGAGGTGGATGGTACCGAAGATCCCAAGAAGATCAAGGAAGACAAAAAATAAACCGCCCCGCAGCGAGCTGCGGAGCGGAGCGTCAATCTGTCATGAACCTGCCTACAGCAGGCAGGTGAAGCAAACCCGTTAAAAGGGAACATCGTCTTCAGGCATGCTCGAGTCGGCAGGTGACGGCATCCCACCCCCTGCACCCTCTAACAGACATAACCCTTGCTCCCTCCGCTCCAGCACCTCCCAGCTGGAGTCAACTACATCCGTGCATTCGCGCTTGTTCCCGTCC
>CAZNBR010000302.1:2034-2630 GCA_964571315.1 uncultured Syntrophaceae bacterium
AAGGGAACATCGTCTTCAGGCATGGTCGAGTTCGCAGGAGACGGTGCCCCCGCCCTTTCTGATTGAGAGGACCCCTGTTCTTTCCGCTCCAGCATCTGCATGTTGGAGGCAACTATCTCCGTGGTGTAGCGCTTGTTCCCGTCCTTGTCATCCCAGGTCCTCGTTTGAATCCTGCCCTCGATATAGACCAGCCTTCCCTTGGCCAGGTAGTTGCCGCATATCTCGGCAAGTTTTCTGAACGTGACGATCCTGTGCCACTCCGTTTTCTGGACCTTCTCTCCACTCTTGTCCTTCCACTGCTCATCGGTGGCCAGGTTGAAATTGGTTACCATGGTACCATCCTGGGTGTACCGCACCTCAGGATCCGCCCCCAGTCTTCCGATCAATATAACCTTGTTAACCATTTCCCTCTCCTTCTAAAAGTCTTCGTGCACCGTAGTACAGAATGTACGACACTGTCAAACGAATTGTACTCCGGTTTTGTGCCGACATAAAAGTTCCATATTTTTCATTGACTTCACCAGCATTATTCAGTACAAAAATTGCGCACATCCATTGCCTGTGTCCCAATTGATCGGGATTATCCATATCACCTT
>CAZNBR010000303.1:0-2628 GCA_964571315.1 uncultured Syntrophaceae bacterium
AAGGTCTTGAAATTGTCCTTCCCGGCCTTTACAATCATGGGATTTAAGACGATGGTGGCTGGTGAAGACAGCATCCCTCTTATGGTGCAAGCCCGTCAGGCTGTGGGCGCCGTAAGGTCCATGAAAGCCGTCTATGAAGGAGATACGGGAAAAGGATTTCTGTTCGCGGGGCAAAATATAGGCAGTATCCATGATATTCCTACCGTGAAGGAAGTCATTGATCGCATATTAGACGAAGCGGAACAGACCATGGATTCGCTTCAGAAGAAACGCATTTAAGGAAAGAAAAGCTTATACGAAATCCCAAGGGACAAGCAATTATCGGCCGCATGGAGAATCATTCATTCTGATATCTCCAAATGCTGGCAATCTTTTCTGCATTACAGTCGAAATTTAATGAGCAGCTTCAAATCAGGCCAATTTCAAACAACCTTCATGGGCCTTATCAAAAGTGGCTTCGCTATTATCTGGATTTCTGTCGGAAGGACCTGCCCCTCTATCTAATCAGACTCGGAAGGTAGGTTATGATCTCAGGCACCGCCATAAGCAGGATGATACAGAAGATATACGCGGGCAGAAAATAAAGAACCCCCCTGAAGACACCCCCCAGCCCTATATCCTTTGCCATCCCGGCCACCACATAGGTTGAGGCCCCCACGGGGGGCGTCACGGCGCCCAGCGTGGTGATGATGGTTATCATCACGCCGAACCAGATCGGATCATACCCGAGCTTCATGGCAACGGGGAAAAAGATGGGGATAGTGATCAGCAGCAGGGCGAGGGCGTCCATCAAGGCGCCGCCGATAATATAGATAATGAATATGACGCTCAGGATTGCGGCCGGCGAGATGGGGAGAGCGGCGACCCAGTCGGCGATATCAAAGGGAATGCGCGTGAGCGCGAGGAACCGGCTGAACATCACCGCCCCGGCGATTATGACAAAGACCATGCAGGATACCTGGAGGGTGTCGACAACGGCCGCCCTGAAGGCCCGCCAGGTCAGTTTCCGTCTCGCCAGGCTGATGACGAGGGCCAGACAGCTCCCCACGGCGCCGGCCTCCGTCGGGGTGAAGATCCCCGCATACAACCCCCCCATGACCAGGGCAAAGAGGAGCAGTGCCTCGAAAAACCCCGGCAGTGCGGCTATCTTTTCCTTCAGTGACCGTCTCTGCCCGAGCGGACTCCACTGAGGGTTGATCCAGCACAGGACGGCAACGGTCACCATGAATGAGGCGGCAAGCAGGAGCCCCGCCGGTATTCCCCCGTAAAAGAGCTTGCTGATAGACTGTCCCGTATAGAGACCGACCAGGATAAGGACGACACTGGGGGGGATGACTACACCGAGCGTGGATCCGCAGGCAATCGACCCGACGGCGAGGGCCGGATTATACCCGTACTTCCGCATCTCCGGGAGGGCAACGGAGGTCATGGTTGCCGCCGTCGCGGTATTGGAGCCGCAGATGGCCGCAAACCCGGCACAGGCAAAGATCGTAGCCATCGCGAGCCCTCCCCGGACATGACCCGTCAGGGTATGGGTCGCCCTGAAGAGTCGCTCGTTGAGCCCTGAATAGAAACAGATCTGTCCCATAAAGACAAAGAGGGGAACCATGGTAAGACCGTACGAGGAAAAGGTGTTCCACAGCTCGCCCCCCACCATCCCCGCGGACGCCTTGAAGGAGATGAGGTACCAGATTCCGCCGAAGCCGACCGCCGCCATGGTAAAACCGACGGGCATCCCTAGGAAGAGCAGCATAAACAGGAGTATGACGATACCGATCAGGCCGATGCAGGTGACGCTCATGCCTCCTCTCCTTCCCCGCTGAGAACCTTCAGCAGTTCGATCATCAGGACCAGCGCTATCACCACGCAGCCGAGAGAGACACTATACACGAATGGGAAGTACATGATCCGCAGGGTCTCGGACAATTCATGGACCTTCCAGAGATTGGTCCCCAACAGCCCGGTCTGCCAGGCAGCCAGCAAGAAAAGGGCGGTCCCGATCAGATAATTCAGGGCGCCGAGGAGGCGTTTTATCCTGACCGGGAAGACCCTGATCAGTACATCGACAGCTATATGCTGCCGTTGTATCTGTGTTGTGGCGAGGGCAAAGGCGGCGACGACGGCACCGAAGAGACCCATAAGCTCGAAGGTGCCCTTTATGGGCATGTCGAAACCCCTGAATATCACATTTGCGCAGGCAAGAACCATCATGGCCACGAGGAAGAGACCGGCAATCGCCATCAAAACGCTGCTCAGAATACGGCTCATCCTCTCCAGGCATCCAATAAGATTTGTCATGGCAATGATCCCCGATACCTACTGATATTTTCCTGTATTGATGTTTTTGAACGTCATAATATCATCAATGATTTTTGCGGCTGGCACCTTTGATCCTGCCCGTTGAATATATCCGTCAACAAGGGGCTCAAGACGCTTATTCTTTCCGGCCTTGTCTTCGGGCGAGAACTCTATCACCTCAACATTGTACTTCTCTTTTGACCACCGGACAGCTTCATTTACGTGGTCACAGACGACGGCGCCCCCGTCCCGCTCCTCTCCGACACCGCCACGGTCAGCCTGACCATTCTGGCGGTCAACGACCCGCCCGCGACCGTGGATGACTCGGCC
>CAZNBR010000304.1:0-2609 GCA_964571315.1 uncultured Syntrophaceae bacterium
CGTGGGCAAAGATGGCACACCTCTTCGGCCAGCCATGATATGGCTGGATCAGCGCAAGACATACGGTCTGCCTCCCCTTGGTGGCCCCTGGGGACTGCTCTTCAAGATTGCCCGCGTCAGCGATACGATCTCCTATCTTCAAACCGAGGCGGAGGCAAACTGGATCCGCACCTATCAGCCTGAGGTCTGGGAAAAAACGCACAAATACCTCCTCCTCTCCGGGTACCTTACTTACCTCCTCACGGGAGAGTTCGTGGATTCCATCGGGTGTCAGGTGGCCATGATACCCTTCGATTACAAGAACCTGCGCTGGGCCTCCGACCGGGACTGGAAGTGGAAGGCCATTCCCGTGGAGCGCGAAATGCTTCCGGAACTCATCCCCCCGGGACAACCGATGGGAAGCATCACCCGAAAGGCCGCCGAAGAAACGGGAATCCCCGAAGGCCTGCCCCTGATAGCGGCAGCCACGGACAAGGCGTGCGAGGTGATCGGTTCGGGAAGTCTCGATCCCTCCATAGGCTGCCTGAGTTACGGCACAACCGCCACCATCAATGTCACCAGCAGAAAATATGTGGAACCGATCCCCCTCCTTCCCCCCTACCCTTCCGCGGTGCCGGATTATTATACCATAGAGGTTCAGATCTACCGTGGTTTCTGGATGGTGAGCTGGTTCAAGAAGGAATTCGGCTACCGGGAGCAGCAGGAGGCGTCCCTGCAGGGGGTAACGACGGAAACCCTCTTTGACAGAATGGTGGATGATATCCCTCCCGGTTCCATGGGGCTGGTGTTGCAGCCCTACTGGACCCCCGGCTTAAAGCTCCCCGGACCGGAAGCCAAGGGCGCCATAATCGGCTTCGGCGACGTGCACACAAAGGGGCATGTCTACCGGGCCATCCTGGAGGGGTTGGGCTACGCACTCAGGGAGGGGAAGGAACGGATAGAAAAGCGGACGCATATCCCCATAACCAGCCTCCGCGTATCCGGCGGCGGTTCACAGAGCAAGAACGCCATGCAGGTGACGGCCGACATCTTCGGATTGCCGACGGCCCGGCCGCATGTCTATGAAACATCGGGTCTCGGGGCGGCGATAGATGCCTCCGTGGGTCTCGGCCTGCACGCCGATTTCGAATCGGCGGTCAAGGCCATGACGCATGTCGGCAAGGTATTCGAACCGAACCGGGAGAACCGGGAGCTCTATGACCGGCTCTACCGCGATGTCTATAAAAAGATGTACAGCCCCCTGAAGCCTCTCTATGAGAGGATCAGGGAAATTACCGGCTATCCCCAATGAGACGCTGATCGGAAAAGCGGGCCTGCCCGTTGGCCGCTCCCCAAAGATATGGACACAAAATAAGGCCGGGGCCTTGGTGTCGTCACCCATAAAAACTACTTTTTTCGGTAGTGTTTATAGTATGTTGGTTAAAAATAACTTTTGTTACAATAAAAAATATGATAGGCGGAGAGGGAATCTTCAGGCGCACAAATCCGAGCGTGGTGAACACTGAAAAGTCAGTACGGGCTGATTCCTCACGTTCCCCGGAGCTGTCAAGGGGACGGTAATCGGTACCGTGTTGAGCAAGGCAAGAGGGCTATCTACAGACCATATGTACAAATCTTACTACGGCTTCAAAGAGAAACCCTTTCAGATGACACCCGACCCGGCCTATCTTTTCATGAGCAGGGGCCATGCGGATACGTACGCGCATCTCGAATACGCACTTAAGGAAGACAGGGGCTTCGTGGTCGTCACGGGAGAGGTCGGCTCAGGCAAAACGTCTCTTATCAATCTTCTCATCGGAGGGGTTGGAGCACACTTCACGGTCGGGGTCCTGAATCCGGACATCGCACAGCCCGAACGGTTCATGGCGATGGTCTGCCGCCAATTCGGGTTGGACTTAACCGGCGTTGACACGGCAGGAATGCCGGAGGCATTTCGCGATTTTCTCATCAGACAACGGAGCGCCGGAAGCAGGGTGATACTCATCGTGGATGAAGCCCAGGGGCTGACGGACACAATCATAGAAGAGATACGAATGCTTGCAAATCTTAAAACGGAGAGGCATTACCTGGTTCAAATTATCCTGGTGGGTCAGCCCGAACTGAAACAGAGGCTTCAGCAAAACAGGGTAACGGAATTTGTTCAGAGGGGAACGGTCTGCTGCCACCTCAGCGGCCTCGAGAAAGATGAGGTGGCCCCGTATATTCGTCACCGCCTGGAGCACGCGGGGGGATCGAACGGACTCGACATCTTCGATCATGAAGCGATCGGATCCATCTATCAGTATTCCAGAGGAATTCCGAGGGTTACCAATATCATATCTGACGCGGCCCTTGTCTATGGCTATGCCGATGAGCTGAAGATAATCGGAAAAAAGGTTATTGAGGAAGTGGTGAAAGACAGAGATATGGGCGGTGTTTCGATCGGAGGCATGCGCCAGGGGAACGAAGCGCCCCTTCCTGCTCAGGCAGGGGGTGAATCCGGAGCGATAGACACAGATATCCGCCGGGATATCGAAAAAAAGATGCACTCTCTCGAAAAAACACTATACCGCATCAATCAGGAGTTGAATACCCGGAACTCCGCCAGGAAAGGCCGGGATGAAGTCGGA
>CAZNBR010000305.1:0-2608 GCA_964571315.1 uncultured Syntrophaceae bacterium
GTTTGATGGATGAACGGATATTCAACCCGGAACCAATGGGCCTGGAAAATGACTTTTAAGCATCACCCCTCGATTTTTACCTGAATGGCATTCCGATACCCCGCCGCCACCCGCGGCGGGGTATTTCATTATAGGGGAAACCCCGCCATAATGGCGCGTGCTACGCCATTCAGGCACAAAAGATTTTCCTTTCCTGACCACCCTCCGGCGTCTGAATCCTTCAGAAAAGAGTGTCCAGGCTGACGTGTCATGTGGTTTTTAGAGATGAACAAATATTGATGAAGTCGTAAAAAGTCTCCTCAGCTTGTCATTTCGAGTGAAACGAGAAATCTTTAAACCGTAACGCACTGAAAAGATAAGATTTCTCCCTCCGGTCGAAATGACATATTCGCTAAGCCCGACTTTTTACGAAACCATCAATATTCAATCCGGAACCCATGGGCATGGAAGATGCCTTTTGTGCATCACTCCTGAAAGACCTCCCGACCTGTTACCCCGGTGGAAAATAAGAGGAATATATGATAAAAGTACAACATAGTTGAGAGACACGACGTATAAACGGATCTTTGTATGCCCTAGCCGGCCAAGAAAGGGAGGTGCGTTATGCCGCTTACAATCAAAAGAATTCTTTACGCGACAGACCTGTCAAAAAACTCTGCCTATGCCTTCCGCTACGCGGTAGACCTTGCGAAGAATCACAACGCTGAAATAGTCGTCCTGCATGTGGTGGAGAGGTTGCCCCCGTCTCAGGAAGCGATTGTCGCATCCTATCTCAAAATACAAGACGAGGGGTATCATGACAAGATCCTGGCTGAATCCATCGAGCGTACCAGAAAGGTAATCACAGCCTTTCGTGACAGGGAGCTTGCCGATCATCCGCAGGTGATCAATGGCCATGTCACCATCGAAGTGATCGAGGGATACCCCGCGGACGAGATACTGAAACAGGCACGGAGCCGCGATTGCGACGTCATTGTCATGGGAACCCACGGGAAGGGATTCATGAGCCATCCCCTGTTGGGGAACGTGGCGCAACGGGTGCTGCGCCGTGCTCACAAGCCGGTGGTCGTCGTCCCCCTCCCCGAGGGGGAAACCGAGGTATCGATACCCGATTTCTGATCCGGCGAAACCTCCCCGGCCGTACGGGCGGGGAGTTCCATTCGATGAGAGGGTGCCGGGCTGGTTTTACGAGAAGGTCTTCTATTCGTCGATCAAGGCCCGCCGCAGGAGCTGGACGGGGTGCATCACCTTCATCTCCTTTGCCGTGTCGAGGTGGGCGCCGATCGTGATGGCGCAGCCGGGGCATCCCGTGGCGAGAATCGAGGCCTTCGTATCATAGATCTTCCCGATCTTTCTCTCCGTGATCAGGGCCGACGTTTCACCATGTTCTATCTGAAACTCGCCCCCTCCTCCGCAGCACGTACCCGCCCCTTCCATCTCCACATACTCGATATCCGGGATCGCCCTGAGTATCTTTCTGGGCCCGCTGCTGACGCCCTGCCCCTTGAGAAGATGGCAGGGATCGTGCCAGGTCACCCGGACCTTTGAGCCATTCCCTTTCAGCTCCGGCAGCCAGTCCATATGTTCCTCTATGTACTCGGAAACATCGCGGACCTTTGAGGCGAGGAGCTCGGCTTTCCGGATGGTATCCTCCCCGATCGGTTCGCCGAGATCCCTCAGCTCTCGAAGGATATGGGGATATTCCTTTCTCAGGGCGGAGCCGCAGGTGGCGCAGTCTACAATAACCGCGTCAACGTCATCGCGGGCAAAGAGCGCGAGCGCCTCTTCCATGCATCGGAGGGATGTCTTTCTGTCCCCCGAAAGAAAGATGGGAAGGCCGCAGCACGACTGGCCCTTTGGTATGGTCACCTCCACCCCCATCCGCGAAAGGACCGAAACGGTCGACCGGCCGATATCGGCAAAGAGATACTGCGTGGCGCACCCGTGAAAGTAGAGGACCCCTCCCCTCTTCTCGCCCTCGGCGGGGACAACCTCGGGATACTCGTCATTAAAGGGTCTGTCGTTAAAGGGAGGCACCCCCTCCAGGGGAAGGTTACCCGCCCGTATCTTCCCCTCTATCCCGGAACCGCCGAACATCTTCCTCGCCCATCGTCCGAACCAGGCGGAGGTCGACATCATCCATCTGCGTGACAGGATCTCAAAAAACAGCTTTTTGACCAGGGGGATGCCATAGCGCTCCGTCGCCCGCCAGCGCAGGCCGGAGAAGAGCTGCGCCTGATTCACGCCGCTGGGGCACGCGGCCACGCAGGAACCGCACAGGAGACACTGCGAAAAGAGTATCTCGCTCATACGGCTGGTGATATCGAGATCCCCGTCGATGATGTGCCGTGCCAGCTGCACCTTTCCGCGGGGGCTCGCCGATTCTACGAGCAACTCCCGGTACACCGGACACGCCTCGAGGCACAGCCCGCACTTCGCGCAGTGATATATCTGCTCGTTCGCGCTTTCGCTGAGGATGGGGTTTCGCTGTTCCAACACTGTTCTCCGTATCCTTCTATGAATTGAGGGCCCGCCATGGGCGCCTCCACCCGCTCCGATATTCTACCCTTCGACCCTCACTCTGTCATGTCGTCCCTCACTCTGTCAT
>CAZNBR010000306.1:0-2602 GCA_964571315.1 uncultured Syntrophaceae bacterium
TGGCCTCTCTGTAGAGGGCGATCTGCTCCAGATTTTCCGAGGTAATGGTTCCTATTTCCCTCTCTACCTCCTCGATCGCCTGCTTCTTTCCCTCGATGATATCCTCCTTCTTCGCGCTAAAGTCCCTCAGGGTTAATTCTTCATCGGGTATCTCAAGCGGAAGTGCTCCCAGGTCTCGCGCCAGTGCTTCCACCGTATTCTGGCTGGTGGTTCTGGCAATGGTATAGAGCACCGTTTCCTCTTTTGAAGAGGCGGTGACATGTTGAAGAATATGCTGGCCGGCTTTTTCCAGGAATGTCCTGGAGACCTCCGCCTGGAATACGAATACCCTGGCCGAAACATAGTTTCCGGAATAGTTCAGGTCTCTCAGCGGGAGATTTATCTCCTGCGCCAGGATATCCAGGTATCTCCCCAGCCCCTCCATGTTGGAGATATCGGCTTCCAGCTTTGTCGCATCTTCGCGAAGGCGGGCGCACTTTTCGCGCAACCTGCCGGTCCGATGCAAAATCTTGTCGAGGGATTGAGCAGGTGCGTCTTCCGGTATGAGTACCCGGTGCTCTCCCCTTACATGCGACAGGATGTCGTTGATGTTGACGGATATTTTTCGTATGAGATTTCGTTTTTCCTCTATTGCTGCTATATCGGCGGGATCTAATTCCTGGGGTTCTTCTATATGGAGGACGCCTATTGCCTGCAAACGCTCCAGAGCTTTTGCGGAAGCATCTTTTGCGGTTACCACCCTGATCTTGAACATTGTCTCAGGGGTGTTTATAAGCAGTGGGATCATCTGCGGCCCTCCGTCCAAAAAGAATTACTGACTAAGTAAAACATATTCTGATACATCCAGTTGCCTAAAAGATTTTCAGATTCTTGAGAGGTGGTTTTATGGCATAATAGCTTGGGTCCCCCCTTTTGAGAATATATCGGGCACGTAATGTCTATGAAATTTTGAAAAAAAACTACCTGTGTACATCCTAAAGTCAAGACACGGCAGTTGTCAAGAAAAAATTTATTTTTTATTTTTTGCTGGTAATCCAGCTCCATAGTCCTGATAAGATATTTCCGGTTTGGCGTGACTTCATTTTCATGGTAGGGTACTATACACTTTTGGGCGGTTGATGTCTACCGGTCGGGACCGTTTTGGAAAGGGAAAATCCTGTTGAAAGAGAAGCGCTCGAAACTGTACCTGCACCTCAAAAAGTGGCTCGAAAAGGCCGCTGTGGATTATGGTATGATCGGGGAAGGTGACCGCGTGCTGGTCGGTGTCTCGGGCGGGGTGGACAGCCTTGTGCTCCTCGATCTTCTCAACACCCCCATGGTGTTTCTTCCGCGATTTTCGATCCTGGCGGTTAATGTCGACATGGGATTTGATCAGGAATACCGGGGGTACGCCACGCTGGAGAGATACCTTAAGGAAAACGGGTACGAGTATGTCATGGAGAAGACCGATATAGGTCCCCTGGCGCACAGCGATTACAACAAAAAAAACCCTTGCTTTCTCTGTTCACGGATGAGGAGAAAGAGGATATTCGAGATAGCAAACGAAAACGGGTGCAATAAGATAGCCTTCGCGCACCACAAGGACGACATCATAGAGACATTGCTGATCAACATCTTCTACGGCCGGGAGATCAGCACGATGATGCCGGACCAGCCGGTATTCGGGGGGAAGTTTCACCTTATCCGGCCCTTTGCGTACATCAGGGAGCCCCTGATCAAGCGGTACACGAGAGAGAAAGATTTGCCCATGATAGAAAACAGGTGCCCCACAAGCAAGACCTCACGCAGGATGTACATAAAGAGACTTCTGGATGGCATGGAGAGGGACAACAAGAACGTGCGCGAAAATATCTTCAAGGCGATGAGCCATGTGAAGATGGACTATCTTCCGGGACGAGACGTGGATGATGACACGTTCTGTGAAATGTTCGCTGAATGATAAGGGTTCATGATGGCAAAAAAGGACAGGTCGGCTGAGAAAATCATATGTCAGAACAAACTGGCACGGCGCAACTACTTCATAGAAGACACCTATGAGGCCGGGGTTGTCCTTGCCGGGACCGAGGTGAAGGCGCTTCGCGAAGGCAGGGGAAACATGAAGGACAGCTACGCCCAGGTGAAGAATGGAGAGGTGTTTGTCTATGATATGTACATAAGCCCCTATTCCCACGGCAACCGCTCCAATCACAGTGCGCTGAGGGTTCGCAAACTGCTGCTGCATAAACGAGAGATAAAGAAACTCTATGGAAAAGCAAACGAAAAAGGCCTGACGCTTGTTCCCCTGAAGATGTATTTCAAGAACGGAAAGGTGAAGATGGAGATCGGTATCGGGAAGGGTAAGAAACTGTATGACAAAAGGGAGGATATCAGACAAAGAGATGATATGCGGGATGCAGAGCGGGATATGAGTGCACGGAACAGGGGACGGTAACGGGTCTTCTGTGCCTCCTTGACTTGGGCGACAAAAGTGTCTATAGTAAGGGCACAATTACTGATCTTTCATATGGGGGCGTCACGGTTTCGACGGGGATAGGTGAAGCTGTAGCAGCGTGCCGAGGTTCCTACAGGCCTCGTTAAACAGGTAGGAAAACATAATCGCAGA
>CAZNBR010000307.1:0-2576 GCA_964571315.1 uncultured Syntrophaceae bacterium
ATAAACAGGGGGCATTGCCAATAGTTTAAGGGAGGGATGATACAATGGAAAAATCAATACCGGCCTTAATTTGGGCTATCGTTGTGGGTATTACCCTTATTTCCTGTGATACAAACACTCAAACGGGGTCTGGACCAGGTATGATGAGCGGCGGAACGGCGTGGGGAACAGGAGTCTTTCGTTCTAATGGCGAACGCATCTATTTCACCTCTACGAGCGAGCGCGGTACGGCAATCAGCTACACGAGCGGTCCGGCAGCGACCGGTTGGATGATGATGGGAGGGCGACTGGCATGCGTTTCATGCCACGCCCCGGATGGGCGGGGTGGCAGACACAACATGGGTATGATGCAGGTGATGGATTCCAAAGACATACGCTGGTCCGCTTTGTCCCCCGAATTCGATGCGGAAAAATTTCGACTGGCGGTTGTAAACGGTCAGGATCCCGACGGCACACAGTTGAAACCGGAGATGCCGCGCTGGAAGATCAGCGACGATGATCTGGCTGACCTGATTGCTTTCCTCAAAACACTGTCGTAAGGTTAGAATGCGGGCTATTGCGACAATTGGAAGCTAGAAGACATCATATCCCATTATAGAACTATTGGGTCTGCTACCTGTACCTGTTCCCCGATGACAAGAGGCAAGAATATGCATATTGTCCCCCGGAATCCACCCTGCGACAGGTAACCCGCAGCGTTAAGCAGCCAGTTTCATCAGGATCGCCACATGAGCAGCTTTGAAGCAACAACCGGATATGTACCCGGCGCAATCGGACGCGTAGTTGAGCTTCATGCACAATATTATGCCGAACACTGGAACTTTGGGTCTTTTTTTGAAGCCAAGGTGGCGGCGGAACTTTCCGACTTCATCAGCGGCTACAATCAGGCGAAAGACTGTATCTGGTTATTATCCATCAATGGAAATATTGAAGGCTCGATCAGCATTGACGGATCATCACAGGCGCAGAATATTGCACACCTCCGCTGGTTTATCATATCGGATAGTCTCAGAGGAAAAGGGGCGGGAAATTATTTAATGAAACAGGCGATGGCCTTCTGTGAACAGAAAGGGTACGAGGCGGTGTACCTCTGGACATTTCAGGGCCTGGATCCGGCAAAGCACCTTTATGAAAAATACGGGTTTAAGTTGGTTGAAGAACGGTCCGGCAAACAATGGGGGCTCCTGTCATTGAGCAGCGCTTCGAGGCGGAAATTCGAGGGCCCAATAATGCATAACAAAGTGCTGCTCTGGAAAAACTACTCACCAGTTCTCGTATTTTTCCAGTGAGCAGAGCGTCGCTGATTACGAAAAGAAATATACAATAACTCGATCCCGATTGACTTCCTCGGTTACAGGAAGAAGCCATGAGCCTGAATGAGCGGGAAACAAGCTGTCAGGTATTAGCATGTTTCATCCCGCGTTCAATGATCTGGCCTGATCAGCTTACGTGAAGTGTATTTGAAAGTGTTGATATCGCCTGTATCCATCTTTTCTGTAACATCTTTATTCCCTTGACATAATTAAGTCATAGAAGTAATTTGTTTCTAACGACATAATCAGAGTACCCCGTTTATCATGAAAGGAGGCATCTTTCCCATGGCTCTTACAAAAGCAGATATGGTCAAATCAATCAACGACCAGCTTGGTCTTCCTAAGAACAAATCCGAAGACCTGTTTGAATCCGTCCTGGAGATAATAAAACAATCACTTGTGAATGGTGAGGAGGTCAAGATCAGCGGATTCGGAAAGTTCTATATCATTGACAAGAAGGCCAGGAATGGCAGAAATCCTCAAACGGGAGAGCATATGATTATTCAACCAAGGAGGATTGTTTCTTTCAGGTACTCTTCAAGGGCAAGGAACAAGCTCAACAGTTGATGGACATCATATCCCAGGTGAGCCTGATATTTATCATGTGACGACGAAAGTTCTTGAAACCCTTTTCCTGGATGGATTGAACGATGGATGAGAAAGGCGAAGCCCCGGAAGGAAGGCGGATCTCTACCGGGGCTTCTCTTGAGAGGGTGATGATATCTCACGATCCTTGTGTAAGAGTATTTTACTCCGCTCATTTGTCAAATCAAGGGTTTTTATGTCCGATAAAACGGCACAAATGAAGCAGGAAGCCCTAATAGAAAAATCTGATAACACCGTTGGAAATTGTCTTATTTCTTGTTTGATTTCAATCAGTAATAAACACCATTCACGCCATAAGATTTCCTTGACATGCAAGACTGGACTTCCTAGAGTTAACACATACAGAAGCAATCTCTTATCAAAAAAACCGTACAGGGTTGTGCGAAGTTTCATAGGCTTCCTTTGCGTGTGAGCGGGTTCAAATGTGTTGGCAAAGTATTGCAGGCGGTCTGTCTTCTTTTTCAGTGAGCAGATTTGTTTCATGCGAAGCTACCATGTAATATCAACCTGGTTACACCATCTGGAGGGAATTATGCGGTGTCGTGGCAAAATTTTTCCTGCTCTAGTTCTGGCCGGTCTGCTGTTTTCGCAAGTTGTGCAGGCATTGACTATGGAGCCCCCGTTGCCGAGCGATTGCGCGGAGGCGGAAAAAGCGGC
>CAZNBR010000308.1:0-2569 GCA_964571315.1 uncultured Syntrophaceae bacterium
GGCGATTGCCTCGCCGATACCCCTGCTCGCCCCGGTCACCAGGGCGACCTTCCCGTCCAGAGAAAAATCTACTGTCTTCATCCCGTTCCTCCATTATTTGATAAGAATATCCATTTTATTTGTGACCGCCCCCCGGCCGCTTCCGTGCCTTTGAGCCTGACAGATATACCATTTGCCGGCCAACTGCAAGGAGGTGGTCAAACAAGAACGGGTCAAAGGGATCATGGCGAAGAAGACCGTTACGGCCTGCAACCAGGGCGGGGCAGACGGATAATTTCTTGACAAGTCTTTGTATATCCTTCATATTCAATCTATCGGGTTCCACCGGGCCCACGGGATATCGAAAAGACAACGTTTACAGCGACGGGGTGTAACCACCTGCCATGATGCGAACACTCTACAGGGGCCTTGCCTCGGCGAGGCTCACACTGTTTCTGTTCCTGATCCTGGCCGTTACGTCCATTTTCGGGACCCTCGTCCAGCAGGGGCTCCCCCGGCAGCACTATGAGGAGATCTACGGTCCCACCCTCTCTTCACTCCTCGAATTTTTCAATATCTTTGATCTATACTACTCGTGGTGGTTTACCGGCCTCCTCCTTCTCCTGGCCGTCAATATCGTCGCCTGTACCGCTCGGCAGGTCCCCCGTCTCTTCCGGCAGATCACCTCCGGAGACCGGCATGGGGATGACGGGGTCTTCCAGACCGCTCCCATCACAAGGACCCTTCAGAGCCGCAGCCCCGTGGATGAGATACGGAGACGATCCCGGATACTGCTCCGGGCCCTCGCGGGAGAGCCGGCCATGACCTGCGGAGAGGAGAGAACCTGCCTTTATGCCGAAAGGGGGCGGTATGCCCGGCTGGGGATGATCGGCATCCACGTCAGCATCCTCCTGATCCTTGCCGGAGGCCTGATAGGGGCAATCTGGGGATTTGGCGGGGAGATGAGGATCGACGAAGGGGCGTCCTCAAATACCGTTGAACTCTCCGGTGGCGGGATCAGAGTCCTCCCCTTTGCCATCGGCTGTGATGATTTTTCCGTGTCATTTTATGAAAACGGGATGCCCCGAGAGTATCGATCCGATGTGACGGTCCTTGAAGGGGGGAAGAAGGTCCTCTCCGCAATCATCAGGGTGAATGAACCCCTGACATACAAGGGGTTGAAATTCTGCCAAGCGACCTACGGCATCGCGGAGGCGAGCGGCTTCAAGGTTGTTGCGAGGCATGCCGGGACGGGGAGAGAGATCCCCTTGACCCTCGACCTGATGAAGAAGACCCCCCTGTCGGGCACCGCGGCCTCCTTTGCCGTTGCCAGGTTCGCCCCCGATTTTCAGGGCCGGGGTCCCGCCCTGCTGGGGGTCCTGCTCAGGCCGGGGGAGCCCCACGACATCTTCTGGCTCTTCCGTGACAAAAAGGGGCAGCAGGCGGAGCCGCACGGTGGGTATACCTTTGATTTCAAGGACTTCACGGCGCGTTTTTATACCGGGATACAGGTCGGCAGCGACCCCGGTGTCCCGCTGGTCTGGGCCGGCTTTGTCCTGATCCTGGCCGGTTTTGCCCTGAGTCTCCTCGGGACGCACCGGCGCATCTGGGTGAGGATCACCCCCGCAGCGGAAGGTGGAGAGATCCTGATTGCCGCCGATGCCGGAAAAAACAGGAAGGGCTTCGAAGAGCGGCTCGACGAGGCATGCCGAACGATCTTTACCGCGTGAGACTATGGATGATACCTTTCTTATCAGTATAACGACCTTTGTCTATTTTTTCTCCGCCCTCATCTTCCTCATCGCCGTTGTATCGGACAGGCGGAAGGTGGGGAGTGCGGCCACCGTCATTGTGGTGGCCGGATTCGCCATCCAGACGGCGGCGATTGCCATCCGGTGGGCGCTCTCGTACCGCCTGGGGTTCGGGCACGCGCCCCTTTCGAACTTCTATGAATCCCTTGTCTTCTTCTCGTGGTCCCTCATCGTGGTCCTCTTCTTCGCGCAGAGGCGGTACGGAAACATGCTTGTCGGCACCATCCTTTCCTTCTTCGCCTTTCTCCTCCTGGCCTATGCCTCACTCTCGGGAAGCGTTGACACCCGGATACAACCCCTGATCCCGGCCCTGCAGAGCAACTGGCTCATCAGCCACGTCATCAGCGCCTTCCTCGCCTATGCGTGCTTTGCCCTCTCATTCGGGGCCGGCGTGTTCTATCTGGTGACGGAAAAGACGCGGGGGCAGCTGGTCACCCTGCTGCCCCCTCCGGCATTCTTTGATGAGCTTGCCTATCGGACCATATCGATCGGGTTTCTGCTCCTGACGCTGGGGATCATCACCGGCGCCGTCTGGGCCGATACCGCCTGGGGCCGCTACTGGGGTTGGGACCCCAAGGAGACCTGGTCGCTGATAACCTGGATGCTCTACGGCGCCTATCTTCACGCCCGCCTGGTCCGGGGGTGGAGAGGGACCGCGATAGCCGTCATATCCATTGCCGGCTTTATCGCGGTTATCTTTACCTATCTCGGCGTAAACTATCTGCTCTCGGGTCTTCACAGCTACATGTGATACCCTCCATCCACCCAGTCCGCTTTTT
>CAZNBR010000309.1:0-2562 GCA_964571315.1 uncultured Syntrophaceae bacterium
CATGTGGCAATGGATAACGACTTGAACGACAAGACGCCGATCCTTTCGACCATAAGCGCGGTAAACCGCCGTGTCATTGAAACCCTTTCCCCCGAGACACCGGGCTCCCTATTATTCGAGGCGCTCCGCCGTGATACACTCGTCCTCTCCGACAAAGAGATCCAGGATAGAGCCGGGCGGCTGCAGGAGCGGATGATCGAATGGCTTGAAGGGAAGTTTCGTGAACTGGCCCGGGGGATTCCAAAGTATAAGGAACTGGGGATCTATTCCACCGCCATTATGTGGGGGGGACTGATCCTGTCGTTTGAAATTGTTCTCGGGGGCGGCATCGGTTTTATCGAGGCGGCGCTTGATTCGTTTCTGGCGCCCCTGGTGACGAGAGGCTCCGTCAACCTCTTCGCGTATCACGAAATCCGGGGTATTGCCCGCGAACTGGATGCGGGATACCGGGAGGGCATTCTGGATATCCTGGAAGAGCAGAAACAGCGGTATACGTCCTGTCTGGAGCCGTTTCTGGTAAAGGGGGAAACGATCAAGAACCTGCAAGACCTGAAGGAAGAACTGGAGGACTAGGGAATGAACGATTCCTCTGCACGGCTGCGAGGCAGCATCCTGGAGTCCCAAAACATCGCCCGGACGACGGACCTCGTCAGTCTTTCAAAGGACGAGCGGCAGCACGTCGTGGAGGAGGCTCAGGTGCTCCTCGACAAGCTCGATGCCGTGGCGCAGAGGTACCTGGTGGTTGGATTACTGGGGGGGACCGGCGTCGGAAAGTCAACCCTCATGAACGCCCTTGCCGGGGCTCCCATCTCGTCCGCGAGTCACCGCAGGCCGCATACCGACGCGATCCTGATGTATCGCTACGGCGATGCACCTCTCCCCTTTGCCCCCGATCCTGAGATAGCCTGGCAGGAATTTTCCCATACCAGCGAGGCCGTGCGGCAGATCATACTGTGCGACCTTCCCGATTACGACAGCCTCTTGTCGGAGCACAGGCGACAGGTCCTCGGATTTATGGAACATGTGGATATCCTCGTATGGCTGACCTCTCCCGAAAAATACGGCGACGGAAGTTTTTATGAATTTCTCAAGCTGGTGCCGAAGTCACAGCACAATTTCTATTTTGCCGTCAACAAGGCGGACCTGTTCTTTGACGGTAAGAGCGCCGAAGAGGGATTCGAAGAGATGCGGCGGGTCTACGCGGATTTCCAGGGGCATCTCCGAAAGGCCGATATTGTCGATCCGGTCATCTATACCCTCTCCGCGGCGGAGGCCTTCACTGAACCGGCCCTCTCTTCCTGGAACCAGTTTCCGGGTCTGCGCCAGGAGATCTTCCGCCAGAGGGATGTGAAGGAGATACAAAACATAAAGGCCACCAACCTGGACAAAGAATACACCCGTTACCTTTCGCTCTTTGAAACCGAGCTGGCGCACCTTGAGACTATGCACGATATCCTGACCGGGACGATACGGGAGATCGAGGCGGCGCGCGCCGAAGGCCAGACGTTTATTCAGGACACGGTGCATGCCGTCATGGACGAGGGCGTCCGGGCGGAGGTACGGTCACAGATTGACGCCATCTCACTCTTGGCCGGGCCCGGCTTCGGCGTGGCGGAGCTCGTGCGGCACTGGAAATACCGGGGACAAAACAGAAACGAAGAAACGGAAGCGGTGTCATTCGGCCTCGCTGTGCAGCGAACGTCTCAGATCTTTCAGAGGCGGCTTGAAAATATCACCAATACTATCATCAGCGGCGCCATGAGAAAGGGGGCCCACCACACGATGGTCGGGCAGGTTGAGGAGATGCTGAGACCGCAGCAGCACACGGCAGCTTTGCAGGAGAAACTTGAGCGGCAGGTCGGCAGCCGGCTTCTATCCTCGCGCCGGGCCCGGCATCTCCCGTTTCGCGCCAGTCAGTATGCTGTCTATCTCTTCCTCCTGGCCACCCTTATTGTCGCCCTCGCGGGGAAGGAGGCGTGGCAGGATCTCTTCGCGAATCCGGCATTGGCAACCGTGCTGAATTTTATTTTTACCGCCTTCTACAACCTTTTCAGCCCGATCGGCCTCGCGGCGCTGGGAAGCTACGCGCTCATCAATCTTTTTTTAGGCCTCTGGTTTTACCGCCGATACCTCAGCCTCATTGAAAGAAAGACGGACGAGATAATCGACTCATTCGTGGAGAACGTGGGGGGATTGTGGCAGGAGGTAGTTGATAGTATCACCGCGACGCTGAAAGAATACGATTACTCGATGGGGTTGACGGCACGTTCCCTGAGAGAGCTTAAAAAAGGCGACACATAGAAGGGCAGTCATCGGGAGAGACGATGACTGCGATTTTAAAAAACAGCAGATCAGTTATTGACAAACCAAATCGAAAGTGGTTCAGTGAGCGTGCTACAAAGGGGGGTGTACACAAAAGGAGCGAAAAGGTGAGAAATCAAGCACGAAACCTCGTCTTTTGCAATAAGAGACGGGGCTTCGTGTTTGTCGGTACAGATAGCTGCTCCCTGTCAAGAGCATCTCGAATCATTCAACCTGTTCATCATTTGCCAATAATCACTG
>CAZNBR010000310.1:0-2553 GCA_964571315.1 uncultured Syntrophaceae bacterium
CTTATTGTTAAAGAACAGGTAGATAGACTCGCTTAAACATGTGCGAAAGTTGAGTAAGTAATATTCCATCCGGATTGCCTCCATTTGGGAATGCCTGATCCCCGACTGGACTGCGAGCGGTTTGGTGCTGGGTGTTTTTTTAATGAGGAAGCAGATTTGGACAGTTAGGAGGAGAAAATATGGTTCGGGATTCGGCAAAAGTGGTCGGCACAGTTGCTTTTCTCTGTCTTTTTTGGGGACTTATCCCGAATGCGGTCGCTGAAGAAAAACCGGTTCCTGGACAAACGATGCAAATGAAGGAGGTGGTCGTGACGGCCTCCCCCATCATCGAGGGGAACGAAGTGAACAACTATGGCAGCCAGGTTACAACCGTGAGCAAGGAACAGATTTCCGATCTCAACGCCCAGGACCTTCCGTCTGCTCTCCGGAGAGTGCCGGGGGTGATCGTCTCCCGGCACAACCCTGTTGGGAGTTTCGGCGGGGGTGAAGGTGGCGCCATATTCATCAGAGGCCAGGGAAGTTCGCGGCCGGGTGCCGAAATCCAGATGCTTGTGGACGGCATTCCCAAGTTCGTCAGTGTCTGGACCCATCCCCTCATGGATGTGCTGAGCGTGGATATGATCGACAGCATTGAAATATACAAGGGCGCACAACCTGTGCTTTACGGCAACATGGCATTCGGCGCCGTAGACATACAAACCAAGAGAAAACTCGATCAGGGATTTTACACCTCCCTCCAGAGCGGCTATGGTTCCTATAATACGTGGGTGGAGGTCATTGAGCACGGGGGAAAAGTGAACAAGGTGGACTACTATCTTATTCAGAGCTACCGGAGCTCGGACGGCCACCGGGAGAACGCGGACGGTGAACTTCAGAACTACTTCGGTCGAATCGGATATGACCTGAACGATAACTGGAACCTGAGCATGACTTTAAACCACACGAACAACTGGGCCGATGACCCCGGCCCGGCAGACGGCTCCAGTCCTTCGGATGGAAGATTCAGCACAGATGATTATTTTTCCGTTGCAACTCTTTCAAACGCCTACGATTGGGGCGCGGGCTACTTGAAATTCTATCTCGAATCCGGCGGCGTTGACTGGGTGAACCAAAGCGGCACACCCGGACTCGACAGGCTCACGGACTACGAAAACCGGGGAATGAGAGCTCGCGAAACAGTGAGCATATGGGAAGGCGGAGAAATCATGCTCGGTCTGGATCTTGACTATATGAGCGGCGAAGTGGAGGATCTTGACCCTGCCGCCTCACCGGCTTATTTCCCCAGAGAGACGTGGCGCATGGTCGCACCCTATCTTGCGCTGAGTCAACTGATAGGTTCGAAACAGGGTTTCTATGCCATCCCGTCGGCAGGCTTTCGTTATATCGACCACAGCCAGTATGGCAACGAATTTGCGCCCCAGGCAGGTTTAGTGTTGGGATACGGGAACACTCGGCTCAACACGTTTTTTTCCCGAGGGGTCAATTATCCGGGAATCTATGTGAAGGCGCAGGATGAATTGTCCCTGCCCGGGGTCAACCAGTGGCAGGATTTGAACCCCGAGTTGGTGAATCACTATGAAATAGGAATCAGCCACCAGTTGAACCACATGGTGAAGATGGATCTGACGTACTTCTACAATGACGGCCAGGATCGAATTGTGATTTCGCCCCCTCCTCCGTTCCCGTCCCTTTTCAAGAACATTGGCGACTTCACCACGAGAGGGGTAGAGGGGACGATTACGTTGAGCCCCTTGCCTGAACTGACCTTTTTTGCCGGGTTTACGTATCTGGATGCTGACCCCGAGGATCTTCCTTACACCCCTGAGTGGTCCGGAAGCTCGGGAGTCAACTACTCCGTTTCCGAGCGGTTTCAGATCAGCTTCGATGCCCTGTATGTGGGCGATCAGTATGTGACTTCACGGGCCCGCCGCGCTGGAACCGTGAACGTGGACACGGTAGATTCCTATTTCCTCCTGAACGGAAAACTGACCTATGACTTCCAAACACTGTGGCACGGTATCCGTTCAACCGCTTATGTGGCAGTCGAGAATCTGACCGACACCTACTATGAACAGAAAAAGGGATACCCCATGCCGGGCATCAGCGGCATGGTAGGCGTGCTGTTTCGGTTCTGAGGTTCTGACAGGATATTGAGCACATGATTGCTGTTTCTGAAAGACCCGAAATCGAGGAGATAAAAGACATAAAGAGGTTATCTCTAAGATTTTTGACAGCCTTGGCGCTCCTGGTCCTATTCAGCGGATTCCTGTTCATCGCATGAGAGGGCGGCCCCTGTCAAATCTCAAGATACGGCAGCGGTTGCACCGCCTCGGCTTTCGGATCGCCATGCGGGGAAAAGCGAGGGGGGAGGAGGGAAGGGCCTCCCCGCGCCTGAAATTTCCCGTTTCCCCTTGTTTTTATTTGTAGTACAATGCCGATCCATGTACGCGCCGGCGACCACGTGAAGCATGAACGGATCTCCGGGAGCGGCTGAACGCATCCCGCTGTGCACAAGGCGGAAAAGGAGTGGTAGTCATGAAAAGCGGCAGACTG
>CAZNBR010000311.1:0-2537 GCA_964571315.1 uncultured Syntrophaceae bacterium
GTATTTTCAAAAGCACATGCGACAAGTTTCGGTAATCAATCGTAAGTAAAAAAGGGCGCTGTTGTAACTATTTATAGTCATCCATAAATTTTTTGAAATATGGATGTTCAACCAGTAAGCGGCCTCCGACCTCGATCAATTTATCGACATCCGTTTCACTCAGAGCAAAGGATGTCGGAAGATTATTAAAAAACTCTTTTTCATGCTCGTCAGAGAGATTGTTAAAAGAAAGATCAACGACATACAGCTTCAATTGACCTCCGGCGAGGGGCGCCAGCTTAAAGCCGTCAGTGCTGTGTTGATCAAGCCTTTCCTGGCAAGCCTTGAGATATTCCTGCGTCTTTATTCTGTCACTCACCATCTCTCTAAACATTTCTACCGTTTCGAAGGAGTAATTGTCCATGGAAACGGTGGCCGTTTTGTATCCGACCTTTCTCAATCCGGGCGGGCTCTCCTTCTGGTCGAAATTCTCGCGTTTTTCCGTTTTCGCATTGACGACAATGACGAGAAGCCGCTGTATCTTTTCGTCATTTATCTTTCTCCGGATATCACTCCTGACATACAGATCGTATATTGCCCTTAACCCGAGATTGTCGGCAAGCCCTCCATCCATAAGGTGAACATAGGGATGTTTTTCCTGATCCGCGTATATGGCGTTGTTGTATGCCGAGTAATAGCGGCGCTTATTGTTCCAGTAGTCCTGAAGGGCGAGCGTATCTTTTATCTCTGCTTTGCCGCCTGCCGTGTCATAATAATTCGCGAGACTTATGGGCGCGAGCAAAAAGGGGAACGCGGATGACGCGGCTACTGCCCGGGCTACAGGATAGGCGAGTATGTCGGAGCCGATGTACCGGAACTGATCGCCGGTAAATTCGAAACGGGCGCCGTTATAGAGATTGGTCGCGTTGATAATCAAAAACGGCCGCGCGGCTTTCCTCGCCAGTGACGCGAATGTCATGGATTCAAAGATTGTGTCATCGTACAGTTCGGCGGCCAGGTCGATCCGGCTGAAGTATGGAGATGCCAGACGAAACCAGTTGTAGGGGTTGGCAAGTTTGACAAACAGCTCCTTTTCAATGTTACGGTTGAGAAATTTCCCCTTGAAGTCATCAAAGATTCTTTCTCCAAAGAGCGCGTAGTATGCCCCCGTAAAGGATCCGCCGGACACGGTTGATACGACATCGACTTCATCGAGCAATGATTTGTCCGAGGCGGGGAGGCGGACCTCCCGCATCTTCTTGAGAACGCCATACGAAAGGGCGGCCGCTCGGGTGCCTCCACCGGAGAAGGCAAGGATGACAAACGTTTCGTCAGCATCGGCGGGCTCGGTAAAACGATCGAATGCGTACGGGGCAGCCTGCTCGACTGTTTTGAGGGGTTGATTGAGCTGATAGTGCGCGCAGCCGCCGCACAACAACACGACGGCAACCAGTGACGCGAGACAGATACTACGATTCCACTTTTTCATACCGCACCTCTTTCGGTGAAATGGCCGTTGTCCCTTCGAGAAGTATCATAACCCCTTCTTCCGGTCGAAAATCAGAAGGGGGCGCCTTGAGCGTTATGATATGCGTCCCCCCCTCCAGTTCTATAACCTGGTTGGTCCTGCCCTGAGTCTCGCCATCGATGACCAGCTCCCGGTCGTCTTTAAATATAACGATGACATATTCCATTTGTTTTTCCTCCTTTGATCCTTGCCATCTGGAAACACTCCTTCAGTGAGTTTCTGATGTCCGCTGTCGACGTCCCCTCAAAGCCCTTGGTAGCTTCCGTTGCCGACAGTGGTAAGCACTACGCCGCAAAGGTCTTGCCAATTGAACCGATTATCACCTGCCAGAAAACACCATTCTGTACGAACAGGCCAAATTTAACTATGAACGGCGCGTCGGGCCGTACGCTCAGCTTCTCGAATACAACGGGGATAATCAGGAGGGCAACAAGGGCTGCCACCAAAAGCGCTCCCAGGGTTACATTGAGGTTCACGGCGGGACCGTCAGGATTGAACTGCTGTACGACAGTGCTAAAGAACACACCAAGCAGCACACCGAAATACATGATGATCTGATCCCACAGCGACATTGGGCGCCATCGTGTTTCGGCTTGGGGTGGTGCTTCATGAACATGATTCAAGGCCGGTTCGGGTTCTCCTTTTACCAATTCTTCACTGTGATCACCTCGACGGGTGACTGCTAGGGGTAGGACAAGAGTTTCACCTGCGGATGTGGCGTGACGGGTGCCTAATCGGTTGAGTAGGATGGGAGTAGCGCCCCCTGCGGATACAGCAGGATCAGCGGGGGCAGCAGGACCTGCAAGAGCAGCAGGAGTAGCAGGAGAAAAACTGGCTGCACAAGGCACGGCGGGAGACATGCCCAGAGATGCTGTCGCACGTTCATTAAGGTCAAAATAAAATTTGGTTGGGATCATTTCTGTCTCTCCTTTCTAACTTGTTTTTGTGTACAAGAGAGCAACTAAGAGTCTATATTTGACGGCTTCGTAAAAAGTCTCCTCACGTTGTCATTTCGAGTGAAACGAGAAAT
>CAZNBR010000312.1:0-2534 GCA_964571315.1 uncultured Syntrophaceae bacterium
GAAAAAGATCTTCTCCATAAACAACAAACCCGGGTAACATCTTTTATGAGGCAACTGGTGAGGACCCACCACCATACAAAAAGGCCGGGAGCTTGTGCTCCCGGCCTTTGATGTCAACACCGCTCATGAAAAGATATCACTCCGGGGAATATTCCCCGGAGTTACAAACTTTCCTTAAGTATTACTTCACAACCCCTCTGTTAATCCTCATCTTCATCATCATAATAGTGCGGTACCGCTCCCTCCGGAACTTCCGCCTCGATCGAACGGGTGATTCCCTTCGAAAGCAGGGCTGAGATCAGGAAGAGGATAAAGACCGCTATGATAAGAATCAGGATGATCGTTGTCAGCCACGCATGCGCTTCCTTTTCTATCTTCTGAGAGGTCGCCAGGGCCATTTCGTTAAATTTGTCTACATCAAGGCCCATACCAATCCATCCGAACCCGGCAGGCTCGGGATAGGTTACCGAATAAAACGGTATCGGCGCATAGGCGACAAACTTGGTGCGACCGCCAAATTTATAGACCTTACCGCCTGAACGGCCTGAGGAAGCGGCCTTCGCAACCTCGGGGAGTGCGGGATCCATGAACTCCAACAAGAAGAGATTCAGCACCGCCTCACCCTTTTTCGTCATACTCTCCAGCGTCTCACCCGTAAGATACGGAACGGGGGTTCCATCCTGATAGAGGCCCGCTATATGGTAATCATCGGGGTGCGATATGACGCCCCCCTTGTCATCTACCATATATGCGTAGTTCCCCGTCGATGAATCCGCTTCAAATACATAGCCTGCCTCGGTTGGTATAATATTGTCCGTAAATTTTGCAAGTTGCCGTACATCGAGGGCAAGGGTAATGAGCCCTGCAAATCCCCGCTTATCAAACAGTGGTGTCGCCAGACGAACGATGCCCTTAAACCGCTTTCCCTTCTCAAAGTCAGCCCGGTTAACATACCAGCCGGTGACGTGGGAGACATAGACATCGCCCTTGTCAAGAGCCTTTGTTCTGGAAAAATAATCTTCTGACTTATAGGTCGTATTTCCGGGATCGCTCACATTTACCAGCCTCGATTCCGTTACGATCTGCCCGTCGGCAATCTTGATAACCTCTTTACCCGCCTTGTCCACCAAGGCCATCTCTACGTACAGAGGTTCGGAAGATTTGATAATCTTATCATTTCTTTTAACCCATAGAGCCTGCCTGTTTTTCAGCATAAACTCCTTGTACGCCTCAGCGGTTGCCGGCAGAATGGTCGCCACCAATGCATCTTTCTCGCATTCCTGCAGGAAATAAGCTACATTCTCAGCCACAGCAGCAGCGCGCATCATAATCTCTTCCTGCGCTTTCTGATCAAGAACAGCTGCCGCGCCCTTTTTTGATGTATCCCCCAATTGAAAAATGCCGTTGGCTATCAAAAAAGACGTCAGCAATAAGGGGATTACGATAAGCAGAAAAAATACCCTTGCTACAGTGAAAAACTGCTTACCTGTTGTCGTTTTTGCCATGTTCTTCTCCCCCTGACTTTTGTTATTTTTGAAGCTAATAACCTGATATCGATTAGCCCCAAATTAAACTTGTATAGGGGTTTGCATAAAGAAGAACAAGCGAAACAACAAGGGCATATATGGCAATGGATTCCGCCATAGCCATACCAACCAGCATGGTCATCATGATCTTTCCCTGAACACCGGGATTCCTTCCAACCGCACCACAGGCTCCATTCGCGGCATTACCGATACCCAATCCGGCTCCTATTGTCCCCACGCCAATCGCGAGTCCCGCCGCTATCATGGCCCCCACGGCAAAAATGACCTTACCGAATGATCCATCTTCCGGAAGGGCCTCAGCGGCAAACGCCACCGGTGAAGACACCAACAGGCCCGCCGTTACCATCAACAGAGCTGAAAACCACTTTATTGTTCTTCTTAACATTTTTCTTCTCCTTTCCTCTTTGACACTTGGTTTTATCTGTACGTACCGTACAAAAGTTTCTCAAATATGGCTTTTATTGTAACTGTCCGTGTTTTTGCAACAGACATGCCATTTATGCCCCCCGCTACATCATTTCTGTCAACATAACGATATCGTTGCGCATACAATGTATTTTCCATGCGTCAGAGGGTGCAATTACAGGGTCCCCCGTTTAACATTTCATTCAACCGGCCCGATACATTGAACGAAAGATAAAACGATGAAGAACAGCGGGTCGGGTTTGTGGGTAGCCAGAATCCCCACTCGTGATCAGGGCCCCTTCTATACTCACCAACGGATAAAGTCAAATTCGGTTTGACACACAGCCGGCTATTGAGGTGGCGAGCCGGTACATTTGAGAGCTTATCAGCTCTTTTCATCATTTTTATTGAAAATTGGCAGTAAGGCCTGTAGTATCAAATGTCAGGAGAGACTATGAAGGTAACAGGCATTCCATCCCTTCAAGAATCTTATTTCCGGAGGAATGCGTGGCCAGCGGCATAAAACCCCTGTCACATGCGGGACATCTGGCGTGCCCCGACACACATGGGCTCCCGGTGTTA